>JAYQVF010000054.1:0-16623 GCA_038148335.1 Alphaproteobacteria bacterium | reverse complement strand
GGCTTCCTCTGTGTTAACCGAAGCGACCGGTGATGTAGTCCTGGGTCTTCTTCTCGATCGGATTGGTGAACACCTGCTCGGTGTCGCCATACTCGACGAGGTCTCCCAGATGAAAAAACGCGGTCTTTTGAGACACCCGGGCCGCCTGCTGCATCGAGTGCGTAACGATGATGATGGTGTAGTTCTCGCGCAGCTCGTCGATCAGTTCCTCAATCCGCGCGGTCGCGATCGGATCGAGCGCCGAGCACGGCTCATCCATCAGGATCACTTCGGGCTGCACGGCAATCGCGCGGGCGATGCACAGGCGCTGTTGCTGCCCACCGGAAAGGCCGGTCCCCGGCTCAGCAAGACGATCCTTGACTTCGTCCCAGAGTCCCGCGCGTTTGAGGCTGGCCTCGACGACCTTGTCGGTCTGCTCACGCGTCGCGACCAATCCGTGGATGCGCGGGCCATAGGCCACGTTGTCGTAAATCGACTTCGGGAAGGGATTGGGTTTCTGAAAGACCATGCCGACACGGGCGCGTAGCTGCACCACGTCGACCTTGGGATCGTAGATGTTGAAATCGTCGAGCTGGATCAACCCGGTAACCCGGCATCCGTCGATCGTATCGTTCATGCGGTTGAGCGCGCGGAGAAAGGTCGACTTGCCGCAACCCGACGGCCCGATGAAGGACGTCACCTGGTTGCCGCCGATATCGATCGATACCTCGTTGATTGCACGCTTGTCTCCGTAGTACACGGAAACGCCGTCCGCGTGAATCTTGACGTCCGCTCCAGCCACGCGCTCCTCTGGGGTTTGTGCGTTCTCGCCGGCAATTGCGCTCATGTTCGAGACCTCTTGTAAAGCCATGGCTACCACCTGCGCTCGAAGCGCTTGCGGAGGAAAACGGCCAGAATGTTCATTGCGATGAGGAACGCCAGGAGCACCATTATCGCGGCGGATGTGCGTTCGACGAATCCCCGTTCCGGCGCATCCGCCCACAGGTAAACTTGCACCGGCAATACGGTGGCCGCATCGGTGAAACCGCCCGGCACATCGACGATGAAGGCCACCATGCCGATCATCAGGAGCGGCGCCGTTTCACCGAGCGCCTGTGCCATGCCGATGATCGTACCGGTCAAGATGCCGGGCATGGCCAGCGGCAGAACATGATGCGTCACGGTCTGCAACGGCGAGGCACCCATGCCCAAGGCGGCTTCGCGAATTGACGGCGGCACCGCTTTCAATGCCGCCCTGGCGGCAATGATGATCGTCGGCAATGTCATCAATGCCAACACCATGCCACCGACGAGCGGCGCCGATCTCGGCAACTCGAAGAAATTCAGGAAGACCGCCAAACCGAGCAGGCCGAATACGATGGACGGGACCGCCGCGAGGTTGTTGATGTTCACCTCGATCAGATCGGTGATCCGGTTCTTTGGCGCATATTCCTCCAGATAGACCGCGGCCATCACCGCGATGGGGAAGGACAAGAGCAGGGTGACGATGAGGGTCAGGAGCGACCCCATGAGCGCGCCGAGAATGCCCGCCTGCTCGGGTTCGCGGCTGTCGGCCGTGGTGAAGAAGTTCCAGTTGAGGCGCTTCTCCAGTGCTCCGCGAGCAACCAAAGCATCGAACCAAATGATCTGCTGATCGCTGACCTTGCGTTCGTCTTCCGGGACATCCCTTGGTATCTGCCCCTTGTTGAAGCTGTCGATGTCGGCACCGGCCTTGACCCACACGGTTTGGGTGGTGTCGATCAGGTCTGGATCCGCCAAGATCATCCTCAGCAAGGTGATGTCGGCCCCGGAGCTGAGCATCCGGGAGAGCTCGCGGCGCTGCTGCCGACCGCTGACATCGGGGAAATAGTTCATCAGGCCCTGGCGCAGCATTGCGGTGTAGTTGGCCTGCCGGAGTACGTCAGGGTCGCGCGTGCCTTGCGGGTCTATCTCATCGGCAGCAAACGCGATCTCGACCTTGATGTAGGTCTGCTGAAAGGCCGTGTAGCCCGTGCCAACGATGGTCGACAGAAGCACCACGAGCACGGCAAGCGCCGCGACGATTGCCGCCAAACCGTAGTACTTGAAACGCCGCTCCCTGCGGTGACGCTTATTGAGGTGCGCGATCGCGACATCATCGGTAAGAGACCGGCCAGCCAGAACGTCAGTCATATTTTTCCCGATAGCGACGAACCACGCGCAAGGCGATGACGTTCAGTCCAAGTGTCATGACGAAGAGCACAAGACCCAGAGCGAAGGCGGCGAGCGTCTTGGAGCTGTCGAATCCCTGGTCGCCGGTCAGCAGCGTGACGATCTGCACTGTTACTGTCGTCACCGCCTCGAACGGATTTGCCGTCAGTTTGGCGGAAAGGCCCGCCGCCATCACGACGATCATGGTTTCGCCGATCGCGCGGCTTACGGCGAGCAGAACCGAACCGACGATGCCCGGGAGCGCAGCGGGAAGAATGACCTGGAGGATCGTCTCCGACTTGGTGGCACCCATCGCGGCGGAGCCGTCCCGCAGGCTTTGCGGCACGGCGTTGATGACGTCGTCCGACAGCGAGGAGATGAACGGGATGATCATGATGCCCATGACCAGGCCCGCTGCGAGCGCGCTCTCCGATGCCACGTCGAGGCCGAGGCTGTCGCCCATCCCGCGCAGCGTCGGCGCCACCGTCAGGGCAGCGAAGAACCCATAGACCACCGTCGGGATACCCGCCAGCACCTCAAGGACGGGCTTGACGACCGCGCGAAACCGGGGCGTCGCATACTCGGCCATGTAGATTGCCGAGAACAGGCCGATCGGCACCGCCACGAGCATTGCGATCACGGTGATCATCAGCGTCCCGGCAAAGACGGGGATTGCCCCGAACGATCCCGACTGCCCCACCTGGTCGGCGCGCAGGGCCGTCTGCGGACTCCATTGAAGCCCGAACAGGAAGTCGAAGATCGATTCGCGGGCGAAGAAGCGGGAGGCCTCGAAGAGAAGCGAAAGCACGATGCCGACCGTGGTCAGGATCGCGATCGTCGAGGCCGCGATAAGCAGGACGCGGACGGCGCGCTCGACGTGATGGCGCGCGCGAAATTCCGGCGAAACATGGCGCCAGCCCAGCATCAGACTGCCGGCAGCCGCGAGCAGCGCGAAGACCGACATGCCGATGAGGCCGTTGGTTCGCAAACTGGCGAAGTAGTCGGCAATTGCGGAGAGTTCCGGCGTCAGCTCGGTGCTCGTAATGCCGCCCAACGCGTGATTCTTGATGTCGTTGATGAGCAGGCGCAATTGCGCGGGCTCTAATGCCTGCGCGTCCTCGGGTAACCGAGAAACGAGCAGCGCGTGAATAATCTGCGGCTCGAAAACAAGCCACAGGACGATGATGGCCAACGCGGGGAGGCCGACCCACAGTGCAACGTAGGCGCCATAGTAGACCGGGAGGGAATGAAGTCGCGTCTTGCCCGATCCTGCGGCACCCAGGGCGCGGTTTCGCCCGATGTAATAGGCGACGGCCGAGAAGGCCAGGAGAACAAGGACCAGCAGCGGGGTGCTCATGTCGACATCGCCGTCAGGGTTCGTGGTTTGCCGCTGGTGATCGGTTCAACAAGACGATCCGGCGGCGACCGAAATCGGTCGCCGCCGGACAATCAACTACATGGTCAACGGTGCCAGGCTCTGTGCCTGCGTCGCAACGGACTTGCGCTCCGCATCCGGCAGCGGGATCAGGCCCTTGTCGACGAGGTACCCGTCGGGTCCCCACGCCTTTTCGCTCGTGAACTCTTTCACGAACTCCTGGACGCCGGGGATTACGCCGACATGCTCCTTCTTGACGTAGAAGAAGAGCGAGCGCGACACGGGATAATTGCCGCTCGCGATATTGTCGAACGTCGGCTGGTTGCCCTCGACCGTCGCACCCTTGATCTTGTCGCCATTCTCTTCGAGGAAGCTGTAGCCGAACACGCCCATGGCGTCCGGGTTGGCGACCAGTTTCTGAACGATCAGGTTGTCGTTCTCACCCGCGTCGATCCACGCGCCGTCCTCGCGAATGGCCTTCGAGGCCTTGCTGAACATGGCCTTGTCCATCTTCTTGAGCTCGCCCATCGCCTCCTCGGCGCCGTGCTCCATCACGAGCTCGACGAAGGCGTCGCGGGTACCGGACGTCGGCGGCGGACCGAGGACCTCGATCTTGAGGTTCGGGAGCGAAGGATCGACGTCGCTCCAGGTCTTGTGCGGATTGGGGATGAGCTTGCCGTCCTTCCAGATCTCCTTGGCCAGAGCCAGGAAGATCGACTGGCGGCTGATGGAGACGCTCGGACCGCTCTTGGAGTTGGCCAGAACGATGCCGTCGAAGCCGACCTTGACCTCGGTAATGGTGATGCCCTTGTCGGCGCAGTCCTTGGCTTCGGACGCCTTGATGCGGCGCGAGGCGTTGGTCATGTCGGGATGACCTTCGCCGATGCCGGCGCAGAACAGCTTCATGCCGCCGCCCGTGCCGGTGCTTTCAACGACCGGGGTCTTGAACGACGTGGTCTTGCCGAATTGCTCGGCGACGGCGGTCGAGAACGGAAAGACGGTCGACGAGCCGACGATACGGATCTGGTCGCGCGCCTCCGCGGCGCCGACGACAACCATGCCGGCCGTCAGCGCGAGAACGATTGATCTTCCGATCATGTGCAAATTCCTAGGTTTGAGTGTCCAAGCCGCTGCCAACCATGTACGCGGCGACGCGGACCCTATGCCCGTCACGGGTCCGTTCTATGACAATAGTGTTTCCGTTATGTGACAATAACGACCGCAGAATTCTGCGGCTTCTCGGCGTCAGCCGTTGAGCTGCGCGGGAATCGTGACGGTGAACCGGCTGCCTTTGCCAAGCGTGCTCTCGATGGCCAAGGTGCCGCGATGGCGGCTGACAATGTGCTTGACGATGGCGAGGCCGAGCCCGGTCCCACCCATGCTGCGCGAGCGGCCCTTGTCGACCCGGTAGAAGCGCTCGGTCAGGCGCGGGATGTCCTCCTCCGGAATCCCCTCGCCCCTGTCCTCAACCGACACGGCCACGCCGGGCACGCCAAGCCGCGGCATGCGCGGCACCGCGTGCACGGTCACCGAAATGGGCGTGCCGTCGTGCCCGTAGCTGATCGCGTTGTCGATCAGGTTGCGGAAGACCTGGTGTAGCTGATCCGGATCGCCGATGACTGGCGGCAGGCCGTCTTCTACGGAAAGCTCGATCGGCATCCCGTGTTCCAGGGCGCGCGGCGCGAGCGTTTCCTTCAGGTTCGCGAGTATCGCGCCGACGTTGGCCTCGCTGGTCGGCGGAATATGCTCGTTGACCTCGACCCGCGACAAAGACAGCAGGTCTTCGATGAGGTGGCTCATGCGCTGGGCCTCGCCCTGCATGATCTGGAGAAATCGCTCGTGGGCATCGAGGTCGTCCCGGGCGGGACCCCTAAGCGTCTCGATGAAGCCGATCATGGCGGAAAGCGGCGAACGGAGTTCGTGGCTCACGTTCGCCACGAAATCGGCCCGCATCTGCTCATAGCGCTTGGCCGACGTAATATCGCGAAAGACGAGAACGGCCTCGCGCCCGCCGGTTACCTCGCTAAGAAGCGTAAACAGCCGCAGATCGAAGGTTCGCGAGACCGGCCCTGGCAGCGTGACCTCCTCGGCGCCGTCGATACCCGTAGCCAGTGCGGTATCGACGGCTTCGAGTATCTCCGGGTGACGAAGCGCAATCGCGAGATCGTGGCCAAAGTAGTCCGCCGGCAGCAGGACACGCGCGGCCTTGTTCGCCGCGACGACGTGGCGGCGGGCATCGACCACAACGACCGGATCGGGGAACCGTTCGAGGAGACCGCCCTCGATCGGACTCAGACCGTTGTTTTCGAGCTCTTCGGCAGCGCTTGCCAACGGGGTCCCTCTTTGCCGAATCTACCCTAGCAATCAACCACACACCCTTCGCGCCATCAAGGCGCGCCGCTACACTACCCGTCCATCGAAAAGGAGCGACGCGTGGCACGACTGGCCTGGTATGACGCGTTCGGCAAGCCGAGCGACGTCATCACCCTCAAGGACGAAGAGACCGGCGCGCCCGGGCCCCATGACGTGGTCCTCGGGATGGAAGCCGTTTGTCTACACATTGCAGATGTCTATCGCGTGACAGGGGTGCGCCCCTTCGCAGCGCCGACGGCCGGCGGCATTCCCGGCGCCGAGGGCGTCGGGCGGGTCATCGCCGTGGGCAATCGGGTCACGCGCTTCAAGATCGGCGACCGGGCGTTGCCACCGCTGGCCTCGGGCACCTGCCGCGATGAAATGCGCCTGCATGAGGACAAGCTGATCAGGGTAGAAGAGGAACGGGGCGATACGCTTCAACTCGCCATGGCGACGGTCAACCCGGTGACCAGCTGGCTTCTGGTCAACGCGTTCGTCGAACACAAACGCGGCGACTGGATCGTGCAGAACGGCGGCAATTCCGCCTGTGGTCGCTACGCGATCCAGCTTGCCAGGAGCATGGGATTGCGCACGGTATCCGCGGTGCGGCGCGACAGTGTCATCCCGGAGCTCAAGGCCGCCGGCGCAGATGCCGTCGTGAAGGAAGGACCGGACATGTACAAGGATGTCGCCGCGGCCACCGGCGGCGCCGACATCAAGCTCGGCCTCGACGTTGCCGGCGGCCAGGGAACGGCGTGGATCGCCAGGTGCCTCGGCGAACTCGGACTGATTGTGAACTACGGCCTGATGACCGGCGAGGACCCCGTGATCCCCAAGGATCTCTCCCTCGGCCGCGGCCTTCGCTTTCAGGGGTTCATGATGTCGCGCACATTCAACACGCTGTACGGTCCGGAACGGGAACGATCGATTCGCGAAAAGGTCGCCCACATGGTCGCCAAGGGAACGCTGAGCGCCAAGGTTGCGGCCGTGTACCCGCTTGAGCGGATCGTGGAGGCGCTGGAACATGCCGACCGGCGCGGCAGCGAACGCGACGGCAAGGTCCTGGTGACCTGCGGATACTACGCGGGCCCATAACGTGCCCACACGCTATCATCTCGCGCAGTTCAACGTAGCGACGATGCGCTTCCCGCTGGATCATCCGGAGATGCGCGAATTCGTCGCGCAGCTCGACACAATCAACCGACTGGCCGACGAGAGTCCCGGATTCGTCTGGCGTTTGCAGGACACCAGCGGCAACTCTACCGCCATGAGACCGATGGGCGAACGCGTGTTGCTCAATATGTCGGTATGGGAGTCGATTGATGCGCTGCACGCGTACACCTACCGCAGCGATCACCGCAAGCTTTTCGCCGCGCGGAAGAACTGGTTCGAACCGACCGGCCAGCGCGACCTGGTTCTCTGGTGGACGCCCGCAGGCGAGATTCCGAGCGTCGAGGAAGCGCAGACCCGTCTGGAACAGATTCGCCTGTTTGGCCACTGTCAGGGTGCCTTCGATTTCAAGCACCAGGTGCCGCCACCAGCCTAACTAGTCGTCGTCGGTTGTGGCGCGGCATTCCTGCAGGACAAGCGACTCGTCGGGTAGCCTTGTCCGCGAATCGCCGCAGGCGTCCTCGAGCTGGCGAGCCCTCAGCCCCTTCGTCCCTTCGAGATTGGCGCCACTCAGATTCGCGCGCTTGAGAACGGCGCCGGTCAGGTCAGCGCCGGTCAGGTCCGCATCGGTGAAATTCGCCCGCTTCAGTTGGGCGTTGCGGAGATTCGCCCCGTCAAGCTTGGCACCCGTCAGGTCGGCACGGTCCATCTCGATCCGGGTCAGGTCGGCGCCACTGAGGGTTACGCCACGCAGGATGGCGCGTTCCAGGTTGGCCCGCTCCAGTTTGGCGCGACTCATATCCGAACCTGACAGGTCGGAGCGTTTCAGGTCCGCGCCGCCAAGGTCTATTTCAACCATAGTCACTGAGATGAGCTGGGACTCGGCAATGTCGGCGTTGCGAAAATCCGCGCCTGAGAGGTCTGCACCGCTCAGATCCGATTTCTCCATATCGACCCCGGCACCGTTGGCCCCGCTGAGCCTGGTGTCGCGCAGGATCGACTTTTCGAGATCGGCACGACGGAGATCGGCACCGCTCAGATCGCCACGCGATATGTCGGTTCCCTTGAGATCAGCGTCGACGAGGTTGGAGCGCGCCAACTTTGCGTCCTTGAGATCAAGATTCTTGAGGCGGGCTTCCTGAAGGTCACACCGCTCGCATGCCTGACCTTGCCGCACCTTCGCTAGTTGCTCGGCATCGAACGCCGCCGCGCTGCCGACCCAGGTGAACACGAGAAGGGCCGCTATGCTGCAAGTCCGGAAAGTCACTTTCGCCTCCATCTCAAGAACCACGCAGACCGCCGCCGCACCGCCAGCATCCGCAGTTGACAGCAATCAAAGTATTATCAGACCAGACCGGGGAAGATTTCGCCATGATCGAGGTCACAAAATCCCGTGCGATGGTTCTGAACGCGCCCGGACAGCTCCTCGAACTGGTAGTCCGGGAGTTGCCGGCCCCGGCACCCCACCAAGTCCTGATCAAGGTCCATGCCTGCGGCGTTTGCCGGACCGATCTGCACGTCGTCGACGGCGACCTTGCCGAACCGCGCCTGCCGATCGTTCCCGGACACGAAGTCGTGGGCCAAGCCATCGCTGTCGGCGACGCCGTCGAGACCGTTTCGGTCGGCGACCGGGTCGGCGTGCCCTGGCTCGGCGCGACCTGCGGCAAGTGCGATTTCTGTCGGCGCGGCGAGGAGAACCTTTGTCCACGCGCCTTGTTCACCGGCTACACCCTCGACGGCGGCTATTGCGATGCGATGCTGGCAAGCGGCCAATACTGTTTCGTGCTGAACAGTACGCTCGACGATGCCGAAGCCGCCCCCCTGCTGTGCGCCGGGTTGATCGGCTACCGGTCGTTGCGCAAGGCGGGCGATGCGCGCCGGATCGGCATCTACGGATTCGGCGCCGCCGCCCACATCGTGGCGCAGGTCGCGGCCCACGAAGGACGCGAGACATTCGCCTTCACCCGCCCCGGCGATGTCGATGCCCAGCGCTTCGCATTGGAACTCGGCGCCAACTGGGCCGGCGACTCCACGGCCCCGGCGCCGGAGGAACTCGACGCCGCCATCATCTTTGCGCCTGTGGGGAGCCTGGTCCCGGCAGCTCTGCGCGCCGTGCGCCCCGGGGGGCGAGTCGTGTGTGCCGGTATCCACATGAGCGATATTCCGAGTTTCCCGTACGATATCCTGTGGCATGAGCGAGAAATCGTGTCGGTGGCGAACCTGACGCGTGCGGACGGCGACGAATTTCTGCCGCTCGCGGCCAGAATCCCGGTCAAGACGTCGATTCAGCGCTATGCTATTCGGGACGCCAACCATGCGCTTGACGATCTACGCGCAGGACGGGTCCATGGGGCCGCTGTCCTTACCATGTAGGGCGCAGCGCAAGAACAGGCACGGCCGCGTTCGCACAGGCACGGCACCTTGGGGAGGTGACTACGATGCATGGACTTCTGTTTCGTTCGGCAGCCGCGATAACCTTCGTGTTGGCTCTGTCCATCGCCATGCCCCTAGACGCAAACGCCGGCGTCGAGGAAGGCGTTGCGGCATTCCTTGCCGGCAATCGTATCGTCGCCTGGCGCGAACTGCTGCCAAGCGCCAAGGCTGGCGATGCCGAAGCGCAATACTATGTCGGGACCATGTACCGCCAGGGTTTCGGAACGGAACGCGACGAGGACGAGGCACGATTCTGGATCGGCAGGGCCGCTGACCAGGGTCATGCGGAGGCCGAGTTCGTCCTCGGATTCGACCTCCTGCAGCAGAGGCAAGGTGCGGAGGCCGCCAAGTATATCCTGGCGGCCGCGCACAACGGATTTGCCGCGGCCCAGTATTATGCCGGCCTTCTCTATCGTGACGGCACCGGCGTCGAGCGCAACGCCTATCAGGCGCTGGGCTGGATCCTGCAAGCGGCCGAAAAGGACCACGTTGAAGCCCAGTATGAGGCCGGCTGGCTGCTCGCCAAGCCGCAGGACGACGTTCGGCAGGACCTCGCCCAGGCCTATCGCTGGTTCTACATTGCCGCTGCCGCCGGCTATCCAGCTGCGGCCCATGGCCGAGACGAGGTCGCGAAGTCCCTCAGCCCGGATCAACTGGCGGACGCCCGCGAAATCGCCCAAGCATGGATAGCCACTCACCGCTAGGTTGATGCGGCTCAACGCCAATCGGGTTCGGTGCCGATAGCTTCCTTCCGATAGCCGCAGAAAAGGGGAACCCCGTGACGATCAAGACCATCCTGCTTCATCTCGCAGATGACCCGCGCAATGGCGCGCGCCTTGCTTCTGCGATCAACTTTGCCGAGCGGCATGATGCACACCTCATCGGTCTCTATACGATCGCGCCGTTGGTGGTCCCGGGTTACGTGGGCGCCGAACTCCCCGCTCAGGTCTATGCCGACTACGAAAACGATGCGGAGGAGAAGGCACAGGAAACCGAAGCCGCCTTCAACGATGCGACGAAGAAGGCCGGACTGTCCGCCGAGTGGCGCCTGGATCGCGGATTCGCGCGCGACGTGTTGACGGCTCAAGCCTACTACGCAGACCTCGTGATTGTCGGCCAGACGATGACAAGCCACGACCTGCCGCGCGGCGCCGAGGGCCTTCCCGGCGACCTAGCGCTGGCCTCCGGACGTCCGGTTCTGACCATTCCCGGCGTCGGAAACTACCAGGACATCGGCCGGAAAATCCTTCTGGCGTGGAATGGCAGCCGTGAGGCCGCCCGCGCGACGGCGGATGCCATGCCCCTCCTCGAGAAGGCGAACGAAATCTTGGTTCTCACCGCCAATCTCAAGAACGCGGCGCCGTCGATGGACATCGCGACCCACCTCGCTCGTCACGGACTCAAAGTGGAGACCAAGTCGGTCCATATCGAGAATCTCGGCATTGGCGACATCGTCATCAATGCCGCGGGAGACAATGGCTGTGATCTCATCGTCATGGGTGCCTATGGCCATAGCCGCCTGAACGAGATGGTGTTCGGCGGCGCGACACGTCACGTGCTCCAGCACATGACGGTTCCGGTCATGATGTCCCACTAAACCGTGCCCGGCAGCGGCGAGACCGAATCTTCGCCACGAGAGACGACACTCCGCCGCACGCTCTCGCTGCCGGTCATCACGCTTTACGGAATCGGCACGACCGTCGGCGCCGGAATCTACGTGCTGGTCGGCGAGGTCGCACACCTCGCCGGCCCAAGCGCCCCGATGAGTTTTGTGCTCGCGGCCGTGCTCGCGGGCCTTAGTGCACTTTCGTTCGCCGAGCTCTGCGGTCGCTTTCCGCGCAGCGCAGGTGAAGCGGTCTATGTCTACGAAGCCTTCGGACGCCGATGGTTATCGGTGGCGATCGGTCTCATGGTTGTGGCCGCCGGCACGGTTTCCGCGGCAACCGTCATCCGGGGCTCCGTCGGATATCTCAACGAATTCATTGAACTTCCGGCCTTGCCGATCGTGTTGGTCTTGGCCGCCGCGCTCGGTGCGATCGCCGCCTGGGGCATCGCCCAGGCGGCGTTTGCCGCCGCCGCACTGACGCTGGTGGAATTGGCCGGCCTCGTACTTGTCATCGCTGTTGGCGCGCCAGCTCTGGAACGGTTGCCAATGATGCTCAACGATGTCGTCCCGTTGAGCGGCGCCGCGGCAGTCGGAATGACTGCAGGCGCTCTTGTTGCGTTCTTCGCGTTCATCGGCTTTGAGGACATGGTCAATGTCGCTGAAGAAGTGCGGGACGCGCAGCGCGTCTTGCCGATCGCAATCGTCATTACCCTCGTGACAACGACCGCGCTCTATTTCCTGGTCACGACGATCACCGTTATCGCGCTCCCGCCAGACGTTCTGTCCGGTTCAACCGCGCCTCTCGCCCGCGTCCTCGAACGCAGTTTTGGCGGCGCCGCGCTCCTCATCAGCGGCATCAGCCTCGTGGCGGTCGCCAACGGCGCGCTGGTCCAGATGATCATGGCCGCCCGAATCCTGTATGGCCTGAGCCGCAGCGACGACCTCCCACGATTTCTCGGCTACGTTAGCCCGCGGACGCGAACGCCGGTCTACGCCACGGTCGTCGTGACGCTGCTGATCGCCGCTGCCGCGGCGATCGCGCCTCTTGCGACACTGGCAACGATTGCGTCGATCGTGATTTTGCTTGTCTTTGCCACCGTGAATGCCGCTCTGCTGGTCATCAAGACCCGCGCCGGGACAACGCCGCCGGGAACGTTTGCGGTGCCGCGCGCCGTACCCGCGCTCGGCCTTCTCGCCAGTCTGGCGATCGTCGTGTTCGAGTTGTGGCGGCGTCTAGTGCTCTAGCCGCCGCTCGTGCGGCAGGGCTCGTGACACGGTGCAGGCGACGGCGATGGGATGGGCAAGGCCTTCCGGGTCCGGCCAGCGCTCCAGAAGCCAGGAACGCTCCGGCGGCAGCCCAATGTGAACCGCGGCGCAGTCGTTTTCCCGGCCAAGTTCCACGATGGACCACAGGAGACGATCCCAGGGAACCATGCTCTCCAAAGGCTCGCCGACGCTGAGGTGCCCGACGCACAGCAACGGGGGCGATACCGTGGTTGCCACTTCATAGGTGAACAGACCGCGAATCTGGCCGCGCCGCCGGGTGGTCATGATCCCGCAGGACTGGCCTTCGTCCTGCCGACGAAGCAGGCTGCGCGCGAGACCGCGCCACGATTCAAGCGAAACCGGCGAATTTCCCAGCGCGACAAGAGGATAGGCCACATCGATCTCGCGAGAGGCCAGGGGAGCTACCGTGACGCCGAATTCAACCATGGCCCAATCATCGCCGCCCTGTACGCGTTCGCCCTTGCGGTGTATCAATTTCATCGAAGTATGTTCGGACGACCGCAGATGACCCTGAACCACATCGAATCGGCCAATTTCCGCCTTCCCCGCCGCTGCGCCCAATGCTCGGTCAGGCACAAGGCCATGTGCTCGGCGATCGACCAGGACCGGGTCGACGTGCTCGATACGATCATGTCCCACACCCAGATTCGCGCCGGTCAGTCCATCTTCGAGGAAGGCGATTCCGCGCGGCACGTCTACAACGTGTCACGCGGCTATGTCCGACTGTTCAAGCTGCTTCCCGACGGTCGGCGCCAGATCACCGGCTTCCTGGCCCCAGGCGACTTCCTCGGTCTCGCCGCACGGAAGACCTATGCCTACTCGGCCGAAGCCATCACCGATACCGATCTGTGTCGTTTCAAGGCGTCGGATCTGGAAGCGCTGTTCGAAGAAATGCCTGCGGTGCGGGAGCGTCTGTTCGAGATCGCCAACGACGAACTCGCCGCGGCGCAGGAGCAGATGCTGTGTCTGGGGCGCAAGACCGCCAAGGAGAAGGTCGCCTCGTTCCTGATCGCGCAGCTTCGTCATGGCGCGGGTTGCGGCGACAAGGGCGCGACTTTCGGCCTGCCCATGAGCCGCAGTGACATCGCGGACTATCTTGGCCTGACGATCGAGACCGTCAGCCGGACCTTTACCGCGCTTCGCGAAGAAGGGCTCATCGAGTTACCAACAACGCACCGCGTGTCCATTCCGGAAATCGACGCCCTCGAAGCCGTTACCGAATCCTGACGCGTTGACCTCGCTCAACGCTTCCGGCGAACGGCGTCGACACAATACTTTCCAATGAGGAGAGGATGTCCACATGCCCCTTGAGCACGTCAGACTCGAACTTGCACGCGACCACGACTTTCCCGACGGGAGCCGGTCACGCGGCTATGAGTTCGTGGCGCCCCTGACGGCGGACGGACACCTCGACGCGGACGAATGGCGCGGCAACAAGGACAAGTGCACCGTACGGCGCTTCTGGGAAAACGAAGGCGATGAAAACGGCCACCTCCTGCACGTCGGCCAGGGTTGGCACTTCCGCTACGACAACCAGCCCGCCGACGACGACGAGCCGCTCTTCAAGCTGGACCGACACTCCATCGTCGAAGGCGAATACCTGAGCGTGACGGAGCACGACGGCGCGCTCCGCACGTTCCGCGTCGTTCAGGTCCGGTAGGCTACAGCTCGACCTCGAAGACGACCCCGAACCGCTTCTGCAGGTCGCGCTTGCAGAGGTCGTCGCCGTGGGCCTCGCCGTCGACGACGTTCTTCAGATTGGCCGTCGTCTCGTTCGTGAGAATCACCACGACGTTGGTATCGGGCTCCACGGCGAACGGGAATTCGTGCCAGGTTCCAATGTTCATGACAAAGCCGGCCGAGCCGTCGAAATAGAAGGCTTCAACGCTGTCGATGTCGGGCGCCTGCTCGACCGTATCGTCCCATGAGCCGTCAGGCCGGCGACAGGTCGGCTTTCCCAGAACCGCGACGAACGGCTTACCCTCAAGCGGGATGAACGTCTGGGTGTGCTTGTTGTGGTATTCCATCCAGCGCACCTGCATCGGCCGCGGATTGATCTCCGCCAGCGACAGCGACGTGTCGTCATTCGACACGAATGGCGCCGGCTTGCTCGTGCGGACCGCAGCACCGTAATAGCCCGGATTGTTGCTCTCCTTGGCCTTCGAGCCCCCGATCAGATAGCCGTACCCTGCGAGGCTTTCCGCCGTGGCCGGCTTCGGCTTGAGAATCCGGTGTTCCATGGTGCTTTCGACAACTGCCATTTGGTCCTCCTGTGTGACCCAATTATGGGGTTCCTATGGCGGCCGGACAACCGGCAAGCCACGGCCGCCAGGGCGGCGAGAACCCTCGCAAAGACGGCGAGGCGGTCCTTCAATGGATACTCCGCCTCTTGCGGGCTATGCTTCCTTCAGACAGCCGGTAGGAACCGCCGGCGATTGGGGATGTCTGAATGGTTGCCGTCCCGGAACAGGGCACGTCTTCGGACGCGGGTTCGCGCATCGCGTCGATCTCCGCACGCCAGTTCTTTCGGCAGCTTGTCGGTTATTACCTCGCCGGCTCCGGCGGGGCCGTCGTGGTTACCCTCTTCCTTGCCCTGGTCGGGCTCGAGTTCACCCTGGGCCAATGGATCTACCTGCTCTTTGCGGTCGTTTTCGTCGTCCCGATCTACGTCCTTCTCGACATCTATGTGATCTGGCGCCACTACCGGCCAGTCGGCGACGCGCTGCGCACGATGGACACCGGCCGCCCGCCCGACAACTGGGCGGCTTCGCGCGCCCTGGTGCGCGGCCTCAACCTCCCCTTCCTCTCTTTCGTGCGCGTCACGTTCATCCACGGCCCCGCGGCGGCCGCACTGGTCGTTCTGGCCCTGCTCGCCGGAAACATGATCGGCAACATGGGCTTTGCCGCCTGGCAGGTTGGCGCCTTCGCCGCGACCATTCTGTTCTTCGCATCGCCTACCCACGCCATCATCGAGTTCTTCGTCATTGCGCGGGCCGTGACCCCGGTGGTCGAACGTCTTTGGTCCTACTGCGAGAAAGTCGAAGAAACCCATCGCCGCGAGCTGATTTCCGTCAACTTGCGGAACAAGCTCCTCTATCTGTCCATCTTCGTCGCCGCATTGCCGCTGCTTTTCTTCGCCGTGTCGATCGTACCCAAGGTCGACCTGCTGTTCACCAAGCTGGGCTACGAGATCACGCTTGGGCAAATGAGCCCGCTGCTGCTGTGGGTCGCCAGCGTCGTTCTGGTTTGCATGGGCGGCGCGCTGGCTATGTCGATCCTCACGGCATCGGAGGTTTCCCGGTCCGCCGCGCGCCTCATCGATGCGATGAAGCGCGTCGAATTCGGCGAGTTCGACAACAAGTTGCAGATCACCGGAACCGACGAATACGCGGAGCTCTATCGCGGCTTCAACCTGATGACCGAGAGCCTGCGTGAAGAAGTTCAAATCCTGGAAGTTTCTCACGACCTGGCCGGCGAACTCGATCTCGATCGCCTTCTGAACCGGATCATCGGCGCGACGACCGACCTGTTGGACGCGGAGCGGTCGTCTCTCCTGCTCTACGACCCGAAACAGGACCAACTCTGGTCACGTGTCGCCGAAGGCCTTGAAACCCGCGAAATTCGAGTTCCCGCCGACCAGGGTATCGCTGGCGCCGTTTTTACCAGCGGCATCACGGAGAACATCTCCGACCCCTACGCGGACCCACGCTTCAACAAAGCCGTGGACCAGCAGACGGGATTCAAGACCCGCAGCATCCTGTGCATGCCGATCGTGAACAAGGCCGGCGAGAAACTCGGCGTAACCCAGGTCCTCAACAAACGTGGCGGTGTATTCCGGCCCCGCGACGAGCAGAGATTGGCAGCCTTCACGGCGCAAATCGCGGTGGCACTGGAAAACGCACGCCTCTTCGAAGATGTCCTCAACGAAAAGAACTACAACGATTCGATTCTCAAGAGCACCAGCAACGGAGTTCTGACGCTCAGCGAAACGCACGAGATCCTAACGGTCAACGAGAAGGCACTGAAGATTCTCCGTCTGGAACGCGACCTCTTGCTCGGCAGGAAGGTCGAGGATGTGCTCGGTCGAGAGAATCCCTGGGCCATTTCCACTCTGGAGCGGGTCGAGCGGACCGGTCCCCAGGACGCACTCGTTGACGCGGAACTGGTTCTTGGCGATGGCGAAAAGGCCTCGGTCAACGTGGCGGTCATGCCGCTGGTCGATTCCGCGGAGGAAACCATCGGCTCGATGATGGTGATCGAGGACATCACGTCTGAAAAGCGGGTGCGCTCG
>JAYQVF010000053.1:0-16836 GCA_038148335.1 Alphaproteobacteria bacterium | reverse complement strand
GCTTGCCAGCGCGCCGTCAGGCGCGCGGCCTCGATCGCCGCCTGCGGCTGGAGGCGCGCGAGGCCTTCGGGGTCCTTGCACCAGGTGCGCAGCGACGACGCGACCTCGGTGGCGAACCCGGCGCGCTGCAGCGCGGCAAGGAACAGGCGGGCGATGCTGCGATCGCCCGACGGAACGGCGTGATCGGGCGGCTTCATCGGGGCGTAGAAGGCGGCGCGCATCCTATTCGGCCGCCAGGCGCCGGCGCAGCCTGAAACGGGCCGCGAGATGGTCGATGCCGGCATCGAGGCCTAAGTCCCGGCGGACGCGCCGCTCGCCTGCGGCGCCGAGGCGCGCGCGCTGCGCCGGGTCGGCGATCAGTTCCGCCAGCACATCGGCGAGCGCCTGGGGCTTTTCCGGCGGCACCAGGCGGCCGGTCTCGCGCTCGACGATCAGTTCGGGGATCGCGGCGGTGTCGCTGGCGATGCAGGGCAGCGCCTGGGACTGCGCCTCCATCAGGACGTTGGGCAGGCCGTCGCGGTCGCCGGAACGCGCGGTGCGGCTGGCCAGCACGAACAGGTCGGCCTCGCGGTAGAGCGCCAGCACCTCTTCCTGCGGCAGCGCGCCGCGGAAATCGCTGCGGTCGGCGATCGACAGGTCGCGCGCCTGTTTGCGCAATGACGCGGCGAGCGCGCCGCCGCCGACGTGGACGAAACGCCAGTGCAGGCCGGCCGGCAGCCGGGCCAGCGCCTGCAGCAGGATGTCGTAGCCCTTCTTCTCGACGGCGCGGCCGACCGAAAGAATGACGACCGGCGCGTAGGGGTCGCGACCGTCCTTGGCGGCGCGCGCGCCATCGCGCGGCGGGAAGCGCGTCAGGTCGAGACCGTGATAGGCGAGATCGACCCGGTCCGGCGGCGCCAGGGTGGCGAGGTGGTCGCGGTGCCCGGCGGTGCAGGTCACGGCCCAGTCCGCGTCGCCCAGCTTTTCGCGCTTTTCCCATTCGGGAATGGTCCAGATATCCTTGGCATGCGCCGACACCGAGAACGGCAGGCCTCGCATCAGCGCGGCATAGCGCGCGACCGAGCCGGGCGTATGGATGAAGTGGGCATGCAGGCGCGCGATGGTCGGTGGCAGCTCCGCGGCGAGGACCAGGGCCTGGCCGAAGCGGCGCACGCGGTTGGGCGTGCGGTCGCGCAGAAGGTCGCGCAGCCAGATGCGGCGTGCGGCGCGGTAACCCGGCAACCGCCGCGCCTTGCGCCAGCCGCGCCACACGCGCAACGGCTCCTGGTACAGGTATTCGGGAAGATAAAGAACCGGTGCGCGGATCTCGCGATGGACGGGGTGGGTCGCCGGGTCCGTCGGATGGCGCAGGGAAACGATGCGGATGTCGAGGCCACGCTCCTCGAGCGCGCGGATTTCCTGCGCGATGAAGGTCTCCGACAGCCGCGGATAGCCCTTGAGGATGAAAGCGACGGGACCCGTCACGCGCGGCCAGCCTAGGCTTGGCGCGGAATCTGATCGTCGTTGGCGGCGACCGCGAACTCGCTGATCCACGGCTGGATCAGTCGATTGACGTTTTCGAGCCCTTCGAGGAGACCGGGAACGACGACGTCGGAAGGTTTCTTCTGCTTGGGCATGTCGCGAATCGCCGCGGCCATGACCTTGGGATCGAGCGTTGTCGCCTCGAGCATCCGGATCAGGCCCAGTTCCTGGGCGCGCGACGCCCGAATGTATTGTTCGAGACGCGGCTCGGTGCGCGGCACGACGATGGCGCGCTTGTCGAGCGAAAGGATCTCGCAAAACGTGTTGTAGCCGCCCATGGCGATGATCCCGGCGGCATTGGCCTCGAGCGATTCCATCTGCGGATCGAAAGTTATGGCCTCGACGCGTTTCAGCTTTGCGGCGCGACGCTTGAACTCATCCTGGCGCTCGGGCTGCATGAACGGGCCAAGCACGAGCAGCGCGGGATACGGCAGTAGCGGATCGTGCTCGTAGGCGCGCATGACCCATTCGATCAGCTCTTCGCCGTCGCCGCCGCCGCCGGTGGTGACAAGCAGATAGGGCTCCTTGGTGACCGCCGGCGCGGGCCGCGTGACGGATACCTGGGGCACGTTGCGGCGCAGATAGCCGGTGTAGGTCATCTTGTCCGCCACCGAGCGCGGCATCGGCAGATCGGCCAGCGGCTCGCAAATCTGCGGCAGGCCGTAGATCCAGATCTCATCGTACAGCCGGCGCAGCGCGGGCATGGCGTTCTTGCGCTGCCATTCGGGCGCGAGCAGGGTCGGCGAATCCATGACGTCGCGCAGGCCGAGAACGAGCCGGGTGCCCCGCTCCTTGAGCATCTCGAGGGTGTCGGTGACCTCGCCGCGCAGGCCGAGCGGCTCCTTGTCGACGATGAAGACGTCGGGATCGAAGATGTCCGCGGTGTGTCGGATGATCGACGAGCGCATCGACAACGTCTTTTCGAGGTCGATGTCGAGATTGAGCGTCGTGTATTCGCCGTTGCGCAGTTTGATGACGCCCGGCACGCGCACGAAGTCGACGCGGGCGCGGAAATCGAAGCTGCCGATGATCGGCGAGCCCGACAGGATCAGCACCGACAGGTGTTCGTAGGTGCGCACGAGCGAATGGGCGATCGCGCGACAGCGGCGCAGATGACCCAGCCCCATCGTGTCGTGGCTGTAGATCAGGACGCGCGCGCTGGGTCCGCCCTGGCGGTTCCGTGTGGTGGGCTCCCCCGACATGGGCGGGACTATGGCATAGCCTCCAAGGGTGGCCCAAACGCATTTTTTGTCTATGCTGCGGGCGGTTACAGGGGTTTGGAATGGCGCCGAGTTCGGGGGCTGGTGCCGCAGGCGGGGCGTAGTCCATGGATCACAGTATTTTCCGCTATATCCTGCGCTACAGCGCGCGGCAGCAGATCAACCTGACGCTGCTGGCGGCTGTTTCCTTTCCGTTCCTCTACGCCTTCTACGAGCTGCCGAAGCAGATCATCAACAAGGCGATTCAGGCCAATCCTGAGGATTTTCCCCGGAATATCGAGCTGTTCGGCATCGATTTCACGGCGCTGGGCCTGCCCGAGGTCGGCCAGGTCTATTGGCTGGTACTGCTGTGCTCCCTGTTCCTGGTCCTGGTGGTCATCAACCAGGGCTTCAAATACGTCATCAACGTCTACAAGGGCCTGACCGGCGAGCGGATGCTTCGGCGGCTGCGCTACGACCTGTACAGCCGGGTCCTGCGGTTCCCGAAAGGGACTTTCCGCAACATGTCGCAGGGCGAGATCATCCCGATGATCACCGCCGAGGTCGAGCCGCTCGGCGGGTTCATCGGCGACGCTTACTCGCAGCCGGCGTTCCAGGGCGGCCAGCTTCTGGTCATCCTGGGCTTCCTGTTCGCCCAGGATCCGATCATGGCCGCCGCCGCGGTCGCGCTGTATCCGATCCAGCTCTACATCATCCCGAAGCTGCAGCGCCGGGTGAACCTGCTCGGCAAGGAACGCGTCCGCCTGGTGCGCCAGCTCTCGGACCGGATCGGCGAGACGATCAGCGGCGTCGAGGAAATCCACGTCCATGACACCTCGCGCCGCGAGCGCGCTGAATTTGCCCGCCGCCTCGGCGAGATCTTCGACGTGCGCTACAAGATCTACAGGCAGAAATTCGTCATCAAGTTCCTCAACAACTTCATCCAGCAGCTCGGCCCGTTCTTTTTCTATTCGATCGGCGGCTACCTGGTGATCCAGGGCAATCTCGAGGTCGGCACGCTGATGGCGGCGATCGCCGCGCACAAGGACCTGGCGGCGCCGTGGAAGGAACTGCTCAACTACTACCAGATTCAGGCCGACTCGCGGATCAAGTACGAAGTCGTCATCTCGCAGTTCGAACCGGCCGGCCTGATCGACGCGACCCTGCAGGAGGAAGAACCGGAGTCGGTCGCGCCCCTGAAGGGCGACGGCGCGGTCAACAACCTGACGCTCTACGACGACCAGGAGAACGCGGTGGTCGATGGAGCGAATCTCAAGTTCCGTCTCGACGAACGGCTCGGTCTGGTCGGACCGCCCGGATCGGGCCGCGAGGATCTGGCGATGCTGCTGGCGCGCCTGGTGCCGCCGTCCTCGGGCTCGATCGTGCTGGGCGGCAGCGACATTGCCGGCGCCCCCGAGGCGATAACCGGCCGGCGCATGTCCTACGTCGGCGCCGGCGGTTTCGTGTTCGCCGCGACGGTGGGCGACAATCTCTTCTACGGCCTGCGCCATCGCCAGCTCGGCCCCAACGAGAACGAGGAACTGGCGCAACTGCACCACCATCGCGAAAGCGAAGCGCGCGCCGCCGGCAACTCCACCGACGACGTTCGCGCCGAATGGACCGACTATGCCGCCGCCGATACCGACGGGCCGGAGACGCTTGCGACCCGCGCGCTGGCCGTGCTCGACATGGTCGAGCTGACGAGCGACGTCTACCAGTTCGGTCTGCGCGCGACGATCGACCCGAACAGCGAACCCGGTATTGCCGATGCGGTCTTGCGCGCCCGCACGCGGCTCAAGGAACGGCTCGACGGCGACGACACGGCGAAACATCTGGTCGAGCGCTTCGATCCGTTCCGCTACAACAGCAACGCAACGGTCGGCGAGAACCTGCTGTTCGGCAGCCCGGTTGGAGATGCGTTCAACATAGACCGCCTCGGCGAGAACGCCTACGTGCTCGAAGTCCTCGAAAAGGCGGGCCTGACCGAGCGGGTGCTGCAGACCGGCCACCAGGTTGCGGCGACGATGGTCGAACTGTTCGCCGATCTGCCGCCCGATCACGAGTTCTTCCAGCAGTTCAGCTTTATCTCGTCGGAGGACTTGCCGGTCTACCAGGCGATCCTCGGACGCGTCGGCAAGGACAATCTCGACCAGTTGCGCCCGGACGAACGAAGCCGGCTGATGTCGCTGCCGTTCCTCCTGATCCCGGCGCGGCACCGTCTCGGCATCGTCGATGCCGAGTTCCAGGAGCGGATCCTCGAGGCGCGCAAGGTCTTCGCCGACAACCTGCCGGAGGACCTGCAGGGCGCCATCGAGTTCTATGACCCGGACATGTACATCGGCGCCACGAACCTGCAGGACAACATCCTGTTCGGGAAGATTTCCTATGGCGAAGCCGAGGCCTCGACACGCGTGGGCCAGCTCCTCTCCGAGGTCATCGAGGAGACCGACCTGCGCGATACGGTGGTGCGAGTCGGGCTCAACTTCCACGTCGGCATTGCCGGAACCCGGCTGACACCGACCCAGCGCCAGAAGCTGATTCTGGCGCGTTCCATCATCAAACGGCCGGATCTGCTGATCGTGGCGGACGGCCTGTCTTCGCTGGATTTGACAACACTGGGGCGGATCGTGGAGCGTCTGTGCAGGGAATTCGATGGACGCTGCCTGATCTGGATGCTGCCCAACGCCGACCTGGCCAGGGCGTTCGATCGTGTTGTGGTAATGAGAAGCGGCAAGGTCGTCAGGGCGGGCACCTACGACGAACTCAACGGGGCCGGCGACGGCCTCGCCAAGCTCATAGAAGAAAAGGTTTCCTAGGGGAGATACCGCGGTGAGCCTCAACGAAGAAGTCGAACTGCTGCGCAACGTTCCGCTGTTCGCGAACCTCGAGCCATCGAAGCTCAAGCTGCTCGCCTTCACCAGCGAACGCCTGACCTTTCGCAAGGAACAGGACTTGTGCACGGAAGGCGACATGGGCGACGCCGCGTTCATCATCATCGACGGCGAGTGCGACGTTCTGATCAACACCGGCGCCGACGAACTGACGTCCGTCGCGCGCGCCAAGAAGCACGACTTCGTCGGCGAGATCGCCATCCTGTGCGACGTGCCGCGAACCGCGACGGTCCGCGCGCTGACCGACGTAACGGTGCTGCGCATCTCCAAGGAACTGTTCTTCCGCCTGGTGCGCGAGTTCCCCGACATGGCGGTCGAGATCATGCGCGAACTTGCCGCGCGCGTGGAGCGTACCAACTCGCAACTCGCCCGCGCTCTGGGACGGGCCAGCGACTAGGTTCTAGCTCTCCAGATCCACCACCACGGGAACGTGGTCGGACGGGTTCTTCCAGCCGCGCACGCGCTGCGCGACTTCCACGGTCCTGAGCGATTCGCGAAGCGCGCCGCTGAGCCAGATATGGTCGAGACGGCGGCCCTTGTTGGCGCGTCGCCAGTCGGCCGCGCGGTAGCTCCACCACGTGTAGAGCTTCTCTTCCGGCGGCACGACCGCGCGCATCGCGTCGACCCAGTCGTGCGCGGCAAAGGCGCGGTCGTAGTGTTCGACCTCGACCGGGGTGTGCGACACGACGCGCAACAGCTGCTTGTGCGACCAGACGTCGGTCTCGAGCGGCGCGACGTTGAGGTCGCCGACGAGGACCCGCTTCGCGGGCGGCAGCGCGCGGCCCCAGGCCTCGAGTTCGCGGTAGAAGCGCAGCTTTTCGTCGAACTTGGGATTCGTGTCGGGGTCGGGAATGTCGCCGCCGGCCGGGATGTAGAAGTTGTGGAGTTCGATGCCGCCGGGCAGCGTGGTGAACACGTGGCGCGCGTCGGCGCTGCCGCACCACTGCCGCGTGCCCGGCGCGTCGAGCGGCACTTTCGAAACGATGGCGACGCCGTGGTAGCCCTTCTGGCCGTGAATCGCGAAGTGGGTGTAGCCGAGATCCTCGAAACCAGCGCGCGGAAACAGGTCGTTCGGCACCTTGGTTTCCTGCAGGCAGATCACGTCTGGCGCCCACGTCCGCGCGAAGCGCCGCGCCAGCGCGAGGCGGTGGCGCACAGAATTGATGTTCCAGCTTGCGATCCGCAGCGCCATGCCGCGCCGCTCAGAAGATCGAAAAGGTGGTCCCGGCGATACCGAGGGGCAGGCGTCCCTGTTCGAACAGGCGGAACTTGATTGCGAAAGGATGATCCTCGTCGGCGCCGGCCGCGAGCACCAGCGAGGCCTGGTAGGCACCGGCCACAGCCCAGCCGGCGGCGGCGGTCAGGAAGGATTCTTCGTCCGACTGGGGCGTGAAGCCGGCATCGATCGCGACGTTGCCGATCGCCTCGAGCGCGACGCCCGCGCATTGCGCCGACAGGTGGTTGAGCGCGTTGGCCAGCTCCATTTCGTGGACATGCTGCAGCGCCTGCTCGGTAAGGCCGGCCTTGAGCTGTTCCTCGGTTTCCCACCAGTCGGTATTCCACGCGGGGTTCTCGGCCACCATCTCGGCCTCCTCCCAGGTCTCGACCGCGGCCACGGCCGCGTCGGGAAACCCGGCCGCGACCAGATAGGCTTCGGCCGCGGCGAGGTCGTCGGCGCTGAGCGGTTCGCCGAGGCGGCTGAACCACGGCACGTCGATCACGTTGCGCGCGAAGCGCGCCATGATGGTCAGGCGTTGAACCTCGGGGTCGAGGGCGTCGAACTCGACCTCGTCGTCAGATGTGTCGTCGGTCATCGTGTTCCTGCGCGGCGTTCCTCTGCCCGTTGCCGGGCAGCATCGCCGAAGGCCTCGAACAGCTTGCGGTAAAAGGGATTCGCGGCGGCCCCGAATTCCGGATGCCACTGCACGCCGACGGTGAAGGTCGGCGATGCGTTGACGGTCAGCGCCTCGATCGTGGAATCCGGCGCCGTCGCCTCGACCGTCGTGCCGGGCGCCGCCCGGTCGATGCCCTGGCCGTGCAGCGAATTGACACCCACGGTCGTGGCGCCGGCGAGGTCGAACAGGATGCCGTCCGCGCGCACGTCGATGTCGTGGCACGGACCCATCTGGGCCTCCATCGGCTTGGTCCGGTCACGGCGATGGTCGAAGCGGCCGGGTACCTCGTGAAGGAACTGGTGCAGCGTGCCGCCGAGCGCGACGTTGAATTCCTGGAAGCCGCGGCAGATGGCGAATACCGGCACGCCAGCGTCGATGCACGCGCGGATCAGCGGCAGGCTTGTCGAATCGCGATGCGGGTCGTGCAGGTCGCCGTGCCGCGCCGGCGGCCCCTCGTAGTGGTGCGGCTCGATGTTTGACGCACCGCCCGTCAGCAGCAGGCCGTCGAGATGGCCGACGATGTCGGCGACATCCAGCCCCTCGCCCAGCGCCGGCACAACCATGGCGTGGCACTGCGAAATCTCGGAAACGGCCTGGACGTTGTATTGCCCGACGGCATGCATCTGCATGCGTCCCATGAACTGGACGATGCTGGCGGGTATTCCCACGACGGGTCTGCGTGCGGTCATCGATCGGTCCTGCCGGAAATCCGGCGCCGAAAGCCGAGGCACGCCGGATACTCTTGATAAAAGGGCATTCTTTCCCGGCTTTCAAGCTGGGGCCGGTCAGTTCCCGTTGGGGTTGGTGTTGCGGAACGGATTGGGATCGGCAAACCGGAACAACGCGTCGTCGAGTTCGACGTTGGTGCGCATGTCGGTCAGGGCGACGGTTGTCCTGCGGCCCTGGGCGTCGACCACCACCCATTGACGCAGGGCCAGCGGCGAATCGCCGAAGATGAGGGTTACTTCGCCCTCGCCGGGGTTGTCGGGATCGACGATCGTGATGCCCAGCGCGCCCGGATCCTGGCGGATCCGGGTGATCTCGATGTCGTCGCGGGCAAAGGTGAAATGGTCGTCGAGCAGGAAGGCGAGCGGGGTCGCGTTGAGCGGCAGGTAGGTGACCTGGTCGAGTTCCTTGTCGTAGAAGACGAAGGTCTTGCCGGTGGCGACCATCAGGATCGGCGCCGGCGGGGTGTACTCGAAACGTAGCTGACCCGGGCGGCGCAGGTAGAGGTCGCCCGAGGCGATGCTGCCGTCCTCGGCGTACTGCACGAAGCGGGCGTGCATCGAGCGGATGTCGTTGAGGTATTTCTCGGCGCGCGCGATCGCGGCCCGCTGTTCCGGGGTCGGGGTCGTCGCCGCCTGGGCGCCGCCGGCGAGGAGGCACAGGACAACGAGCGCCGACGCCAGCCAGCGCCATGTAGAGATTTTCAGCATGCGCCTATTGTTCTTCGCGCGGGATGACCCGGGCAAGGACTTCGCGCTTCCCGACGTGGTTGGCGGGGCTCACAATTCCTTCAGCCTCCATCCGTTCGATGATGCGGGCGGCGCGGTTGTACCCGATCTGCAGGTGGCGCTGGACGAAACTGGTCGAAGCCTTGCCCTCGCGGCAGATCAGGTCGACGGCGCGGTCGTACATCTCGTCTTCCTTGCCGCCGTCGCCGCCCATGCCCGGCATCGGCGGGGCGTCGGGCTCTTCGGTGATCGACTCGATATAGGCCGGCGCCGCCTGGGTGCGCAGGTGGCTGACCACCTTCTCGACCTCGCCGTCCGAGACGAACGGGCCGTGGACGCGGCTGATCTTGCCGCCGGCCAGCATGTAGAGCATGTCGCCGGCACCGAGCAGCGTCTCCGCGCCGGGTTCGCCGAGGATCGTGCGGCTGTCGATCTTGGAGGTGACCTGGAACGAAATGCGCGTCGGGAAGTTCGCCTTGATCGTGCCGGTGATGACGTCGACCGACGGCCGCTGCGTGGCCATGATCAGGTGGATGCCGGCGGCGCGCGCCATTTGCGCCAGCCGCTGCACCGACGCCTCGATCTCCTTGCCGGCGATCAGCATCAGGTCGGCCATCTCGTCGACCACGATGACGATGTAGGGCATCGCCTCGAGGTCGAGCGGCTGTTCCTCGAACACCGGCTCGCCGGTGTCCTGGTCGAACCCGGTCTGCACCGTGCGCTTGAGGTTCTCGCCCTTCTTCCGCGCGTCGGCGAGGCGCTGGTTGTAGCCCGCGATGTTGCGTACGCCGAGATGCGACATCGCGCGGTAGCGCTGTTCCATTTCGCGCACCGCCCACTTGAGCGCGACGACCGCCTTGCCCGGCTCGGTGACGACGGGCGCGAGCAGGTGCGGAATGTTGTCGTAGACGGACAGCTCGAGCATCTTCGGGTCGATCATGATCAGGCGGCACTGCTCGGGCTTCAGTCGGTAGAGCAGCGACAGGATCATCGAGTTCACGGCCACGGACTTGCCCGAGCCGGTGGTGCCGGCGACCAGCAGATGCGGCATCCGCGCGAGATCGGCGAATACCGGGTCGCCGCCGATATCCTTGCCGAGGGCCAGCGTCAGGTTGGAGCTCTGGCTTTCGAAATCCGCGCTCGCCAGCAGTTCGCGCAGGTAAACGGTCTCGCGCTTGGCGTTGGGCAGTTCGATGCCGATCGCGTTGTGGCCGGGGATGACGGCGACACGCGCCGACACGGCGCTCATCGACCGCGCGATGTCGTCGGCGAGCCCGATGACGCGCGACGCCTTGGTTCCGCGCGCGGGCTCAAGTTCGTAGAGCGTCACAACGGGGCCGGGATGCACCTTCGTGATCTCGCCGCGCACGCCGAAATCCTCGAGCACGCCCTCCAGCATGCGGGCGTTCTGTTCCAGCGCGTCCTCGCTGATGGCGGTGCGGGCGACCTTGGGTTCAGACAGCAGGCCGAGCGGTGGTAGCGTTACCTCGTTACCGAGGTTGAGCGACGCCTGGGCCTCGGCGTCGGCGCGCTTGCCACGGCGCAGCTTGGGCGCGGTCTTCGCGACACGGGTAATCGGCGCGGTAATCTCCGGTTCAGTCGTGGCGCGCAGTTCGGGCTCGGGAGTCTCGTCGGGGTCCTCCAGGGGACGCGCCGCGACGTCGAGCGCACCACGCGAAAGTGACGGTTCGGCGCGCCGCGCCCGTCCGCCCTGCAGCATCGGTTCGCGGCGCTCTTCGGCGGCGGGGGCTCGTCGCGGCCGGGCGGCCCAAACGGTGCGTGTCCGCGCCACCACCCATGTAGCGCCACGGGCGACGCGCGCAGTGATCCAGCCGAGGCGGCGCGCCATGGCGCGCCACTCCGAAAGCGACAGGCCGAGGGCGAACAGGGCGAAGGGCAGGGCAAGAACGCCGAGGACGACGGAGGCCAGGCCGGTCCCGAGGGGCACGCCGATCGCCACCGCGCCCGCAGCGAGCCAGCCCTGCATCAGCAGGCCGACGATGCCGCCGAGACTGGCGGTGGCGGCCCACTGCACGGTCTGGGTCAGGCCGGCGAGGCCGCCCGCCGCAAGAACGGTCGCGACCGGCAGCAGCGCCGGGTGAACCCAGCGGAACGGCAAGCCGCGATGGCTGGTCAGCCGCCACGCCCAGGCGGCGAAGGTGACGATGACGATCGCGCCGGCTACGCCGAGGGTCTGCAGGCTGAGGTCGGCGAGGTAGGCACCGGGCATGCCCAGCACATTCGTGGTCGCCGCATCGGAGACGTTGTTGAAGCTCGGGTCGTTCGGCGAGTAGGTGAGCAGCGCCGCGGTGTAGAGCCCGGCGATCCCGAACAGCGACAGGCCGCCCAGTTCGATCAGGCGCCGGCGGAAGAATGCCGTCGCGCCGGCGGGCAGGAAGGAGGTGTCCTTGTGGGTCATGCTCATGATGGCAACACGCTGCTCAGTCGGGTCAATGCTTCTTCGGTCGTGGCCTCGTCATGGACGAGGGCAAGTCGGATATAGGGGGCGCCGGGATTGGGTTCGCCCGGCACGTCGCGCGCGACATAGCCGCCAGGCAGAACCTTGAGACCCGCCTCGCGCCACAGGGCGAGCGTCGCGGCCTCGCTGTCGCCGACGTCGAGCCAGAGAAAGAATCCGCCGGGCGGCCGATAGAAACCGAAGCGGTTGCCGATGATCCGCTCTGCGATGTCGAACTTGGCGGCATAGCGCGCGCGGTTCTGGGCGACATGTTCCTCGTCGCGCCACAGGGCGGCGGCTGCCGCCATTACCGGGATCGACGGCAGCGCACCGCCGTAGCTGCGCAACTGCCGGATGCGGGCGACGAGATCGCCATCGCCGGCGATGAAGCCGGCGCGCAGGCCGGGCACGCTGGAGCGTTTCGACAGCGAGTTGAAGACGAGCACGTTGTCGAGGCTGCCGCTGTCGAGCGCCGCTTCGAGCATGCCGGTCGGCGGCGCGCCGGCGTAGATCTCGGAATAGCATTCGTCGGACAGCACGGCGAAGTCGTGCCGCCGCGCGAGTTCGATCAGGCGCGCAAGATAGGCGCGACCGGCGACGGTGCCCTGCGGGTTCGCGGGCGAGCAGATGTAGAAGACGGCGGTGCGGCCGAGCAGTTCGTCGGATAGCACGTCGAGGTCGGGCATGAACCCGTTGTCCGCGGTCGCCGGCAGGTACACCGGTTCGGCCCCCACGGTCACGGCGGCCCCGGCATAGGCGTGATAGAACGGATTGGGGATCAGCACCGCCGGCTGATGGCCGTTCTTCTGCCGCGGCACAACGACCTGCGGCGCCATGAACAGGCCTTCGCGGGTGCCGGACAGCGGCACGACGTTCCGGTCCCAGGCGACGAAGTTCTCCGGCAGGCCGTAGCGCACGGCGAGCCAGTCGGCGACGGCGCGCAGAAATGCCTCGCTGCCGCGCAGCGGCGGATAGGCGCCATAGGCGCCGCGGTGTTCGTAAAGCACCTCGCCCACCCAGTCGGGGTAGGGATGTTGCGGCTCGCCGAGCGACATCAGGATCGGCGCCTGGCCCGGCTCGATCCCGGCGATGAGCCGGTTGAGGCGCTCGAACGGGCTGTCGCCCAGGACGTCGAAGCGCGGATTGATCATCAGAGCGCTATCTTAAGAATCGTACGTAACTTATACAAATGAAAAGATAAATTGCTTTCGCAATGCCATCAGAAGGGTGCGGCGCCGTGGCGATTCCGCAGGTCCGCCCCAGGCGCTAGGATCGCCCCATGAACGTGAAAGACGGCAAGACACGGCGCTGCGATGTGCTGGTCGTCGGCGGCGGCATGGTCGGCGCGGCGGTGGCGCCGATCCTGGCCCAGGCCGGGCTCGACGTGATCATGGTCGACCGCGAGGATCCGGCCGTCCTGACCAGCGCGCCGTTCGACGGCAGGGCCTCGGCCATCGCCTATGCCTCCTACCGCATGCTCGCGGCGAGCGGGCTGTGGGCCGAGATGGAACCGCACGCCCAGCCGATCCTCGAGATCCGGGTCTCGGAGGGCGGCTCGCCCTTCTTCCTGCATTACGACCATGCCGATCTCGGCGACGCGCCACTGGGCTGGATGCTGGAGAACCGCCACACGCTGCAAGCGCTCTATGCCGCAGTGCGGCGCACGCCCCATCTCACTCTGTTGCCCAAGACCGCGGTCGAGTCGCTGGACCGGAGCGGCGCTCTGGCGCGGGCGCAGCTCTCGACGGGCGAGACGGTGGTGGCCGATCTGGTCATCGCCGCCGACGGCACGCGCTCGCGGTTGCGCGAGGAAGCGGGCATCGAGGTCACGCGCTGGGACTACGGCCAGACCGCGATCATCGCGACGGTCGATCACGAACGGCCGCATCGCGGCATCGCGCACGAACATTTCCTGCCGCCGGGGCCGTTCGCGATCCTGCCGCTCAAGGGCAACAGGTCCTCGCTGGTGTGGACCGAAAAGACCGCCGACGCCGAGCGCATCATGCGGCTCGAGCGCAACGCCTTCGAGGCCGAGATGCGGCGGCGCTACGGCGACTTCATGGGCGAGATCAGCGCCGCGGGACGGCGCTGGAGCTATCCGCTGCGGGTCTCGATCGCCCACCGCTACGCCGCGCCGCGCCTCGCGCTGGTGGGTGATTCGGCGCACGGCATGCATCCGCTCGCGGGCCAGAACCTCAACCTCGGCTACCGCGATGTCGCCGCGCTTGCGGAGACGATCATCGATACCGCGCGGCTCGGCCTCGACATCGGCCAGATGGACGTGCTGCGGCGCTACGAGTCGTGGCGGCGGTTCGACAATTTCACGTTGCTGGCGGTGACCGACACGCTGAACCGTCTGTTCTCCAACGACATCACGCCGCTCAAGCTGGCGCGCGGACTGGGTCTCGATATCGTCGATCACCTGCCGCCGGTGAAGAAGTTCTTCATGGCGCACGCCCGCGGCACGGTGGGCGCCAAGCCGCGGTTGCTGCTGGGGCAGGCGCTCTAACCCAGCTCGCGCGACAGGCCTTCATTCTCGAGCGCGGCGAGGTAGCGCTCCCAGCGCGCATCCTGCTCGCGGCCCAGCTGGTAGAGATAGGTCCAGGAATAGATGCCGGTATCGTGGCCGTCGTTGAACTTCAGACGCACGGCGTAGTGGCCGACGGCCTCGACGTCGTCGATGCCAACATAGCGTTTCCCCGGCACCGTGACCCGCTGGTCGGGGCTATGGCCCTGGACCTCGGCCGAGGGGCTTTCGACGCGCAGGTATTCGGCTGGCAGCGTGAAGCTCTCGCCGTTCGCGAAGGATACGACGAGGGCCTTGTCGGCCTTGCGCAGCTTGATTTCGGTCGGCTTGGGGGGCGCGTTAGGCGTTGTCGTCATCCAGGCGCCGCGCCTCGTCCACGAGCATGATGGGGATGCCGTCGCGCACCGGGTAAGCGAGCCGCGCGGCATCGCTGACCAATTCCTGGTGCTCGCGGTCGTAGCGCAGCGGCTGCTTGGTCAGCGGACAGACCAGGATCTCAAGCAGCCGGGGGTCGACATCGGGGCCTGCGGACATGGCGCTCTCCACGTTACTGCAGCTTGCGGTCTTCGTCGTCGCCGGTATTGCTGGCGACGGCCATCTGGATCAGGGCGGCGACGAGTCGCGCGCGCTCGGCCGGCGTCGCGGCTTCGAGGATCGCCTGCTTCTCGCTCGGCTCGAACGGACAGGTCATCGCAAGCGAACGGATCAGCGGTTCGTCGTCGACCTTTTCGAGCGCATCCCAGTCGACGTTGACCTCGAACTGGGTGAGGAAACTCTTGAGCGCCGGCATGAAGGTCGCGCGGTCGATCAGCGACTCGCTGCTTTCGTCCTTCATGTCGTCGGCGTAGTTCGCGTAGTCGACGTTCATTCGACGATAAAGCGCATCGGACTCGGCCTCGCCGACGGTGGTGAAGCGGCATACGCCGGCGAGCGTGATGTAGTAGCGGCCGTCTTCGGATTCGCGGAAGCCGACGATGCGCCCGAGACAGCCGATGGGGTAGAGCGCCGGCGCCCATTCGCCGTGCTTGGGGTCGCGCGGCTGCATCACGCCGATCATGCGGTCGCCGGCGATGGCGTCGCGCGTCATGTCGCGATAGCGCTCCTCGAACAGGTGCAGCGGCAACTGCGCCCCCGGCAGCAGCAGGATGCCGGGCAACGGGAAGACGGGAATGTTCCGCGGCAGCCGGTCGAAGGGCGGGGTACCGGCGAATCGCGTCATGAAAACAGCAGCGCCGACAGGCGTCGGCGGCCGCTCTTTGTCAGATCGTGGGTGGGGCCGAGCGCCTCGAACAGCTTGATCAGCTGATCCTTGGCCTTGCCTTCTTCCCAGTCGCGCTTCTTCTTGATGATTTCGAGCAACTGGTCGATCGCGCCTTCGCTGTCGCCGCTGCCCATCTGCGCGACGGCAAGTTTGTAGCGCGCGTCGAGATCGGCCGGATTGGCGTCGACCGCGGCGCGCAGCTCCGCCGGATCGCCGGCGTCCTTGGCCTGTTCGGCCAGGGTCAGCGCCGAGCGTGCGGCGGCGATGGCAGCATGGTTCTCGTGTTCCTTGGGCGCCATCTCGAGGGTCTGGCGGGCGTGGTCGAGATCGCGGTTCTGCACGTAGCAGCGCGCGAGGCCGCCGATCGCGTCCGGATTGCCGGGCTCGGCGCGCAGCACCTGGCCGTAGATGTTGGCCGCGGCGGCGAATTCGCCGTCGTCGAGCGCGGCCTTGGCCGCCTCCAGTGCCTCGTCGACCGGCGAAGGACCGATGCCGCCGGCCAGCCGTTCGACGAACGCCTTGACCTGGCTTTCCGATTGGGCGCCGACGAAGGCGTCGACCGGCTGGCCCTGGTGGAAGGCGTAGACCGCGGGAATCGACTGGATGCGCAGCTGAGCAGCGATCTCCTGGTTCTCGTCGACGTTGATCTTGACCAGTTTGACCTTGCCCTGGGCCGCCTTGACGACCTTTTCGAGGGTCGGGCCGAGCTGTTTGCAGGGGCCGCACCACGGGGCCCAGAAGTCGACGAGCACCGGCACGTCGCGCGACGCCTCGACGACGTCGGCCATGAAGTGTTGGGTGTCGCTGTCCTTGATGACGTCCGGCGCGGCCGGGCCGCCGCCGATCAGAGGTTCAACCATGCACAATCCAAAAGAGAAGCTGACGGGTGCCGGGCGATCGACCGCCCGGATTTGCCCTCAACATAGTCATTGCCGCGTGCGATTGCCACACGGCGGCGGGGTCAGATCAGGTCGGAAAAGTCCAGGATCAGCGGGTCGTGGCCGCAGGAGCGGATGAAGCGAACGAGATCCTGGGCGGTGATGGCGGTGGTCGCCTCGTTGGTCAGCGGGTGGTAGTTGAGAAGCTCCTGGTCGAGCATCTCCTTGTCGAGGACGACCCGGACCCGCTGGCCGGTGTCGTTGATCAGGGCGAAGGGGGTGACCGACCCCGGCACAACGCCCAGCACCTCGGCCAGCAGCTCGGGCTTGCCGAAAGACAGACGGGCGGCGCCGATGTTCTTCTGCACCACCTTGAGATCGACCTCGCGGTCCTCGAGCGCGACCAAAAGCCACAATTGGTCTTTCTTGTCCTTGAGGAACAACGATTTGCAGTGCGCCCCGGGCAGCCGGCCGCGCAGCAGGCGGCTCTCCTCCACGGTAAAGACCGCCGGGTGGCGGTGGGTGGTGGTCTCGATCGACAGCGCGGCGAGCCTGTCGAAGAGGTCCTTTTCGCTCGCATGGGCCATGATGGGGGACCATAACCGCCGCGCGAGCCCAGGCAAGGGGGGCGCGGCGGTCCGCGGGGTCCCTGCGTCCGGGTTCTTGCCAAATCGAGGGGGCCGCGCTATGTGTCCCCTCCTCACGCGGGCGTAGCTCAGGGGTAGAGCGCAACCTTGCCAAGGTTGAAGTCG
>JAYQVF010000052.1:0-17000 GCA_038148335.1 Alphaproteobacteria bacterium | reverse complement strand
GGCCACGACATCGCGCGGCGCTTCGGCGGGCGCATCTTGCGGTGGCGGCACCTTGGCCTCGGCGCTGAGGAATGCCGGCGTCGGCTTGTCGACCGGCGCGGCGGCCTTGGGTTCGACATCGAGCCGTGCCTCGCCGCGCAGGAACGCCGGAACCGGATCGGGGTCGACGACCAGCGCAACCTGTTCGCCGCGCGCCGGCACGGCGGCGGCGGACTCGTCACGGAGGACCGGCGGGAGCGGTTTGACGCGCAGAGCCGATTGCAACAGCGCCTCGGGCGCGACCTTGGCCGCGGACCGCGGCACCGTCAGCGCAGCGACCTGTGTCTTCGCGACGGGCACCTCGGTCGCCAGTTCCTCCGCGAGACGCACGTAGAACATCGGGATGCGCGAGCCGAAGGGTGACGGCGGTGCGGCCTCGTCGCTTGCCGGCGTCGGGGCGGGCGGCGCATCGGACCGCGGAACGACGGGCAGTACGGCAACCTGCACCGGAGCGTCACGCTGCGGTGGCGGCTCCCGCGGCGGCACCTGAGGGTCGCGCGCCTCGCGAAGCAGGAATGCCGGCGTGTCCTGTGGTGTTGGCGGCGCCGGACGATCCTCGCCACGCGGCAGCAGCGCGGCGCTCGCCGGCGCGGGATCGGGCCATTTGCGCGGCGGCACATTCGGCACCGCGTCGAGCCGGACGACGATCGGAATTTCGCGCAGCGCGAGATAGCTGTTGGGGCCGAACCGGCTCTCGAGATCGAGGCCCGGCGGCGGCGCCATCGCCTCGCGCTGCAGGAACTCGGGTACGACCTTGCCCCGCACCGCGGGGGCGGATGGGACCGTCAGCGCAGTCTTGCGCGCGGATTGCGGTTTCGGCGCGGGATCGGGCGGCGGTGTGATCGCCGCGACCTGCACCGGCTCGACGGGAACCGCAGGCTTTGCCGGCGCGTCGGCCGCCTTCGCTTCGGCCTTGAGGAACGGCGCCACGGGCGCTTCGGCAGGCCGGGCCTCGACCGGCGGCTTCCGGATCGCCGCAGAGGATGTGGCGCGCTGCGCCTCGTCCTTGAGGAAGGGCGCCACCGGCACTTCGATGATCGGTTGCGCCTGCGGCGCGGTCCGGACAGGCGCCGACCGTGGCGTGTCGCTCAACGCGACCTCGACCGGCTTGTCTTCGCGTTTGGCCGTTTCGGTCGGCCGCAGGAACGCCGGGCGGCTGAGCCCACGCGCCTCGGGCGCCGATTCTGGCAGCTTCGCGACCTGTTGCGGCGGCGCCGGTTCCGGCCGCACCGCGAAGCGGGCGGCAGGCGTACCGGCGATGTCCGCCGGTGACGGCGGCGCGGTCAGAACCGCGGTCAAACGGTCGGTGCGACCGCGCGCCGCGTCATTGGAGCCGGCGGTCGTTTCCGGGCTTGCCGTCGGGGCGGGGGTTGCCCCGGCGAATTGTTGGCGCACCGGGGGCGGTGCCTCGTCTTCGGGTTCCGGAGCGGCGGCGCGCTGGTCGCGGTTCAGGATCCGCGCCGGCACATACTCTTCGGCACGGGCGGTCTGGACCGGCAGGGCCGGTTCGGGCTGCGAAGGCGCGCCAGCGGCGGGTATGACCGATTCCGACAGCAACGCCGCGAGCCGATCGCCCGCCTTGTCGTGACCGCCGGCGGCAGCCTGTTCGAACCAGCGGGCGGCCTGCGACTTGTCGCGCGCCACGCCGTAGCCCTGCTCGTACATGAGCGCGAGGTTGTATTGCGAGATCGTGTGGCCCTGGTCGGCGGCCTGGGCGAACCAGTCGGCCGCCTTCACGGGATCGCGTTCGACGCCCTCGCCGCGCAGGTACATGACACCGAGATTGGCCTGCGCGCGCGCCAGTCCCTGCTCCGCCGCGAGGCGATACCAGTTGGCCGCGACCTTGAGGTCCTTGGGGACGCCTAGGCCGAGACGATAGAGCTGGCCGATGTTGCGCTGGGCGGCGGCGTTGCCCGCGCGCGCCAGCGGCAGCCATTCGTTGTAGGCGCGGGTGTAGTCGCCGGCCTCATAGGCGGCCGTGCCGTCGTTGAAATCGGCGAAGGCGGGCGCCGGCAAACCGCCGACGCCGCCGGCGATCAGGAACAGCGCAGTCGTGCCGAGAAGCGCGTGACGGCGCAGGGATGTATGCGAAGGAGCGCCCATCAGCCTTCCGCCAGTTTCCAGGTGCCGTCGGATTCACGGCAGGCAGTGCCGAGGCCTTCGCGAATGATGCTGCCGGCGACGAAGGTCTGGGTGAACTCGCGGCAGTACTGACCGTTGGCCTTCTGATAGGTGCGGCGCGGCGCGATAACGCCATGCGTACCGGTTTGCGGGTTGCGCCACGAGCTCTCGTTGCCGATCGGCACGGTCTCGAGCGTCGTCTGCGTCGTGCGCTCCAGGGCAAGCTCATCGGCCGCCGTGATCGACGGGCCGGATTCGGCTTTCAGGATGTCGGGCAGGATGAGCGTCGTATCGCGGGCGGGCGATTCCTCGGCGCTTGCGGCAGCCGGCTGGGCCGCCACCTCGGTCGCCGCAGGCTGGTCGCGCCCGCCGAGTACGAGACTGACACGATCCCGCTCATCGCGATTGGAGCAACCGACGATTGCAAGTGCGATGATCGCCAGGATTCCCAGGCGGATCGGTGTCATGTCTGGCCCTCGATACATGTCACGCACCCGAGGCGCGCGGCGCGATCGCCCATTGGAGTATCGCTCAAACTCTACTCCAAGGTTAACCCGTTCCTCTAGTGTTCTAATATGACACAATAATTGCGGCGGCGCCACGGCACGATGCCCGCTCACGCCATTCTCAACAGCGCCCGCGTTTCCGCTGGCGTGGCCGGCTCCCGGCCCATGGCCCGGGCCAGCCGGACGAATTCGCGAATGACCGCGCCGTTGGTCGGCTGGCCCAACTCAAGGTAGGCATAGTCGCCGAGCCCGACGGCGACGTGGCCGCCCTGTTCGAAGGCGAAGGCCGCGGGCGCGAAGAGGTTGCCGATCTTGTTGGACACGGTCCACACGACGTCGCGCCGGCGCGGCAGGAAATCGAGATGTGCAGCCAGGCCACGCACGGTGCCGGGATGGCCGCCCAGCATGCCGGAGTCCGTCAGGCCGAACAGCATATAGGCCGGCTCATCGATCAGCCCCATGTCGAAGAAGGCTTCCAGGGTCCGGGTGAACGGAACCGCCCACGACACCAGCGCCGGCTTGACGCCAAGCTCGCGCATGCGTCTGGCGAAGAACTGCAACGTGGCAATGGTGTTGACGTAGGCCAGGCCGTCGCTGTTGTAGCGTTTCGCCGCAGCGTCGTAGCGGTCGACGTTGGTCGAGCCAAAGTCGATCGGCGCGAAGTCGGGCTTCAGCACGGGATCGTTCCGGCTTTCAACGATATGCCGTAGCCGCGCCTCGTCGCCCCTGATCGTCACCTGGCCCAGCGTCGGATGGACCAGGATATCGCAAGCGGCACGAATCCGCCGAAGCGCGTCGTTATAGACTTCCGGGTCGTGGCACGGCGAGCCGTCGGGGTTGCGCACATGATAGTGCACGATCGAGGCGCCCTCGGCCCGGCAATCGGCGGCGGCCTGGGCGATCTCCTCGGGCGTCCACGGCACATGCGGGTTCTCGTCGCGCATCATGTATTCGTTGATCCGCGCTTCGACGATCAGCTTCTTTCGGTCCATGCCCCCTCGCGTGTTCGTGAGACCATCTTAGCGCCCCGTGAGGATTCTGGCGCGGTCTGCGGCCACCATGCACCCACAGATCAATCCGACACGGGAGCCGTCGCATGCCATCTCGCAATCTAAAGCTTACCGCAGCCGGCGTTTTCCTGGCTGTGCTCGGCATCGCCTCCGCGCCGCTCGCAACACCGTCGGTCCGCGCGGAGCAGACGAACCGCCCGGTCGTCGTCGAATTGTTCACGTCGCAAAGCTGCTATTCGTGCCCGGCGGCGGAGGCATTTCTTGCCGAACTGGTCGAGCAGCGCGACGACGTCATCGCTCTCGAGTGGCACGTCGACTACTGGGACAAGCTCGTCTATCGCGGCAGCGCATGGAAAGACGTGTTTTCCGATCCAGCATTCACCGAACGCCAACGCGTCTATGCGGCGCAGATGCCGCGCGGCCAGTCCTATACGCCGCAGATGGTAATCGGCGGAACCCGCGAGGCAGTCGGCTCTCGCCGCGGCGACGTACTCGATGCGATCCGCGCAGTGCGCGGGACGCCGCCGCTCTCGGTCGATGCCGCAAGGCGGCCGGACGGCAGGATCGCAATCGACATCGCGGGTGAGTTCCCGGAGGCGGCTTCGGTCTGGCTCGTGACCATTCTGAAATCGCGGACGACCGACGTGCAGGGCGGCGAGAACGGCGGCAAGAAACTGGCCAACCACAACGTGGTGCGCGCCGTGTCGCGCGTCGGCACGTGGACCGGCACGCCGGTATCGCTGAGCGCACCGGTCGATCTCGACGCCGACCATGACTGCGTCGTCCTGGTCCAGGACGACGGCCAGGGGCCGATCCTCGGCGCAGCGGCCTGTGGGGCGAGCGACGACGTTCGTTCCTGAGCCGCGGTTCCTGCGTAAGAGACGGAGGGCGCCGGGAGGGCGCCCTTCTCTTTTTCATCCGACCCGCTAGTCTGCGCGCCATGACCAAAGCGGTAATTTTCGATCTCGACGGCGTGCTGGTCGACAGCGAGCGCCTGATCGCACAGGAAATGTGTGCGGCGTTTGCCTCGCACGGCTACGCGCTCGAACCGACCGCCTACCACATCCGCTTTCACTACGTGCCGCTCGAACGCACGGCCGAGATCGTCGCCGAAGAATCCGGAATCGATCTGCCCGCCGACCTGATCCCCAATCTTCGCGTGCGGCTCAACGAGGTCTACGACACGCAGCTCCAGGCGGTCGACGGCGTCGTCGAGATGCTGCAGTCGCTTGGCCGCATCGTGGCGATCGCGTCAGGCAGCCTGCCGCGCGGCATTGACGCCAAGCTGCGTCGCACGGGCCTCAAAGAGTTCTTCGAGCCCCACATCTACAGCGTGTTCGAACTCGATCACGCGCCACGCAAGCCGGCACCCGACATCTATCTCCACACCGCCGCCCGGCTGGGGCTGGCACCCCATGAGTGCGTCGCCATCGAAGACGCGCCCGCGGGCGTCGAGGCCGGCGTTGCCGCGGGCATGCGGACGCTCGGCTTCACGGGCGGCGGGCACGACTATCCCGGGCTTGCCGAGCGTCTGCGCGAGGCTGGCGCCGACGCCGTCTTCCATGACATGCGGTTGCTGTCGACGCTGCTCTAGTCGAAACGGATTCCCTTGTCCGCGAGCAGCGCGAACAGCGCCGGATCGACGTTCTTCTCGTGCGCGTCCTTGAGCTGGATGAGCGATGCCAGCGGCGCCTCGATGTGGTGGAACAGGCGCCAGCCTTCGGGCTTGCGCCTCAGCAGGGTCGTCGCCCGCACCGTGCCGCCGATCGGCTTGGGATAGAGGCGTTTGTTGTAGATGTAGACGTTCCAGCTCAGCGTATAGAACGCATGCGCGACGCCGGGCGCGATCTCGCGCACCCGGAGATCGGACAGCCCGATGTAGTGCTCCGAACGGCGCGGTTCGGACACCTGCCAGTAGCGGCCCAAGGCCTCCCAGCCGATCAGCGCCGGCGTCTCTTCGGCGACATAGATCGGCTCTTCCTCGTCCGCGTCCCAGAGCGCCTTGAGCGCGTCCATTTCCCAAGCGTTCCAGTGCGCGACGTAGCGGCCGAGAACGTCCGTCACTTCTTCCTGCAAGCCGGTCATTTCGTGTCCTTCCTGGGGTTGCCGGGCAACGCACGGTTGCGCCGGATTGCGTGAAGTGGAAACATGCGCGCAGTTCAACGACTTCGGCGTGCCCGTGTTCGCATCGCTTCTGCGCCCCGCCATCCTGATCGCCGCCATCGTCGCGCCCCTTGTGTTCGGAGGCGAGGCACGGGCGCAGGCTACCGCGTCGCAGTTCATCAGCGTACTGGGTCAGCAGGCCATCAGCACGCTGCAATCGACCGCCGGCAGCCTGGAACAGCGCGAGCAGCAGTTCCGCGGCATCCTGGCGCAAAACTTCGACGTCCCCTTCATCGGGCGCTTTGTCCTCGGGCAGCACTGGCGGCGCGCGACCCCGCAGCAGCAGGCCGACTATCTCGCGCTGTTCGAGGACTTTCTCGTCCTGACCTATTCGCGCCGCCTTGGCGGGTATACCGGCGAAACGTTGAGCATCGTCGGCGAACGCCCGGCCAACGACCGCGACACCGTCGTGCGCACCCGCATCGACCGGCCGAGCGGCGCACCGATCGATGCCGATTGGCGCGTGCGCCTCATCGACGGGCATTTCAAAATCATCGACATCGAGGTTGCAGGGGTCAGCATGGCCTTGACCCAGCGTTCCGAATTCGCCTCGGTGATCGGCCGCAACGGCCTCAACGGACTGATCGAGGTGCTGCGCGCGCGGGCCGCGAAGCTGTCCGCGTCGCCGAGCCAGAGCTAGGAGAACCGCGGTCATGCTGCGACGTCGTTTGATCCTGACATCGATGGCCACGGTCGTGGCGCTGCACTTGATCGCCGGTGCCGCGCAAGCCCAGGTCTCGGCCGGCTGGGACGCCTATCAGCGGGGCGATTTCGCGGGCGCCATCGCGGTCTGGCGGCCGGCGGCCCTGAACGGCAATCCGGCCGCGCAATACAATCTCGGAATCCTCTACGACCAGGGCAAAGGGGTCGACCAGGATTCGGGCGAGGCCGTGCGCTGGTGGCGCGCGGCGGCCGAGCAGGACTACGTGCCGGCGATTCACAACCTCGCCAACAGCCTGATCGCCGGCGACGGCGTCGCGCAGGACTACGCCGAGGCGGTGCGCTGGCTGGAACGCGGCGCCGAGCAGGGCTTCGACCGGTCGATCTATACGCTGGGCAAGATGTACAGCTATGGCTTTGGCGTGCCACAGGACGAGAACAAGGCGGTAGCCCTGTTCGAACGCGCCGCGTCGCTCGGCAATCCGCGCGCGCAGTACAATCTCGCGCGCGCCTTTCGCGACGGCGACGGCGTGCCGGTCGACCTGTTGCGCGCGTCGACCTGGTACCGGCGCGCCGCGGGACAGGGCGATTCGCAGGCGCAGGCAGCGCTCGGACAGCGCTACGCCGCCGGCGAAGGCGTGCCGCAGGACATGGAGAAGGCGCTGTACTGGACCTCGCTGGCGGCCGCGCAGGGCCTCGAACGCGCCATCGAGACGCGCAACGCCATGATCAAGATCCTGAACCCGATGATGGTCGAACGCGTCGACCGCTTCGTCTCGCAGTTTCGACCTGCACCGGAGAAGCGCTGAACATGCGATCGCTGTTTTTCGGACTCGTGCTGACGGTCGTCGGCGCGACCGCCGCCCTTGCGCAAACGCCGGCGGCCGATCGGGTCGCCGCCCAAATCGCGCAGCTCATGCAGGAGTCCGTCGCCTCGGCGGCGCGCAGCAGCTCGATGGCGCGCGACCTGCGCGATCCGCTGGGCAGTTCGCAGGTTCTGCACAAGGCCGACGAACTCACGCGCCTCAACGCGATTTCGACCGTCGTCGGCGCCATCGCCGCGAGCCCTGCGGAAGCGGGCGCCATCGTCGCCGCCGCCGTCAACGCAGCACCGACCCTGCGCAACGACATCATCAGCGCCGCGACAACCAGCTATCCGGCCTTCGCGCCGGGCATCTTCGCCGCGGCAGGCGCGCCATCTGCGGCCGCGCCGATCGTTGCCGAGCCGCCCCCTGCTCCCCTACCGGGCGCGCCGCCGCCGCCGACCGCCGTTGCCCAGGCCGCGCAGCAACCGCGAGCCGCTGCAGTCACAGCGACGCGCGACGATGAACCGGCGCTGCGCGCCTCGGGAGGCGGCGTCGAGGAAATCCGCGATCCGCTGGAAACGATCAACCGCGGGATCTTCGCCTTCAACGACGTGCTGGACCGCTTCCTGATCCGTCCCCTCGCCTACGGCTACGGCTATGTCACGCCCGAAATCGCAAAACAGTCGATCCGCAACTTCTTGAGCAACCTGCGCGCGCCGATCCGTTTCGCGAACGACGTCCTGCAGCTCGAGAGCGAGGACGCCGCCATTACCGGCGGGCGCTTCCTGATCAACACCACGATCGGCGTCCTCGGCTTCCTCGACATCGCCGACATGGTGGGGCTGGAGCACCACCCGGCCGACTTCGGCCAGACGCTGCATCGTTACAGCGTCGGCCCGGGCCCCTACATCGTCATTCCCGTTCTCGGGCCGAGCACGCTGCGCGACGGCGTCGGTATCGTCGCCGACACCTTCATGGATCCGCTGACCTACCTGCTCGACACCTACCCGCGGCTCGCCGTGGCCGGCGTCGAGGGGGTCGTCAAGCGTGAGGCTCTGATCAAGCCGCTCGACGAGCTGCGCGCGGGTTCGGTCGACTACTATGCCGCGCTGCGCGCGGCCTATTACCAGGATCGCGCCGTCGTTCTCGCCAAGGGCAACCCGCAGCAGAACAGCGCTGCGGATGACGCTTTCGACTCATTCGAGTAACGTGGCGACATGAGAGAACTTGCCCTGAGCCTGTGCGGCGCGGCGTTTCTCGTCGGCTGTACTTCGCTTCACGAACCGCTGGAAGAGAAGAAACCGACCGAGTCGCTGCGCATGTCGGGTGACATCGAGAAGGTCGGCCATTGCGTCGCCCATGAACTGCACGAGCGCGACCCTTCGGGTCACTACGAATTCCACGCCGAGGACGCGGAAGGCGTTCTCGAAGGCAACGGCGAGTGGGAAGTCGTCTTCCGTCAGGAAACCCCGACCGGGTTCCGGGCGGCGATCAAGACCGACCTGACCAATACCGGCGCGCCCAAGCGGCCGGCCGGCCTGAGCTTCCTCATCGCGCGCTGCGCGGGCCAGGCCTAGACCTAGAGACCGGCAAAGAAGGCGTCGATCGCCCCCACCGCTTCCGGTTCGTTGAGGCTGGGGCAGTGGCCCCGTCCGGGCACGATGGCCTTCTTCATGTCGGGCTTGCGCCGCGCCATTTCCGCGAGGACGTCTTCGTCGAGAATATCGGACTCGGCGCCGCGTATGACGAGCACCGGCTTGTCCTTCATCGCCTCCCAGCTGTCCCACCAGTCGGGCGGGCGTTTGCGGGCGCGAAAGACCCTGCCGTAGACCGGATCCATATCCGGCACCACCTTTCCGTCCTTCTCCTTGAAGACAAGCCGCGTCCGCGCGAGCCATTCGGCATCGCTGAGGGTGATGCCTTTTTCGGCCCGTTCCTTCTGGGCCATGGAAGCCTCCTCGAAACTGTCGAAGACCATCGGCTTGCCCATGTTGTCGTGCAGCCGCTGACGGCCGGCAGTGCCGATCACCGGGCCGACGTCGTTCATGACCACGCCGGCGATCGCGTCGGGACGCTCGAGCGCGATGTGCATCGTGACGATCCCGCCGAGCGAGGTTCCGATGATGAACACCTTGTCGAGCTTTTCGTGGTCCAGGAGATCGAGCACGTCGTCGCGGTCGACGAAATACGAGTAGTGCTCCCAGTCGGGGTCGTAGTCGGACCGGCCGTGGCCGCGCCAGTCCATGCACAGGACCCGCCGCGCCCGGCTCAGGCGGGCGGCGGTATCGAGATACTGCTTCGAGTTTCCTGTCGTTCCGGACAGGCACAACACCGGCGTCTTGCCGGGCGGACCGGCGAAGTCGCGATAGAAAAGGCTCAGGCCGTCGCGCGCGGTGAAGCGCTTTTCGGTATGGGCGGACATGACGTATGGCTCCCTGGTTGTCGGTCGCGGCGCGCCGTTGGGACGTGGATCGTCCTGCTGTGGCGTGTCACATGAGCAGCGGCAAGAGTTCGCGCCGGACGTATTGCTCGTAGGTTGTCGGCTTGCGGCCCAGCAGCCATCCAAGAACGTTTGGATTGCCCGGCAACCCCTGCACGTCGTAGTGGGCGAACATCAGGGCCCGGGTTTCGATCACATGCGGCGGCATTCCGGCGGCCTGCGCCTTGCGCCGGAAGTCGTCGAGCGAGTCCGAGGCTGCGCGCACCGGTCGCCCCAGAACCTTGCTCAGGGTTACCGCCTTGTCTTCGCAGGACACCATGTCCGGACCCGCCAGTTCGTAGATGGCGTGATGATGCTGCGGATTGCCGATGACGAGCGCCGCAACCTCGGCGACATCCTCGAGATCGACGAGGCAGAGCCTCGCCTTGGTGGAGAAGGCCAGCGTATGGACGCCGCTCTCGCTGATTCCCTTCCAGTCGCCCATCGTGTTCTGCATGTAGGACGACGGTTCGAGGATGGTGTAGGGCAGCCCGGATTCGATCACGGCCTCCTCGACGAAGACCTTGTTCCAGTGGTGCTTCAGCGCCTCGACCTGGGGATGCAACACCGAGTGATAGACGAGGTGTCCGACGCCCGCACGCCTTGCCGCCGCGACAACGCGCTTGCCGAACGCGATCTCCTCGGAGTGCATGTTGGGCGGGATATGATAGACGGCGTCGGCGCCTTCGATCGCCCGCGCGATCTCATCGTCATTGCCGAGGTCGGCGATGACCGGCGCGGCATCTTCCAGCGACGCGAGCGGTCCGCTGTAGCGGGTCTTGCGGGTAATGAAACGAACGGTATGTCCGGCGCGCACAAGCGCCGGCACGATGGACTGGCCGGTCCTGCCGCCGGCGCCGCTGACAACAACGATCATGCGATAGCCTCCCTGCGGCAATCGAACCACAGTTGGCGCGGGCGCAAAAGCCGCCGCGTGCGCCTGTTCACGCCACGTGCCGCGGCAAGCCTTTTCAGGGCCTGCGCCGCTCCGTTCCGACGACGCCGAGATCGGCCGGGCGCAGCCTGAGCGACGGCCGCTCGATGATGCGGTCGTACCACGCGGCCAGCTTGGGCCGATCCTTGCGCCAGTCGAACGCCGCGTCGGCGGAATCCAGCAGCAGCTTGTGCAACGGGCGGCGCAAATCGAGGAACGACAGCCCGCTGGCGAAACAGACGTGGCCGATGTGAAAGACGTCGCTGGTGAACACGCGGGCTTCCTCTTCCATTTGATCGAGCGCGCCGAGGATGCGGCGGCGGTTGCGCAACATCGGCACCGGCTGACGTTCCGCTTCCGCCTTGAGCGCATCGATGGACAGGGCCGAGACCGCATCGAACAGACCGTCGCCAAGAACCATCTGGGTCAACGCCCGCCACCGTGTCGCATCGCGCGGAAACAGGTAGGGGCCGGGGCCGAGCGAATCGAGATATTCGCAGGCGAGCAGCCCCGAGTAGAGCGTCAGGCCGTCGTCCAGCACCAGCACTGGATGCTTCCCCAGCGGCGTGTAGTTCCAGATGATGTCGTCGGGACCGACCGGGTTGTTGACGACGAACTCGAGCCGGTCGAGCACGCCGGCCTCGCAGGCGACGACGAGAACCTTGTGGATGTAGTCGTTGCCGCTGAACAGCAGCTTCATGATCAGGCGATGGTTTCGCCGTCGACGATGGCGACGACGTCCACCTCGATCAACGCTTCCTTACTGGCGAGGCGGCTAATCTCGACGAACGTGCCGGCGGGATAGGGGAACGTGAAGTATTCGCGCTTGAGCGCGATCCAGTGCTGCCGGGCGTTCTCGATGTCGGTCACGTAGGTCGTGGTGTGGACGATCTTGTCGAGGCCGGAACCGCCGGCTTCGAGAATACGCTTGATGTTCGCCATGACCTGGCGAACCTGCGCTGGGAAATCACCGACGCCGACGAGCTGCCTGTTGTCGTCGACCGCGACCTGGCCCGAGATGTAGATCGTGTTGCCGACGCGAAAACCCGCCGACAGCAACGAGCGGTCGTGCACCGAGTCGTTGTCGTGGCGGATGCGATAGGCGTTGTTGTCGGTCATGTCGGCCTCCCTGTCCGCACTCATGGTAGCGCGCGGCACGGGCGGGCGGTGACGCTTTCGCCTAGGGCGCGCGCATCGCGAGACGACGCGCGTGATAGAAGCGGTGGTTGCCGATCGACACCGTATGGGACAGTTCGCCGGCCCAGTCCGGCTGGACTTCGCGGGCGTGATAGTGCGTGGCCCGGCCGGTCTGGTCGGAAATGAAACCGTCGAGCGCCTGTCGCGCCACGTCGACCGCGCGGTCCCAGGCGCGACCGGGCCGGGCGCGGTCCGACTTGCCGTCGCAAGCAAAGGAGAACTGGCAGGCATGGCGCCGGTGGGCGCCCTGGAAGACCACGGCGCAGATCTCGTCGGGATAGCGCCGGTCGGCGACCCGGTTGAGCACGACCGAGGCCACGGCGAACTGGCCGGCCAGCGGCTCGCCGCGCGCTTCGAAGTAGACCGCCTGGGCGAGGCATTCCTTGTCGGCGGCGAGCGCCGGGGGTTCCGGCGGCGCGCTTCCGAATGCCGTTGCGAGCGCGACACCGCCCGCCAGAACGGCGACGGCGGCGGCGCTGAATTTGAGACGGGTCGCAAGGCTCCAGCGGTCCATGAGGGGGAGTTTGCCGGGAATTGTGGCGTAAGTCAGGCAATCCCTTGTTGCCCGCGGGGTTGACCCCGCGCCCATGCAGGCGCACGTGTGGAGCATGCAGGATCCGAACGACGCCAACTGCCAGTACCCACCGGGCGTAGTCGCCCCTGAGGTCGACCCGCATCGCTGCGAGGGCAAAGAAAAATGCGCCGACGTTTGCCCCTACGGCGTGTTCGAGATTCGCAAGTTGACGCGGGACGAGCGTGCCGGGTTGCCGTTCCTCGTTCGGCTCAAGGTCGCGGCCCACGGCGGCAAGCAGGCCTTTCCGACGCTCGCCGGCGAATGCCATGGTTGCGGATCGTGCGTCGAGGCCTGTCCGGAGGACGCGATCAGGCTGGTGCGCGTTTCAGGCTGACTCGCCGTCGATCACGATCACATGCGCCTCGCCGGCGCCCTCGCGCAGTTTCTTGATCTTGGCGTATTCGGGCGAGTTCCAGAGTTCCTTGATCTTCTCGACCGACGGGTACTCGGCGATCAGCGTGCCTTGCGTCTCGTCGAAGTCACCTTCGAGTACGGCGGCAACCTTGCCGCGGGCGAGATAGCGACCGCCGAACTTCGGCACGAGTTGCTCCACCGCCTTGCCGTATTCGGCGAAGCGCTTGGGATCGCTAACCTTGACGCGGACAAACATGTAGGCGGGCATCGGGCTTCTCCCTTCGGGTGCTGTTGTCAGTCGCCGCGCAACTGCGCGCGCAGCGACCTGTCGCGTTTGAGATGCCATTCGCGGCTCATTGCCTCGCCGCGATTGACGTAGCGTTCGGCATAGACCAGTTCCCAGACGCGGCCGCGCGTCGCGCGTGCGCCGCTGCCGTCGTTGTGCGCCTGCAGGCGCCGGTCGAGATCGTTGGTCCAGCCAACATAGGTCTTGGTCGTGCCCCCATCGACGCTGCGCAGAACGTAGACGAAGCTGCTCACGCGCCGCGCGTCGGCGTGGACGCTATTTCGGATAGACGCAAACGAATCGTTCGACCACAACCGGCATGTCCTCGGCCACGGCCATGCCGAGCGGTTCGAGCTGGCCGCCCCAGTGCTTGGTATGCACGCCGCGCCACACGTCGACATCGCGCACGCCGGGACCGTCCAGCGCGGTGTAGGACGCATCGATGTCGCCGAAGGTGACGAGTTCGAGACCGACCGTCTGCAGCAGCGCCTGGGGGGCGCCGTCGAATGTCGTCTGGATGATGTATTCGCCGATCTGCGGGCGGCTTCCCGGGTTCCTGGCGTGCAGCCACGGCAGAGAAAACGTGCCGGTCTTTTCCCCGTCTGCGATCAGCTTGGCGATGGTCTCCGAGGTCTGCTGGTCCCAGCCGATGCAGCGGATGCGCTGGTCGCTTCCGGGGTCGAGGCCCGGCACCGCGGCTACGGCGGCGGCGAGAAACTCCTTGCGGGCGGCGGCGGACGGCGGGGCTGCGGGCATGGCGGCATCTCCTGGTTGGGGCCACCAGTATGGGGGCCTGTCTCCGCGACCGCCAGCCCGCGCCGTGGCCCTGTTCGCAGGGCATGGCATCATGGCGGCATCACCAGAAAAGGAGCCGTCATGACCCGCAACATCTTCCGCAACCCCGCCACCCTGCCCAAGCCCGAGGGCAAGTGGACCCATGCCATCGAAGTGCCTGCCGGCGCGCGTACGCTCTACATCGCGGGTCAGGCCGGGTTCGACGCCGACGGCAAGCTGCCGCCCGACTTCAAGACCCAGGCCGAGAACACCTACGCGAACATCGTCAAGGTGCTGGCCGACGCCGACATGGACGTGACCGATCTCGTCATGGGAACGATCTACATGGTCAATCCCGGCGGCGACCTCGACGAACTGGTCGCGGCGAGCGCGCGCCACTTCGGTTCCCACGCCTGGGCCGGGACTCTGATCTACGTGAAGGCGCTCGCCTACCCGGAGCTGCTGCTGGAGATCAACTGCATCGCCGCGAAGCACTAGGCGTCGGGGCGTAACGTCCGCGGCTACTCGACGCCCGGCGGCGGGTCGACGAAGCGCATAAAGATGCCGTCGGAGATCTCGGTGTCCCACAGAGTTCCTGATAGTGTTCGCGCCCGGTTGAAGATGACGGTCTCGCTTTCGACAATCGTCCCGCTTTCGTCGATACGGGCCCTGAAGCGGAAATTGCGAATATCGCGAAGCCGTAGCTCAATATTTGCGACGACCTCTCCGTCCTTCACCACTATCGAGCCGCGCGCCTCATGGCAGTAGCGTCTACCGTCCTTGATCACCTTCTTACACTTGTACGTGCCGTTCCAGCTTTCGAGGGTGCGCGCGGCAGCCGGCTGTTCTGTTGCCGCATCCGGCGCACGCGCTACTTGCTGCCGGGCCGGCGGTGGATTTCGCAAGGCGTCTATACGCGCGCGCCAGCGTCGCAAATGAACCTTGTGGGTACTCCCCAAGATAGGCCTCGAAGTCCGCGACACTCGTGCTTTGAGCGATGGAGGTCCAGAATGCTGTTTCCGCGCGCAGCGCTGCGGCTGCCTTCTCGGCCTCGGTATCCTTCTCGACGATGACGACCCTTTCTGGCTCTTGTTCGGGCTCGGGTGCATTGAGCCTGTCGATCCGCCGCCGTGCCAACGCAGCGAAGGTGCCCTCCGGATACTGGTCGAGATAGGCTTCGAAGTCGGCCGGATCGTCGCTTTCGGCGATCGAAGTCCAGAAGGCCGTTTCGGCGCGCAGCGCGTCGGCCGCGTTGTTCTCGGCCGGCGGTGCCTCCTTCACCTCGGCGACCGGCGCCGGCGGGGTGAAGAAGAACTCGCCGGTGATCGACGACGAGGTCCAGGGCACCTGCTTGCCGCCCGTCGCTTCCTGCACGTCCAGACGCACCTGCTTGAACAGCCCTTCGAGGGGCAGGCCGGGCTCGCCGATGCGCTCCACCAGCGCCCGCGTGAACGGGCTGTTGTCGCTGTTGCCGTCGGTCGCCACCTCGCCCGGCGCCGTCGCGTAGCCGATGTAGGTGCCGGTCGGCGCCAGCATCTGGGCGAGCCCGGCGGGCGCCGAGCGGAACGAACGTGCGTACGGATTGTTGCGGCAGGAATCGAGGATCACGATGTTGAGCCGGTTGCGCGCGCCGCCCATGCGCGCCAGCACCTGGTTGACGTTGATGCCCTCGACGGCGACATGCTCCTCGCGGTCGATCACGGCGTTCACCGGAATGAGGTAGTTCTCGCCGCCGACCTGCACGCCGTGCCCGGCGTAGTAGAACAGCCCGACGCCGCCGGCGAGCAACAGATCGCCGAACTCGATCATGGCCAGGCGCATGTCGCGTTGGGTACCATCGATCACCTCGAGGACCTCGAAGCCCTGGCCGCGCAGGGCCTCGGCCATCAGGGCGGCGTCGTTTGCCGGGTTCTTGAGGGGAGAGACGTCTTAGGCGGAATTGCCGATGACCAGGGCCACCCGGTTCTCGTCCTGACTCCACGCGGCCGGCGCCACCAGCACCGCCATGAGAAAGAGAACCGTCGCGTGAATGAGCCGCACCGATCACGCCTCGACTGAACGGAAGAAACGCGAACTTTATAGGCTGAGGCCCGCGTGACAACCCAAAATGGGCCGGGGGCTCCCGTCTTGACCGCTCTTGCGCCAGGCGATTAGGTGCGCAGGTCGATATCGCAGGAGGGAGACGCATGACGACCACCGGGCTCAAGGGCTATTCGCAGCCGCGCGACCGTACCGGCAAGTACGCGCTATGGGACGGGATTCCCTGGACCTTTCAGGGCCACACGGTAACGGTGTTCCTGCGCCTCAAGGACACCGGGTGGATCGACAACGTCATCCCCAACGGCTTCACCCCGCACAGCGGCCTGGTGCGGCTCACCGCGCACCACATGACCTGCACCTTCGGGCGCGACTGGGACTGGGCGCTGCGCAATCCGAATCTGTCGCAGTTCCACGAAGCGGTCGTCGCCTGCGAGGTCGAATACAAGGGCCGCGTCGGCCACTACGACCCGTTCTGCTGGACCTATTCGGATGCCGAGATGGCCGAAGCGCGCGAAGGCCTGGGCTGGCCGATGCGCTATGGCGAAATCAGCCAGACCAACCCGCCGGTCGACGGCTGGTCGGCAGGCTGCCACGCCGCGGTCATCGTCTCGCGCTACAACCGCGCGGTCTACGAGATGGACGTGAAGCTGGAGAAGGAGGGCGACCTGCCGGCCGCCGGCCTCGCCGCCGAGCATCCCGACTTCTTCACTTGCCGCATGCTGCCGCGGATGTGGGAACCGGGCGTCACCGACGTCGACGTCGCGATGGCGGAGATGGGCGAGTTCCGCGTCGGCGGCTTCTGGCACGGGCCGGCCACCGTCCTGTTCACCGCGCCGGAACTTGAAGAGCTTAAGGGCGCGGAGGTGCTGGGCGGTCGCGTCAACTGGCACTACATCGTCAAGACCGGCGCCAAGCTGCTCGACCACTTCGTCGAACGCGACGGCTGAGACGCAAAGAAAAAGGGCCGGCGGTCGCCCCGCCGGCCCTGTCTTTCATTCCCCGCGCGTCTAGCGCTTCCAGGCCGCGGGCGCGGACGAGCCGCGCGGCGGCGGGGCGG
>JAYQVF010000051.1:0-17339 GCA_038148335.1 Alphaproteobacteria bacterium | reverse complement strand
CGCCAGGGCGCAACCTGGGCGCTCTGCACCGTATGGCCGGCGAACGTAGAGCGTCCCTGGAACATCGCGTTGGCCGCATCCGCCGACCCTTCCAGAATCGCGGCGGGCGTCCATGCAATGGCGGCCGGCGCAGCGCGGCGTAGCCAGGACTGATACAGCCCGGTGGCAAACAGGCTCCGTCTCAGGCGCCGTCGCCACGGCGGCAACTCGGGATACCGCGCGGATCGTGTCGGTGTGACCGGCGTTGCAGGATGGCTCAGCACATCCGCGCTCACGTGTCGCGACACCTCAGGGAAGCGATATTGGCGGCATAGGCCTTCTCGCCGCCCCGGAAAACCGCCGTGCCGGCGACCAGGATTCCGGCCCCGGCCGCAACGGCCTGCGGCGCGGTTTCGGCGGTGATGCCGCCGTCGACCTCGAGATCGATGTCGCGACCCGACGCATCGATCATCTCGCGCAGCCGCGCGATCTTCGCGGTTTGCGAAGTGATGAACTTCTGCCCGCCGAATCCCGGATTCACCGACATCACGAGAATCAGGTCGACGTCGTCGATCACGTTCTGCACGGCGTCGACCGGCGTCCCGGGGTTCAGCGAGATTCCGGCCTTCTTGCCGAGCGACTTGATCAGCTGAACCGTGCGGTGCACGTGCGGCCCGGCCTCGGGGTGTACGGTGATGATATCGGCACCGGCGTCGGCGAATTTTGGCACGAAGGCATCGACCGGGGAGATCATCAGATGGACGTCGAACGGCAGCTTGCTGTGCGGCCTCAAGGCGGCGACGACGTCCGGCCCAATGGTCAGGTTGGGGACGAAATGGCCGTCCATCACGTCGATATGGATGAGATCGGCACCCGCGGCTTCGACGGCGCGAATCTCCTCGCCGAGGCGGGAGAAATCAGCGGCCAGGATCGAGGGGGCGACCCGAACGGGCTGGGGCATGTCTTTCTGTAACAACTTCGCGACTCGCCCGCAACGACCTCAAGACGGACGGTGCAGGCGCGCCACGAAGAAGCCGTCCATGCCGCCTTCGCCGGCGCGATGGTGAGGCAACGTCTGGATGTCGCCCTCGTCATCCGGCACGCCGATCCCGGCGCATTCGTTTTCGTGAATCGGTGTGCGTCGGGCGAGCCCATCACCGACGACCCGGTCGATCTGAGCCTTGCCCTCCTCTCTCTGCAGCGAGCACACGGCATAGACCAGCATGCCGCCAGGGCGAACGAGTTCTAGCGCGGCGCGCAACATCTCGCGCTGCGTCACGGCGGCCTTGGCAATGTCGTTGGGCCGCTTGAGCCAGGGAATGTCGGGGTGGCGTCGAATGGTTCCGGTCGCGGTACATGGGGCATCGAGCAGGACGGCGTCGAACCGGCGGCCATCCTCCGGCCGCCAATGCGCCACGTCTGCCGTGCACACTGTCGCCCGAAGACGCAGCCGGGCCAGGTTGGCTTCCAGGCGCGTCACGCGCGCGGGGTCGGAATCGACCGCGGTGACAACGGCGCCCGTCGCGGCGATTTGCGCGGTCTTGCCGCCCGGGGCGGCGCACAGATCGGCAACGCCCGCGCCGCTCGGGTTTTCGAGCCCGGCGACAAGAACGCGCGCCGGCAGGCTCGCTGCGAAGTCCTGAACCCACCAGTCGCCGGTCTCATAACCGGGCAGCGAGGCGACATCGCCAGCCCGCGATAGCCGAACATGCCCCGGGGCCAGACTCGTCCCCCCGAGCGTTGTGGCCCATTGCGCGGTGTCCGCCGGATCGCGCAAGGACAGGTCGAGCGGCGCTTCGCGCAGGTGGGCGCGCGCGATGTGCCGCGCGGTCTCGCTACCGTAGGCGTCGCGCCAGGACGACCATAACCAGTCTGGGACATTGATCGCCGGATCCTCCGGGCCGGTGTCTGCGTCGACTGGCGCGATCTTGCGGAGAATCGCGTTGACGAGCTTGTCGTAGCGACCGGGGCAGGCCTTGGCCTGCTCGACGCCACAGTTGACGACCGCATGGGTGGCGGTGCCGAGGAAGGCGATCTGCGCCGTCCCGAGGCGCAGGATATGCTGCACGGGTCGAGCCTTGCGCGATAACGGGCGATCGAGCCGCTGGGCGAGCAACGCGTCGATCTCGCCGAGGCGGCGCAAAACGGTGGCAGCCATGAGCCGGGCGAAAGCCCGGTCGGCGGGATTGGTCGTGCCGGCCAGTCCCTCATCCAGGACATCCGTGAGCGAGCGGTGGCGATCGAGCACGGCCGAGATCAGATGCAGGGCCGCGTCCCGCGCGGCCATCCCTGCGGGCCCCGGGCGCGTGGACGCGCGCACTAGACCCAGGGATCGGCCAGCCCGGCCTGTTGGCGCAGGCGGCGAATCCGTTCGCTTGTCGTGGGGTGGGTGGAGAGCAGGGCAAAAACCTGCTCGCGGCGCGCGCCGAAACGCAAGCTCTCGAGCGCCCAGCCGCGCTGGCGCGGGACGCCCACGTGCCGGTCGGTCAACGTCTCGATTCGTTCGAGCGCCGCCGCGATCCACAGCGGTGCGCCGCACAGTTCCGCGCCGATCCGATCGGCGGCGAATTCCCGCTGCCGGCTGACGGCCATCTGGGCGAAGGCGGCGCCCAGCGTCGCGATGGCGAGCAGTCCACCGGTCGACCAGGCCGACTCGCGGAGCGTGCCGAGCGCCTGGTACCCGACCATGAACAACAGACCGAATCCGGTGCCAAGCGCGGTTGCCGATGCCGTCAGGGCCCGTGCGTCGCGCCGCGCCACATGCGCTATCTCGTGCGCCAGCACACCGCGCACCTCGCTCTCCGACAGCCCGGTCAGAAGACCGGACGTCACGCCGATCGCTGTCTTGGGCGCGCCGCGGCCGGAAGCGAAGGCGTTGAGGCCGTCGTCGTCGATCAGGTAGAGCCGCGGCGGGGCGATGCCGGCGCGGACCGACAGATCGCGGACGATCTGGGCCAGCGGCAAACCGGGCCAACTCGTCAGGCCGTAGCGCCGGTCGCGACGTCCGGGGGCCCGGCTGGCCATCCAAAGCGCGGCGAGGATACAGATAACGATCGCGCCGCTGGCCGAAGCAATGCCCGCCAAGCCGTGCACGGCGAAGGCGCCGCCCAGCAGCAGCGCGATCATTCCCGACAACAGGGTTGCGGTGCGGGCGTAGCTCATGGTCCTTTTGTGTCCTAGGCCGCGGCGGCGGCGGTCGACCATATTATAGGCCATGCGGCCGGGAGGCGACGTGTCGAAGGAAGATGTGCGCGTCAATCAGGGCGAAAAGAAGACCCGCGACGATGCAACGGCGTCGCCGGGCCCGGCGAAGGACTCCGCAAAGAAGGCAGCCCCGAAGCCGGCCGAAATCGGCGGCCCGAAGGGCCCCGAGCCTACCCGTTACGGCGACTGGGAGCGTAAGGGCATCGCCGTCGACTTCTAGCCGCTACCGGTTCATCCGGTTGTCGACCAGATCGTCCACCACGGCCGGTTCGGCGAGCGTCGACGTATCGCCGAGCTGGTCGTATTCGTTGGCGGCGATCTTCCGCAAGATACGGCGCATGATCTTGCCCGAGCGCGTCTTCGGAAGACTTGGCGCCCATTGGATGAGGTCCGGTGTTGCGATCGGCCCGATCTCCTTGCGCACCCATTGCCCGAGTTCCTTGCGCAGCGCCTCGGTAGGTTCGGTCCCAACGGTCAGCGTGACATAGGCGTAGATGCCCTGGCCCTTGATGTCGTGCGGGTAGCCGACCACGGCGGCTTCGGCGACGGCCGGATGGGCGACGAGCGCGCTTTCGACTTCCGCGGTTCCCATGCGATGGCCCGACACGTTGATGACGTCGTCGACGCGGCCGGTGATCCAGTAGTAGCCGTCGGCGTCGCGCCGGCAGCCGTCGCCCGAAAAGTACTTGCCCGGGAACTGCGAAAAATAGGTTTCCTCGAAGCGCGCGTGATCGCCGTAGACCGTGCGCATCTGGCCGGGCCACGAATCGAGCACGCACAGATTGCCGACGGCTTCGCCCTCGTAGATCTTGCCCTCGTGATTGACCAGGGCCGGCACGATCCCGAAGAACGGCTTGGTCCCCGACCCGGGCTTCAAATCCGTCGCGCCGGGCAGCGGCGTGATCAGGATGCCGCCGGTCTCGGTCTGCCACCAGGTGTCGACGATCGGGCAGCGGCTGTCGCCGACGACGCGGTAGTACCATTCCCAGGCTTCGGGATTGATCGGCTCGCCGACCGACCCCAGCAGGCGCAGCGAATCGCGTTTCGCCTTTTTCACCGGACCCTCGCCTTCGCGCATCAGGGCACGGATCGCGGTCGGTGCGGTATAGAAGATGTTCACCTTGTGCTTGTCGCAGACCTGCCAGAAGCGCGAGGAGTCGGGATAGTTCGGCACACCCTCGAACATCAGCGTGGTGGCGCCATTGGCGAGCGGGCCATAGACGATGTAGCTGTGGCCGGTCACCCAGCCGACGTCGGCGGTGCACCAATAGATGTCGCCGTCGTGATAGTCGAACACGTACTGATGCGTCATCGCGGCGAAGACGAGATAGCCGCCTGTGGTGTGCAGCACGCCCTTCGGCTTTCCCGTCGAGCCGGACGTGTAGAGAATGAAAAGCGGATCTTCGGCGTCCATCGTTTCCGGCTCGCAGGTCGTCGCGGCCTCGGCGCGCGCCCCGCCGTACCGCACGTCGCGGCCTTCGACATAGTTGACGTCGCCACCGGTCCGCTCGACCACGATGACGGTCTTGACCGAGGGGCACTTCTTCAGGGCCTCGTCGGTATTGGCCTTCAGCGGGATCGTCTTGCCGCCGCGCAGACCTTCGTCGGCCGTGATGACGCAAGTCGAATCGCAGTCGTGGATGCGGCCCGCGAGCGAGTCCGGTGAAAAGCCGCCGAACACCACGGAGTGAATCGCACCGATCCGGGCGCAGGCCAGCATGGCGTACGCGGCCTCCGGGATCATCGGCATGTAGATCGTGACGCGATCGCCCTTCTTCACGCCGTGCGTCTTCAGCACATTGGCGAAGCGGCAAACCTCCTCGTGGAGCTCGCGGTAGGTGATCTTCTTCGAGACGTTGGGGTCGTCGCCTTCCCAGATGATTGCAACCTGATCGCCGCGCTTGGCCAAGTGGCGGTCGACGCAGTTGGCGGCGACGTTCAGCTTGCCGCCCTCGTACCACTTGATCGACACGGGCCGGTCGAACGTCGTGTTCTTGACCTTGGTCCACGGTTTGATCCAGTCGAGGCGCTTCGCCTCGTCGCCCCAGAAACCCTCCGGGTCGTCGATCGAGCGGCGATACATCTCCTCATAGCGCGCGGCGTCGACCCAGGCGCGCTTTTTCCACTCGTCGGGAACAGGATGGATATGGATGTCGCTCATGCCGTTCTCCCTCATTTCGGCAGGCATTGTTGGCCCGGATTATCGAGGCCCGCTTGCGCCAGCACAAGGCGCGGGCCCGCTGGCGTACGAGAGTGCGATGCGGGTTATAGTGACGCCATGTTGCTGGAGCATTGCACCTGGCCGGAAGTCGAGCGCTACCTCGCGCGCAAGACGGGCATTCTCATTCCGATCGGTTCGGTCGAGCAGCACGGTCCGACCGGCCTGATGGGAACGGATATCCAGTGCGCGCAGGCCATTGCCGCAGCCGCCGGCGCGGCGCTCGACGTCCTGGTCGCGCCGCCGATCCCTGTCGGCCTGGCCGAGCATCACATGGGGTTTGCCGGGTCGATGACCCTGCAAAAGGATACGCTGGTCGCCGTCATCAGGGACTATGTCGCATCGTTGCGGCGCCACGGGTTCCGCCGCTTCTATTTCGTCAACGGCCACGGCGGCAACATCGTGACGTTGAACGAAACCTTGAAAGCGCTCGATGCGGCCGAATCGGGCAACGACGTCGCCCGGCATACCTTCGTCAACTGGTGGGCGGGACCGCGCACCAAGGCGCTGCGCGAGGCGTGGTTCGGTAGCGGCGAGGGTATCCACGCGACGCCGAGCGAGATCGCGGTCACGCAATTCACGGAGCCCGCCGCGTCGAAGCCGCAGCAGTCGATTACGCAGGCGCCGAAGGCCCAGTCCTTTTCGACCGCCGAGGACTATCGCGGCAAGTTTCCCGATGGCCGCGCCGGTTCCGACGTTACGCTGGCGACACCCGAAGCGGGCCGCCGCCTGATCGATGCCGCGGTGGCGGATATCGCCGAACACTACGCCGCTTTCGCGGCCTGATCGTGTCTACTCGGAGACGTACACGCGTCCGTCGCGCACGGCGAGCGGCACCGGCGTCAGCGGTTGGCCGAGGCAGGGGCCGTGGACGCACATCCCGTCGCGGATGCGGAATTTGGCGCCGTGGGTCGTGCACAGGATGTAGCGACGCTCGAAGTCGAGAAATTCGCCCGGCTTCCAGTCGAGCGGCGAGCGGGCATGCGGGCAATCGTTGACGAAGGCGACGAGACCATCGACCGCGGCATCGCCGCCGGCGACGCCATCGGGCGGGCGCAAGATGAACATCTCGAACAGTTCGGCGCCGGCCCCGTAGGTGAAGACCTTGCTGGCGCCGGGGCCAATTTCGTCTGCCCGGCACAGCGCGGTGCCGGGTTCGGGCGCGCCGGGGAAGTCGCGATAGTCGGCCGGCAGGCTCAGGGCCTGGCCCCGCCCATCTTGCAGATGATCTTCCAGGCCGCCGCGTCGACCTTCTGTACCGAGAGACGCGACAGGCGTACCAGCTCCATATCTGCAAGCCGGGGATCTTCCTTCACTTGCTTCAGGGTGACGGGGGCCTTCATCGGTTGCTCGGTCTTGACGTCGACCATCACGAAGCGTCCGGTTTCGTCAGTCGGGTCGGGATAGGCTTCCTTGACGATCGAGACGATGCCGACGATCTGGCGTTCGCCGCCCGAGTGATAGAAGAAGGCGCGGTCGCCCTTCTTCATCGCCTGGAGGTTGGCGCGTGCGGTGAAATTACGCACGCCGTCCCAATGCTCGACCTTCTTCTTCACCTGATCGTCCCACGACCAGGTTTCGGGTTCGGACTTCATGAGCCAATAGGCCATTCAGGTCTCCGGTTTACCGGCGCCCGACAGCCAGGCCCAACGGCGCACGGTGATCTGCTCGAATAGGCCGTTGCGGGCATAGGGGTCCGACGTGATGAACGCGCGGGCCTCCTCCGCGCTCGCCGCCTCCAGCACGATCATGCTGCCGCACTGCGCGCTGCCGTCGTCGTTGAACAACGGTCCGGCAGCACGCACCGCAGTGCCCGCCTGCCTGAAATGGGCGCGATGCTCGTCGAGCAGGTCCTGATGCAGGTGACTGCGATCGGGCCGGTCGAGGCAGTAGATGGCGTAGAGCACGCTACTTGGGCGCCCAGGCGCCGACCACCGGCTTGTACTCGCGCACGATGACCTGGTCCCAGACACCGGACTTGTAGAACGGGTCACCCTCGAGCACGGCGCGCGCCGCCTTTGCGTCCGCCGCCTCGATCACGAGGAAGCTCGCCTCGCGGTCGCCGTCCGCCATCGGCGGACACGGGCCGGCCAGCATCAGGGAATTCATGTGGCGGCCGATGTGCTGCATGTGCGCGTCGTGGTTCTCCTTGCGCAGGCGCTGGCCGTCGGCACTGTCGGCGCAGTAGATCGCGAAGTAAGGCATGTCGGTTCCTCCCGTTGATGAGTGCGCACTTTAACGGACGGCGGCACATTCCGGCCAGCGTCCGGCAGGTCATCCCGCCTCGTCGCGGAAGGGGCGGTTCAGAAGGGCCTCGATCGCATCGTCGACGGCGACGCCCTTGTTGAGGACGGCGTCGACGGCGCTGGCGATCGGGACCTCGATGTTCCTATTTGCGGCGATGGCGACGATGGCGGCGGCGGTGTAGGCGCCCTCGGCCACGCTCCTGCGGGCCGCGAGATACTGGTCGGCCTGTTCGCCCTTGGCGAGGGCGAGACCGAGCGCGTGGTTGCGCGACTTCGCCGATCCGCACGTCAGGACAAGATCGCCGAGGCCGCTCAGGCCCATCAGGGTCATGGCCTTGCCGCCCAGCGCCTGGCCGAAGCGCAGCATCTCCGCCATGCCGCGCGTGATCACCGCCGCCTTGGCGTTCTCGCCGAGCTGCCGCCCGGCGACGATGCCGGCGGCGATGGCGAGGACGTTCTTCATGGCGCCGCCGATCTGCGCACCGACGACATCGTCGGCCAGATAGGGCCGGAAGGTCGCGCTGCCCAGGCGCGCGACGAGCGCCGCCCCCGCATCGCGGTCTGCGCACGCCAGGGTGACGGCGGTCGGCAGGCCGCGCGCCACCTCGTCGGCGAAGGTCGGTCCCGACAGCACCGCGGCAAGCGCCTGGGGCACCGTGTCGTGCAGGACCTGGCTCAGCAGCGCGTTGGTCTTGAGTTCGATGCCCTTGGCGCACAGCACGACCGGCCGCCCCGCCGCGATATGCGGCGCGGCGTCCGTGGCGACGGCGCGCAGATGCTGCGTCGGGACGACGAACAGGATCGCTTCTGCGGCGCAGGCCTCCGCCAGATCGCCGGTCGCTCGGATGCCGGGATGAAGCGGCACGTCAGGCAGGTACACCGGATTGACCCGGTCCGTGTTGATCGCCGCCACGACCTCGGCCTCGCGCGCCCACAGATGGGTCGGCGCGCCGTTCGCCGCGGCGACGTTGGCGAGGGCGGTGCCCCAGGCGCCGCCGCCGATGACTCCGATCGCGCCGCCCGCCATCGCTTACGTCGCGAGGGCGAGGTTGAAGGCGACGGAAATGCGTTCCTTGTCCCCCAGATACGGGCGAACGCCGTGCGACAGCCACGACGGGAACATGATCATGATGCCGGCGCGTGGACTTAGCAGCTCGGTCGCGCCGACCGAGTTGCCGCCGGGGCCGTGAAAACACAACGACGGCGCGTACATCGACGGCCCTGCGCCGCGCGGGTCCATGACGACGAACTCGCCGCCAATCGACTTGTCCTCGGCGCAGCCGCCGTCGTCGACATAGTAGACGCCCGACCAGAAACAGCCGGGGTGGACGTGGAACTCGTTCGAGTGGCCCTGGCGGTTGATATTGGCCCAGGCGTTGACCTGCCATTCGACGTCGAGCGGGCGGCCGCTGCGACTCGCCGTCATGCGATCCGCGAGGAGCTTTGCCGTCTCGATGATCTGCTCCCCGCCCTTGCCGCCCCATTCCGGGAAATTGCGTTCGGAATGCCAGCCGCCGATGTTCGAATCGTAGGTGTCGCGCGGCGCCTCTTTCTTCTCGCGCGCCAGGATCGTCTTCTTCAGCTGGGCGTTCAGCTTTTTCGTGTCGCGCAGCATCGCCATCGCGATCGGCGTGGGAAAGGCGTTTCGTACCTCGACGCGTTCGGGAAGTTGGTCTTCGGTCAGCATGGCGTTCTCCTGTCGGGCGATAGCCTAGGCCTTCGCGCCGGCGGCCGCAGCCTCGGCGTCGAGCGGCCAGCGTGCGCGCGGCGGTGCATCGAAGCCGTCGATGAGGCCGAGGCGCAAACGTTCGATTCCGGCCCAGGCGATCATCACCGCATTGTCGGTGCACAGCCGCGGCGGCGGCACGACCATCCGGAATCCGTGCCGCTCGGCGACGGCGGCAAGGCCGGCGCGCAGCGTCTGGTTCGCGGCAACGCCGCCGGCGATGACGAAGGTCGGCGCGACTCCGGGGTGGCGCGCTGCGAACACCGCCATCGCGCGACCGGCGCGATCAGCAAGGACGTCGGCGACGGCGGCCTGGAACGATGCCGCCATGTCGGCGCGTCCCCGGTCGTCCAGCGGTCCGGCGTCGCGCACGGCATGGAGAACGGCGGTCTTGAGGCCCGAGAACGAAAAGTCGCAGCTGTCGGTGCCGGCCAGCGGCCGGGGCAGGGAAAACGCCCGGGCGTCACCCTTGCGCGCCGCGGCCTCGATCGCCGGGCCGCCGGGGAAGCCGAGGCCGAGCAGCTTCGCGGTCTTGTCGAAGGCCTCGCCGACCGCATCGTCGATCGTCGTGCCGAGCTTGCGATAGCGGCCGACGCCGGCGACGTCGAGCAACTGACAATGACCGCCCGAAATCAGCAGCAGAAGGTAAGGAAACGCGATCCCGTCGGTCAGCCGGGCTGTCAACGCGTGGCCTTCGAGGTGGTTGACGGCGACGAACGGCACCTGCGTCGTGGCAGCGATCGCCTTGCCGGTCATCAGTCCAACCATGACGCCGCCGATCAGGCCCGGCCCCGCGGTAGCGGCCACCGCGTCCAGTTGGCTGAAGTCGATGCCGGCCGTCTCCATCGCCCGGACGACCAGGCCGTCGAGGTGGTCGATATGGGCGCGCGCGGCGATTTCCGGTACGACGCCGCCATAGGGCCGATGATCGTCGATCTGCGACAGCACGATGTCGGCGCGAATCGTCCCGTCGCCGTCGACCACTGCGGCGGCGGTTTCGTCGCAACTCGTTTCGATCCCCAGTACCGGCATGTTCTTGCGGTGCGATTTCCCTACACAGGTCCGGTGAAGTGCTCTACACCCGTGGTCGTGACGCGGCAAGCTGACCTCCCTTTGCGCATCGGTACGCGCGGCTCGCCCCTGGCGCTGGCGCAAGCCAACGAGGTGCGCACGCGGCTGCTCGGCGAGGTCGCGGGCGTGGCCGACCGCGGCGTCGAGATCGAGGTCATCAAGACGACCGGCGATCGCGTGCAGGATCGTAATCTCAGTGAAATCGGGGGCAAGGGCCTCTTCACCAAAGAGATCGAGGAAGCCCTGCTGGAGCGCCGCATCGATCTGGCGGTGCATTCGCTCAAGGACATGCCGACCGTGTTGCCGGACGGTCTCGTGCTCGCAGCGTCGCTGCCGCGCGAAGACCCGCGCGATTTCCTGCTGACGCCGGCGGGTATGACGTTCGCCGCCTTGCCGCAAGGCGCGGTCGTGGGTACGTCGTCTTTACGCCGGCGTGCCCAGGTTCTGCACCGGCGGCCCGATCTCAACATCATCAACTTCCGTGGCAACGTGGACACCCGCATTGCCAAGCTCGAACAAGGCGTGGTGGCCGCCACGCTGGTGGCGCGTGCAGGTCTCAACCGTCTCGCCCGCACCGATGTCACCGGCGTCGTCCTTTCGGTCGACGAATTTCTGCCGGCAGTGTGTCAGGGCATCGTCACCATCGAGTGCCGTGCCGACGATGACGCGGTGCGTGCCATCGTGGCGCAGCTTTCGGATGCGGCGGCCCAATGGGCGGCCGATGCTGAACGCGGGCTCCTGGCCGAACTCGACGGGTCGTGCCGCACCCCGATCGCTGGCCATGCCGTTTGTGAAAACGGATCGCTGTGGCTGCGCGGGCTCGTGCTCGCGCCGGACGGTTCGCAATCCTTCGCCGGCGAGCGGCGGGGCCCGGTGCAGGACGCCGCGCGGCTCGGGCATGATTTGGGCCAGGAGCTCCTGGACTCGGCGGGGCATATTCTGGAGGCGCTGCGATGAGATTGCTGGTGACTCGGCCGCAGGATGACGCCGAAGATGTTGCGCACGAACTGGAGCGACGTGGCCATACCAGCGTGGTGGCCCCGATGATCGAGATCGCGCCGGTCCCCGGCGTCGCGATCGACCTCGCGGGCGTCCAGGCGATCCTGGTGACCAGCCGCAACGGCGTGCGGGCGCTCGCCGCGACAACGGCGCATCGCGATGTGCCCGTGCTTGCGGTCGGCGCGGCGACGGCGGCGGAGGCGACCGCCCACGGCTTCAGCGCCGAGGCCGCCGGCGGCGATGTCGCGTCGCTCGACAGCCTGGTGCGCAGCATGCTGCGGCCCGACCGCGGCAAGCTCCTGTGGATAACCGGCCGCCATGTGCGCGGTGACCTGCGCGCCGACCTGCGAGCCGCCGGTTTCGCGGTCGAACGGTGCGTCCTCTATGACGCGCACGCCGCGACGGCTTTGCCCGAATCCTGTACCGCGGCGCTGCGCCAGGGCGAGATGGACGGCGTCCTGTTTTTCTCTCCCCGCACGGCGCAAACGTTTGTTAGGATTCTGGCTATGGCCGGCTTGGAGCGCGCAGCGCATTCGGTGACGGCGTTCTGCCTCAGTCCGGCAGTCGCCGCTGCAGTGGCCGATATCGCCTGGCGTGACGTCGCCGTTGCGCGTCGGACCGACCGCGAGGCGCTTCTCAACGTCGTCGACGAGGTCGCCGCGGCCCGCGCATGACCCAGACTCCCCGCCAGATGCGCGTCCGCGAGGGCCGCGACGACGCACCGCCGAAGCGCCGGCCGTCGCCGCAACCGGAGCGTCCGGTCCGCCAGCGCGCGCCGCGTCCGGTGCGTCGCGGCGTGTCGCGTTCGGCGATGTTCGGCGCGATGATCGTCGTCTTCGGCGCCGGTCTCTTCGCCGCGCCGTTCGCGCAGTACTATCTCGGTCCCCGGCTTGCCGAACTGTCCGGGCTCGACCTGGCAGCCGGCGGCGCTGCGCCCGACCTGGCGCGGCTGGAGGCGCTCGAACGGGAAGCCGCGCAGATTCGCACGCAAACCGATGCGCTGACCCGCGACGCAGGCGGCAGCGCTCGCGTCGATGCGCTCGAAAACGACCTGGCGTTATTGCGCAGCGAGATCGAGGATCTTACCGCACTGGCGCGCCGCACCAGCGCCCTCGATGGCAACGCCGAGCAGTTGCAGGCGTTGGAGGCGCGGCTTGCCGCGCTCGAATCGCGGCCGGCGCCGGCCGACGCCAGCGGTGACATCGCCGCCATCGATACGCGGCTGTCTGCGGTCGACACTGCGCTGAACGACGTGCGCGCCGAGAGCGCGCGGCTTGCCGCCGCGGTCGTGTCGCTGCAAGACAAGCTTGAGGCTGACCTGAAGCAGGCGTCGGCGCTGGTCGCCGAGCGCCTGGCGATACTTGAGGAAACGCGCGGCGACGCAACGCTGAACGCGACGGTCGAAAACCTGCGGAGCCGTACCGGGGCGCTAGAGGCGGCGTTCGACCGAACCGCCGGCCGTTCGGCGCTGGTGGTGTCGCTGGGGAATCTGCGCGCCGCCGCCGAACGCGGGCGGCCCTTCGAAACGGAACTGCAGGCCGTGCGGGTGCTCGTCGCCTCGCTCGAAACGCCGCAACTCAACGGCCCGCTCGACCGTCTGGCGGAGACCGCCGGTACCGGTCTGCCTACTCTCGTGGGGCTGCAGCGGGGCTTTGCTGCGATCGCCAACCGGGCCGCGCAAGGCGCATCGGCGCCGGGCGAGGATTGGGTCGGCCGGACGATCGATCGCGTTTCCTCGCTGGTGACGATCCGGCGGACCGGCGACATCTCGGGCACTTCCGCCGAGGCCGTCGTGGCGCGCGCCGAGATCCACATGAGCGCGGGCGACCTTGCCCCGGCGGTCGCGGAGATGTCCACGCTCGCAGGTCAGTCGCCCGAGGTCGATGCGTGGCTGCAGCGGGCGCGTCAGCGCCTCGATGCCGAACGCGCGCTCGACGAACTGGCGTCGCTGGCGCTGGCGCTCGGCGGATCCGGCTAGACCATGTCGCGCGCGGTCTTCGCCTTCGTCTTCGTCATCGCGGTCGGCGTCTTTGCGGCGTGGCTCGCGGACCGGCCAGGGACGCTCGGGCTTGACTGGCAGGGCTATCGCATCGAGATGCCGGTCGGCCTCGGCATCGGCGCCGCCATCGTCCTCATGGTTATCGCGGCGCTGCTGTACCAGATCTGGCGCTGGGTGCGGCGCGGCCCGGCAGAGCTGGCCCACGCCCGCGCCCAGCATCGCAAGGACCGCGGCCAGCTGGCGCTGACCCGGGGCATGGTGGCGGTCGCCGCCGGCGACCGTGCGGCCGCGCTGCGCTTTTCGCGCGAGGCCGAGCGCTACCTGCAGGAAACGCCCCTCACCATGCTGCTCGCCGCACAGGCGGCGCAGCTCGGCGGCGACGACAAGGCGGCGCGCGGCTACTTCGCCGCGATGCTCAAGCGACCCGAGCTGGAGTTCCTTGGATTGCGCGGCTTGGTCGGCCAGGCCAGCCGCGGCGGCGACAGCGAAAACGCGCTCGTCCTGGCGCGCCGCGCCTATGCGATCAACCCGCAGGCGCCGTGGGTTCTGTCGGCCCTGTTCGATCTCGAAGCCCGCGCCGGCAACTGGCGCGAGGCGGAACGTGTGACGACTCGCGCGGTGACCGCCCGGGCGCTGGGCGAGGCCGAGGGCCGCCACCGCCAGGCGATCGCCCAGCTGCACATCGCGCGCGACTTTCGCGACAAGGGGGACGCGGCGCTGGCTCGCAAGACGGCGCTGCGCGCCCACGCCCTCGATCCGGCGCTGCTGCCGGCGACGCTGCTCGCGGTCGAGCTGCTCGCTGCTGCCGGCAAGAAGCGGCGCGCGCTGCATCTGATCGAAGAGGCCTGGCGCACCGCGCCGCATGCCGAACTCGCCGCCGCACACCGCGTCCTGTTCGCCGGCGATGCGCCGCAACACTATCTGCAGCGCGTCGAACATCTGACCGGCGCCGCGCCCGAGGACGGCGAAGGACGCCTGTTGCTCGCCGACGCGGCGCTCGAGGCGGGCGACGCCACCCGCGCCGGCACGGTGCTGGGGGCGCTTGCCGACAACCCCGATGCGGAAGCGCGGGCGTTGCGCCTCAAGGCCCGGATCGAGGAGGCCCTGCACGGCCCGACCGCCGGCAAGAACTGGCTGGCCCCCGTCGAGGACGCGCCCGAGCCGGCCTGGATCTGCAACGTCTGCGGCCAGCACCATGGCGCCTGGCGGGCCCATTGCAGCCATTGCGCGACCTTCGATTCGCTGCGCTGGGGCGCCCGCCACGACGTGACCGTGAGCGGCCAGCCAGACCTTTTCGGGCACCTGCCGCCGGTCGATGACGACGTGGCCCAGGCCGAGGCGCCCGGCATCGCGATGCTTCGCGGCACCGCGCGCCCCGCCGGGGATGGCGACGCCGACGATCCGCTGCTGCGGGCGGCGGGCTGACGTTGACGCCAACCTTCGGTGCGGCGTAGTTTGGCGCCCGAATCGCAAGGTTCCGGGCCGCTGTAGCTCAGTTGGTAGAGCAACGCATTCGTAATGCGTGGGTCAGGTGTTCGAGTCACCTCAGCGGCACCATTCTCCCTGAAACGTTTGATCCCCTCCGGGCGCCACCGGCGCCGTGCTAGCCTCGTCGCGGGAGGACCGGCGCGTGGACATCGTTCCTATCAATGACAGCTTCGGTGCGGAAATCGCCGGGGTCGACCTGTGCGATCTCGACGGCGACGCCTTCGCGGAAATCGCGGCGGCGCTTTGGCAATTCGCCGTTCTGGTCTTTCCCGGCCAGGATCTCGATCAGGAAGACCAGGCGGCGTTCGCCGCGCGGTTCGGTCCGCTCGAGGACGCGCCGTCCTCGATCTATCGCAACGAGGCGCGGCAGCGCATGCGGGGCGACATCACCGACGTCTCCAACATCGACGACGACGGCAACCTGTGGCGTGCCGACAGCCGGGTTCGCCAGCTGCAACTGGCGAATCAGCTCTGGCATACCGACAGTTCCTTCAAGCATGTGCCGGCGCTTGCCTCATGTCTCTTCGCCCGTGTGGTGCCGCCGGTCGGCGGCCATACCGAGTTCGCCGACCTGCGCGCGGCCTACGACGCCCTTGCGCCCGAGCGCCGCGCCCGGCTCGACGGTCTGATCGCGCGGCATACCCTGATGGCGTCGCGGCGGCGCATGGGGTTCGACGGTTTCAGCGTCGCGGAGGCTGAGGCCATGAAGGCCGTGCCGCAACGCCTGGTCCGGGTGCTGCCCGAGACCGGGCGGCGCACGCTGTATCTCGCCTCGCACATCGAATCGATCGACGGGCTTGCCCGCGCGGACGGCGACAGCCTGGTCGAGGAACTCATCGCCCACGCCACTGCGCGGCGCTTCGTCTACCGCCACCGCTGGCGTGTCGGGGACCTCGTGCTGTGGGACAACCGCTGCACCATGCACCGGGCCACGTCCTACGATGATCTGCGCTGGGGTCGCGAACTGCACCGGGCCACGGTGGCGGACGAGGGGAACTCGGCCGGTCTCTGACGATGTCCCTTGGGTTGGGGTCGCCCGCGTCGCGATCCGGCCTGCGGCGCCAGGAATCCTGCATCAAAACCAATGGCTTAGCCGGATTCTCCCCGCGCACAAGGCAATATCTTGCCTGTCCGCACCCCCGGTCGCTCTGCTACACTTAGCTCTTACAGCTTTCGCTCAGGGAGACTGCAGACATGGACATGCAACGCGAAGCGTCGATCAAGGACTACGCGCACCACGACATGCGCCCGGAAACGGTGCACGACGAAGACGCGCGCAGCAACTTCATGATGGACATGTACCGCCACCTGGGCCGCCAGGCCGGTGCGGGTCGCCGCGACGTCTACGAAAAGCGGGTCAAGCCGGCGTTCATCGCCGAACATGGCCGCGCGCCCAAGGATCGCCACGAGGTCCGCAAGGCCGTTCTCAAGGATCCCTACTTCCAGTACTGGGGCCATCTTCGCGTGTTGGCGAACCAGACGCTGTTCTACGACAACAGCCAGACGGTGGAGCGCCAGATCGATACGCTGATCGAAAAGGCCAAGCCGCACGGCAAGCAGAAGGGCAAGCTTGATCTCGATCCGAACTTCGAGATTCCGAAGTACCAGGCGCCGTTCGACATGCACTGGATGCCGGGCAGCTTCTTCACCGAAACCGAACAGGAAGACGTGACCGCGGGCGCGCTCTACGACTCCGGCGGGCTGTACGTCATGACATCGGGCATGCTGGGGCCGCACGGTGACGGCGGCGCCTATTCGGTCATCAACTACCTCAAGGAGAAGTTCCCGAACTTCAAGCCGAAGCGCATCCTCGACCAGGGCTGCACCGTCGGGCACAACACGTTGCCCTACAAGGAGGCCTATCCGGCGGCCGAGGTGATCGGCATCGACATCGGGGCGCCGGTGCTGCGCTATGCGCATGCGCGCGCCGAATCGCTCGGCGTCGGCGTGACGTTCGCGCAGCGGAATGCCGAACATACCGGCTACGAGGACGAGAGCTTCGATCTCGTCACGTCGACGATGTTCCTGCACGAGACCTCGCGCAGCGCCGTCTACAACATCTTCGAGGAAGGCTACCGGTTGCTGAAGAAAGGCGGCCTGATGCTGCACGTCGAGCAGCCGCCGTTCCGCTGGTTCGAGGATCCGTTCGAGCAGCACGTGCGCGACTGGGATACCCACAACAACAACGAGCCATTCTGGGGCCCGATGCACGACATGGACCTGGCCGATGTCGCCACCAAGAGCGGCTTCAAGCGCAAGGATATCGTCGAGGAAATGGCCCAGCTGGTCCGGCCGACCGAGACCGACAAGTTCGCCAAGGCGCCGGGCGGCTGGTACGTGTTCGCGGCCGGGCAGCGGTGGGCGGGGGGGGAGGGGGGGTGAGGGGGGGCGGGGGGTCGGGGGGGGGGG
>JAYQVF010000050.1:0-17341 GCA_038148335.1 Alphaproteobacteria bacterium | reverse complement strand
ATCGGGTGTCCCCGGCGGCGAACTGGTAAAGGCCTTCGGCAAGTATCTTTTCGGCCGCTTCGTCGAACTCTATCCGTCGCAGTTCGCAGGCATTTCCTGCGCCACTGACTTTCTCAAGCGCATCCATGAATACGTTCACGTCGACGTACAGAAGCTCTTTCCGGACGCCGAACTTCCGTCGTTCACGTGGAACGAGGAGAACAGCGCGTTCTCGTTCTTCTACGAGTCGAGTCGCCCGTTTGCCGATCTCGCCGAGGGACTCATCCAGGGTTGCCTTGAGCATTTCGGGGAGTCGTACGCCATCGAGCGCGAAAACCTCGTTGAGGACGGCAGCCTCGCCCGGTTCATACTCGTGCCCGCGGGGCATGCATGACCGACGAGGCGCTTCTCCTCCGCCGCCTCGATCGCGAGCGGCGCGCGCGCGAGTAGGCCGAACGCCTGCTTGAGGAGAAGTCCCTCGCCCTCTTCGAATCGAACCGGCGCCTGACCAAATCGCTCGAAAGGGTCGAAAGGCGCGAAGCGCTTCTCAAGAGCGTCTTGGATAGCGTTCTCGACGGCGTCATTACGCTCGACGGTACTGGACAGGTAAGGGTCTTCAGCGAATCTGCGCGACGCATTTTCGGCGTTGCGCCGGACGACGTTGTCGGAAAGTCCATTCGCGCGCTGATTCCGGTGTTCGATCTGGACGATCCCGAATCGCCATTCACGGCGATGGTCAAGCACGGCGAGTTCAACGAACTCGCGATGGGGGGATATCAGACGGTAGCCGTCCGCGGGGACGGTGAGACGTTTCCCGCCGAGACGGCGGTGACGCAGTTCACCCATGTGGACACCAGAACGCTTGTCGTGACCATCCGCGACATATCGCGGCAGCAGCAGGAATTCGAGATTCGCAAGGATCTGGAGGCTCAGCTGCGCCACCTTCAGAAGATGGAATCGCTCGGCACGCTCGCCGGTGGCGTGGCACACGAATTCAACAACATGCTGGTGCCAATCATCACGCTGACCGAACTCTCGCGCGAAGACGTGCCGGAAGACTCATTCGGCTACGAGAACCTGGGCCAAGTTCTCGATGCCGCGGCACGCGCTCGCAGCCTTGTCGCAAAGGTTCTGACGTTCAGCCGCAAGAACGACCCATACATCGAGGAAGTTGAATTCACGGAGGTTCTCGCGGCGTCCGCAAGCCTGCTCAAGAACACTATCCCCTCGACCACGGTGCTCGACATGCAGATACCGGCGCCGGGCCTCATCATTCTCGGCGATCGTACCGAGCTTGAGCAGATCGTTCTAAACCTGGTGGGGAACGCCAGCGCCGCCCTGGGCGGCGACGAAGGACGCGTCGAAGTCGTGGCCGCCACGTGCGAAGTCCGAATCGGCTCGCGCGAAAAACGTAGCGGCTTGCGGCCCGGCACCTACATCCGCCTTGCCGTCAAGGACGATGGCTGTGGCATGGACCAGGAAACGGCGGCCAGGATCTTCGATCCGTTCTTTACGACCAAGTCGGTCGGCCAGGGAACGGGCCTCGGCCTCGCGATCGTGCATGCAATCATCGAGCGCTGCCAGGGGCTCATCGACCTGGAGACGGCGCCAAACAAAGGCACCACCTTCACTATCTATCTCCCTGCTTTCACCCAGTCGGACGACCAAGCCGACCCCGAACGGTCCAGCGAAGCTCGCGTCGCATAGGACAGAGGAAACATCATGGCGCGCATTCTGATTATCGACGACGAAGATCTCGTTCGGCTCACCGTCGGACAGACCCTGAAGAAAATGGGTCACGAGATCGAAGAGGCCGACAACGGCGAAATCGGGGAGCAGATGTTTCGCGAAGGAACCTACGATCTCGTCTTCTACGACATCATCATGCCCAGGAAGGAGGGCATCCAGACCATCATCGAAATGCGCAAGGCGAACCGCTCGATCCCCATCATCGCCATGTCGGGAGGCGGCCGGACGCGCAACACGGATTTCCTCGAGATGGCTGAGACCCTCGGCGCCACCGCCACGCTGCCGAAGCCATTTGGACGTGCCGAACTGACGAAACTTGTCCTCGAGTTCCTGCCTCAGGAAGCAGCCTAGATCGCCGGCTGACACCAGGGGCCAGAAACACGGGAGTTACATTTAGCGACTAGAATCCTCATAGCGAGGGCAGATCATGGAAGATACCGACCTAGACCTTGAAGAAGCGTTCGAATTCCTGCCGATGTGGAACACCCAGGAGCGCGTTGTCGTCGGTTACATCTGCACGCCAAAGGGCGCAGACCACAGCTTCCGATACGATCTGTTTTCGCTGATGGCCGCGCTGACCTCGATCGGCCGTTCGGAAAAAAGCGCGTCACCGCCCCTCATTGCGACACCGATGCATCTCGACAACCTGAGGCGCGGCCGGAACTGCGAACACTTCGCGAAATTCGGTCTTCAGAGCAACCCCAAGGTCCGCGAACGGCTCGTCGTCGAACTTGTGGTCGACGATGTAACGGTCGACCCAGACGATCTCTTCCGCGCCGTCGACTGCGTACAGACCGTGTGTCGAACCATCCTTCTCCGCGTCCCCATGGAATTCGGCGCGTTCGAAGAGATCGGGGACATCAAGGTGTACGGCATCGGGACCAGACTCGATCCGGAGAAAACGCCCGACTATTTCTCGACGCTGGATAACTTCGTCGCACAGACCGAGGCGCTTGGAAGGCATTCGTACATTCTCGGCCTGGATTCGATGCCGGCTCTTACCTTTGCCATCTGCGCCGGGTTCGGTCACGTGAACGGGCCAGCCGTCCCCCGGGTAGGCGCAGGTGAGGTGACCTACCCCCTTGCCATCGCCGATCTCTATGGCGTGGCGCGTGGCAGCGCGGCAAAGCTTCCGGCCGCACATCAGCGGCAGGTGGTGGCCGCCGACTTCCGCTAGGCCGAACGGTCAACCAGACCCACGTCATGCGTTGACCGGACCATCCCTCAGGGCTACTGATGGGAAAAACGGGAGGACGCCATGGACGAAGCCGAAATCTACAAGAAACAGGGGATGGGGAACCGGCTCGGGTTCGGAAAGAAGGCCGCGCTGGTCATTGTCGACTTCGTCAACGGTTTCAATGACGCCGAGGTCTTCGGCGGCGGCAACATCCCCGAAGCGATCGCCGCGACAAAGACGCTGCTCGACGCCGCGCGACGCAACAAGGTTCCGGTTGCCTTCACCCGAATCATCTACCAGCAGGACGGCAGCAACGCGGGCATCTTCGCCGAAAAGGCGCCCAAGCTGAAAACGCTGACGATCGACAATCCGTTGAGTCATGTCGTGCCCAACCTCGAACCCATCGACGGCGAATACATCGTCGACAAGACGGAAGCCTCGTCGTTCTTCGGCACCGGTCTCGGCGCCTGGCTGACCTATCACCATATCGACACGCTGATCGTCACCGGTTGCACAACGAGCGGATGCGTTCGGGCGACAGTGGTCGATGCCTGCGCCCACAACTACCGTCCCATCGTGCCGCGCGACTGCGTCGGCGACCGCGCTCTGGGTCCGCATGAGGCAAGCCTCTTCGACATGGGTCAGAAGTATGGCGACGTGATGTCGAGCAACGAGGTCATCGCGGAGATCGAGCGACTCGGCAGCCAGGGCTAGAGGGTTTCGCCATGCCGCCGTTTCTCATGGGTCATGCGAGCGGCGACAACTGGCGCAAGGCCAGCCGCGAAGCGACACGCCAGTTGGGTCGCGTCCCCGACGAAGCCAATCTCGGCTTCGTGTATGCGACGCAGGAGGCCGGCGACAACCTGAGCGACATCGTGCGCAACCTGCGTTTCGAAACCGGTGTGCAGAACTGGGTCGGCGCATCCGGCATTGGCATTTGCGCGACCGGTGCCGAGTACTTTCACGAGCCGGCCGTCGCGCTTCTCGTCGGCACCTTTCCGGAGGACGGAATTCGCCTGTTCGACACCGAGCGCGGCGATCCGGCTGACTGGAAAGTGCCGGGGCCGCAAGACGCGCTCGCTCCGGGCTTCGGTCTTGTGCATGGCGATCCCGGCGGATCCGATATTCTGCGCATGCTGCCTTTCTTCGCCGAGGCAAGCGGCGCGTTTCTGGCTGGGGGGCTCGCCGCCCCCGACGCCAAGGAGACACAGGTCGCCGGCGAGATTACCGGCGGCGGCCTCTCCGGCGTCCTGTTCGCGCCCAGCGTGCCGATCGCCACCGCGGTGTCGCAGGGATGCATGCCGACCGGACCTGTTCGCCGCATCACCGAATGCGTGCGCAACGTCGCGGTATCGATCGACGACAGGCCTGCGCTTCAGGTGCTGTTCGAAGATGCCGGCGAGGAATACCGCGCCAATCTGCACGCCGCGGCCGGCCGGGTGTTCGTCGCCTTTCCCGTAGAGGGCTCGGATCGGGGCGACTACCTCGTGCGCAATCTGGTGGGGGTCGACGAAGAGCGCGATCTGATCGGGATCGGGGCGCCCCTCGAGGCCGGCCAGCCGATCATGTTCTGCCGGCGCGATGCCGACACCGCGCGGCAAGACCTCCGGGAACGCCTCGGGGAACTCGCGAACCGGCTCGCGGGTAAGCCGATCGGCGCCATCTACTGCTCCTGCGTCGCCCGCGGGCCCCACCTCTTCGACCCCAACGAGGAAGTGGGGCTGATCGCCGAAGTCCTGGGCGATATTCCGATGATCGGGTTTTTCGGCTCCGGAGAGATCTCGCACAACCGGCTCTACACCCAGACCGGCGTGCTCACCGTTTTTCTCGAACCCTAGGACGCCCGGTCGAGGTCCGCTGCCGGCTGCACGAGGCGCAATGCCTCGTGGATGACCTCCGATGTCGCCTCAGGGCGCGTCGCGTTCTCCGCCAGGTACCGGCGCCATCCGCGCGCGCCTGGAACGCCATGGAACAGACCGATGAGATGTCGCGCCATGGTGTTGAGGCGCACCCCCTTCTTGAGTTCGCGGTCGACGTAAGCGATGTAATCGCGGACGACCTCGAAAACGTCGGACGCTTCGCCCTCGTCTCCGAACAGGCGCGCATCGACTTCGGCCAGCAACTGCGGCGTCTGGTACGCGGCTCGGCCCACCATGACGCCATCGACGCGGCCCAGATGCTCGGCCGCGGCTTCGAGGGTCGTAATGCCGCCGTTGATGATCACCTCGAGCTCCGGCCGTTCCGATTTCAGGCGGTATACGTAGTCGTATTTGAGCGGCGGAATCTCTCTGTTCTCTTTGGGACTAAGTCCGGCGAGAATCGCCTTGCGCGCATGTACGATAAAAGTCGCGCAGCCACCCTCACCTGCGACCCGGTCGACGAATGCACGAAAGCCGTCATAGGAGTCCTGGTCGTCGATGCCGATGCGGCACTTGACGGTAATCGGGATGGCCACCCGATTACCCATGGCGCGAACGCAATCGGCGACAAGATCGGGCTCCGCCATCAGGCAGGCGCCGAAGCGCGCGCTCTGGACGCGGTCGCTCGGACATCCGACGTTGAGGTTGATCTCGTCGTAGCCGAAAGCCGCGCCGACCTCGGCGCAATCGGCGAGCGCAGCCGGATCGCTACCTCCGAGTTGCAAGGCGACAGGACGTTCCGATGGATCGAACGCCAGATGGCGTTCGCGGTCGCCGTGGACGATGGCGCCAGTCGTCACCATTTCGGTGTAGAGCAGCGTTCGACGCGACAGCCGGCGCATAAGATAGCGGCAATGACGGTCGGTACGCTCCATCATCGGCGCCACTGAAAAGGTACGGTCGAGCAAGGTCTTCAGCCCGTTCCCGAATAGATCGCCAAGGTCATACTGATCTGGGACAGCGGCTTGCCGCTTTCCTCCATCCAGCCGTTGAATGCGGCCTGGGCCGCCCGGCGGTCCTTTTTGCTCGTGAATCCGCCCTTTGCAACCTCGAGGTCGTTGAGAGCCCGAACCACATCCTTGGACAGCATGAACGTATCCTTGCCCATCCATCGCAGGAACATGGGGCCCGACATGCCACCAAGTTGCGCAAACTGTCGCTGCAGGACCTCCCAGAGACCGACAATGTCGGTGGATGGCCAGTCCGCAAGCCATCCGCCAAAGCTGCCGTGTTCGGCCGCGATGTCGGTCATGGCTATCGCATTGATCCGCGTCGCACTGATCTTGCCCCAGTGGCGAATGATCCGCCGATCCTTCATCAGGGCCTCCATTGCCTCATCAGAAAGCGTCGCCACCCGCTTCGGGTCGAAACCGAGGAACACTTCCTCGAACGCCGGCCACTTGTCGCGGACCATGCTGTGCTTAAGACCGGCGGCGAAGATGCGCTGCGACATGGTCGAGAGATACCTGTCGTCGCCGATCTTGCGCAGCGCCGCCGCCGTCTTCGGTTTCGGAAGCCGTTCGGCAAGCGCCTCGGCGCCTCCCGCCAGTTGCACGGCCTGCGCCTCGATGTGCGCAAATGCCTTCATCCGCCGACCATCTCTGCGCTGATGTCCCACAGGCGCTTCTGGGCTGCCGTATCGTAGCTGTACCGGTTCGATTTCACCGGCTGGCATTCGTCGAAGTAGAGACCCGTCGTTCCGTCGACATCGGGCGACGATGCCAGATGAATGCTGGTCTTGGCCCCCTGTTCGACCGAGATCGCGTTGCCGAAGCGCATCGCGAGGGAAACGCCCAACCTCGCAAACAGGTTGTTATTCTGGCCGAAATGCGAGCGCACGAAGCCTGGGTGCAGGCAATTGGCCGTAACTCCGGTCCCTTCCAGACGCCGGGCAAGCTCATAGGTAAACATGACGTTGGCGAGCTTCGATCGCGAATAGGCTTTCCATGCCGAATAGCCCCTATTGAGCTGTAGATCGTCGAAGTCGAGCACCGCACGGCGATGGGCAATCGAGGCAACATTGACGATTCGCGCCGGGGCACTCGCCTTAAGCAGCTCCAGAAGCTCGCTGGTCAGCAGGAAATAGTTGAGGTGGTTGAGGGCAAAGGTCCGCTCGAATCCGTCGTCAGTTTCCTGCCGGCCGAACACGATCGCGCCGGCATTGTTGATCAACACGTCAAGCCGCGGCACGAGAGCGGTGACGGCGGCGGCGATACGGCGGACTTCCTGCCGCACCGAAAGATCGGCCTGAAGGAAGTCAATCGCCTCGTTTCTGCTACGCGCCTTGAGTTCGGCGACAGTCGCGGCACCCTTGTCGCGACTGCGGCCAACGATCACGACCCGCGCGCCCTTTTCAGCCAGACGAAACGCGGTCTCCTTGCCGATGCCGTCCGTTGCGCCGGTGATCAGTACGGTCTTGCCCTTCATCCTCGCCGCTCCATTCAGAGGTCGATCTTCGCCAACTCGGCGCTGACGGTCCAGAGTCTGGCCTGAAGATCGCGGTCCTGACTCTCCCTGGCCGTTCGCGCTGGTTTAGACTTGGAGAAATACAGTCCTGTCTTGCCTTCGACCTCGGACGATGTCGCCAAATAGACGCTGGTGCGCGCACCCGCTTCGACGCCGATACCGGAGACCAGCTTCACGAAATTGAAGAACATCCGCGTCGCGACGCCGTTGTTGTTCGCAAAATTCGAACGCACGACGCCCGGATGCACGGCGTTCACCGTGATGGTGCTGTCGGCGAGGCGCCGAGCCAGGTCGTGGGTGAAGAGCACATTGCAAAGCTTCGAGCGGGCATAGGCGCGGATGCCGGAATAGTGCTGGCGGAAATGAAGGTCATCGAAGTCAAGACTGCCCCACTTGTGCATGAAAGAAGCGGTATTGACGATCCGCGCCGACGACGACGCACGCAGCAGATCCAGCAATCGCAGCGTTAGGCCGAAATAGCCGAGGTGGTTGAGCGCAAACGTCATCTCGATACCGTCGGCACTTTCCTGGCGCTGCGTGAATGTTGCGCCGGCGTTGTTGACGAGGAGGTCGAGGCGGTCCGTTGCACCACGGACGCGCGTGGCCAGATCAGCGACTTCAGCTGTCGCCGAGAGGTCTGCACGATGGAACTCGACTTGCGCACCGGCAACGGCTTGCCTCACGGTTTGGCAAGCGGCCTGCCCCTTGCGCTCGCTGCGCCCGACAAGCAGCACCCGCGCGCCCTTGGCCGCGATTTCCCGCGCAATGACCAGGCCAATGCCGTCCGTAGCGCCGGTGACGAGCGCGGTGCGCCCCAGAAGTTTACCGTTCATACACCAGAGCCCAGGTACTCCCGCGCCGCGGTACATGGGGCACGTTCCTGGTCAAAGGAGGTTTCAGCATTCTCATCGCCACAACAGCTTTTGCGCCACATCTGATGTCAGATTGACCCGTCACCGCGGTTCCGTCGCGTGGCATCAACCCCGAGGAAGCTAACACAGCCCAAATTTCGCGCGTAACGGCACTTCGCGGGCGACCTGAACGGTCGACCGACGAACCGGGCCGGGACGTGCCTCGTCGCGCAACGTCGTGAACCAGTGTTCAGGCGGATTCCTTCCGGCACTGCGATGCCACTGCAGATCCCGCAACACAGCCTCCGCCCGGTCGGGCAACGATGTCGGCAATGACAGGTGATTGAGTGTGGCCCAGATTCCCGACCAGCAGCGCGCGACGCTCCAGGGGTTGTAACCACCGCCACCAACCACGAGAAGGCGGTTCGTGCTGTCTCTGACGGCCGCCACGAAGTCCCAGATGGCGCCATTGGAGAGTTCGAGGCGAGAGAGGGGATCCTCGGCAAGCGCATCCGAGCCCGTCTGCAGGAAGATCGCTTGCGGCGCATAGCGGTCGATCGCCGGCAGCACGACCTCATCGCGCAGGAAGGCCATCTCGCTATCGTTGAAACCCGGCTCGACCGGTAGGTTGATCGCCGACCCACCGCCATCGTCGTCGGCAGCCCCGGTTCTGGGCCAACGGCCTTTCTCGTGGATCGAAATCATCAGCACCCGCGAATCGCCCGCAAAGGCATCCTGCACGCCATCGCAGTGATGTGCGTCGATGTCGACATAAAGCAGGCGCTCGAACCCTTGATCGAGAAAACGTAGAAGTCCGATGACCGGATCGTTCAGGTAGCAGAAGCCGCTCGCACGATCGGGCCGCCCGTGATGGGTACCGCCGGCGGGGCTGTAGACGACGCCGGGGCCATCGGCGAGTCGATCGACTGCTGTCAGCGTTGCCCCGCAGGCCGTCGCAGGGCGACTGAAGATCTCGCCGAAAATCGGATTTCCATTGATCCCGATATTGAACCGCCGCTTTTCTTCCGGCGCCAGCGCTGCGCCCCGCTCGGCCCGGAGCAATGCTTCGACATAGTCGCGTTCGTGGAACGAGAGCAACTCGTCGACCGTCGCCTGCCGGCTCTCGACGTAGCGCGCATCCTCGAGCCAACCCAACGAGCGGCACAGATCCATGACGGCAGAGACACGCGGAATCGCCAACGGGTGTCGTTCGCCGTGACGCGAGCGGCGGAAAATCTCGTTGCCAATGAAAACTGGAGGCGAGACGGCGGGATAGGTCATTGGAATTGGTTTTCTCGCCGAGCGACGTCCCGACTTATGCGGAGCCCCGAAGGGCGGCAAACGGCAAACCCGGTCTCAGCCAAGCCCATAGCCCGCCTTTTTTTGCGACCCCGAATCGTGTCATAACGCGCCCATATTTCCAGCCACCCAAGGAGACGCCCGATGCCGAGCCCGGAAGAAGTCCGCAAAGCCCTCGAGGTCATATTTGCCGCCGATTCCGAGATTTACCAGAATCGCGGCTTTCAGCGGCGGATCGGGTTCGGCAAGCGCCCGGCCCTTGTACACATCGACCTGGCCAAAGGCTGGACCCAGCCCGGCCATCCTTTCTCCTGCGACGGAATGGACGTGATCATTCCGGCCGTCCAGCGCATGAATGAGGCAGCCCGCAAGAAGCGCGTGCCCATCGTCTACACCACGACCGGCTACAACGTTACCGATCCCCTGAATACCGATATGGGCCTCTGGTACAAGAAGATCCCGACCGAGGTGCTCAATATTGACGACGACGCCTGCACGATCGACGAACGCATCGCGCCGCAGCCGGGCGACCAGGTCATCGTCAAGAAGCGGGCCAGCGGTTTTCACGGCACCTATCTGTCCAGCTTTCTCAAGGCCAACGGCGTCGACACCGTCATCATTACCGGCGTCACCATGGCTGGCTGCGTCCGCCATACGACCGAAGACGCGATTGCCGAAGGCTTCCGTCCGATCGTCGTCAGGGAAGCGGTCGGCGACCGCGTGCCCGGTGTCGTCGAGTGGAATCTGTTCGATATCGATTCGAAGTTCGGCGATGTCGAATCGGTCGACAGGGTCGTCGAATACCTGAACGGCATCGAGCCCTACCCGCTTCCGAACGCCTGACGCTCAGGGCTCGGCGCGGGCCTTCGATTGATAGAGAGAAATGACCAGTGCTGCGCCCAGACCGTAGGTAAAGTCGTCCTTGAACAGCGGGCTGTCGCGGTTTTCGGCGCCGCCATGGTATTCCGTGCGAAATGCCAATAGCAGGTTGAAGCGAGGACCGAGGTCCTTGACCAGCGAGAGCTGCGTCTTTGCGCCCATATAGCCGGCCTTCGCGTCGAACGCCGGCCGACCGGCCGTGGCGTAGCGCGGCTCGACTTCGTAGAAATAATCCATAAGCTCTTCGCTCGCGAAGGTGGCGCCAACCGACAGCTTCACTTCGAGATCCTGTTGCAGGAAGTTCTCGTGCTGGTAGGCCAGTTCCGGCTCGAAGACGTAGCCGCGCGACCTGACATCGGAAAGATCGGTGGAGAATACCGCTCTGACAGGAATCTCAAGGTCGAGCTTGGCCGAGTGCGCGGCCTTGGCGATCGTCCATTGCACACGCGGCCCGATCTGGCCGATCCAGTCGAGGTCCGGCATGCCACGGCGCGCATCGTTCTTGTCCGAATCGGCGGCGAACGCACCATCGAGACTCACGTCGAATTCGAAACGGTCGGTCTTCACCAATCGGCTACGTAGCAATCCCTTCTCGTCGCTGCGCAGGATTTTCCCGCGATATGCCACATAGGGCAGAACGACCCCGTTGAGGTGGCTCTGTCCCGCCCCCGGGTAGTCGGGGAGATATGCGCCTCCCAACACCGCCCCCAGCTCGAACAGCGGCTTGGGGGGTTTTGGCGGCGCCTGACGCGTCAGATCATGCAACCTCTTCGGCAGTTTTCCTGCATGGACCGATGATGCATCGGCAAGGGCAATGGCAATGGAACAAGCAAGGAGAAACGGTACAAATCGAAGGGACATTGAGGATTGCCTAGCGACCAGGCACGTCAAGCAGGTGCGTGCGTTTTTTCAGGAACCTAAGGCTCAGGTAACCCAGGGTTCCGAAACCAAATGCGAATAGCCAGAAGCGTTCATTCTGCAGCCACGATGCAAGTGCCTCGTGACGCAGCACCAGGTCCGACGCGAACTCCACAACAACGAAATAAACGCACAACAAATAGACCGATCCATACTCGCGCCTCAGGACTGTCCGCCACGAGAACGGCATATCCGGATTCTTCCACTTCGAAAGGACCGGAAAGAACGCCGGTGTCCTCGTCGCCCATTCGGAATAGACCGCACCATACTGCGAAAGCAGGAAGGCTTCCTCGGTCATCATGATGCGTTCGTAGTACACCGCAAAAGCGAGCGCCGCGAAGAGGGGCAGCCACCACACCTCGAGGAAGAAGACGAAACCCAGGAAGATGAGAAAGTTGCCGAGGTATAGCGGGTGCCTAACCACGGAATACATCCCGGTCGTGTTGAGGCGTTCGGCGCGCTGGCTTCGCGTATTGCGCCCCGAGGTACCGCTAGGCACAAAGCCGACAGCAAGAATGCGGACCAACGCCCCGACCAAGGAAATACCGATCGAAATCGCTTCCCAGGCGTCGTCCAGCGCTTCCCCGAGGGATCCGATCGCACCACGCGACTGGTAGAGGGCCAACAGCGCAATCGGAACCAGCATCAAGGGCAGGAAACTGCGCCAGCGGAACAGCCAAGCGCCCTGCTTCGCAAGCGAATCACGCAACATACGAGGAGCATCTCCAATTAACTGACCGAACCGGCCAGTTGCGCTAGGTTGCGCCCCAAAGAGGCCTATTACAATGCTTGAACCCAGGCCGCGACAAAAAGCGCCGGCCCCTGACAAGCACCCGCAAGGAGACGAGATGACGGTCACGATCTACCACAACCCCCGTTGCAGCAAATCCCGCCAGACGCTCGCCCTGATCGAGGAGCGCGGCCTCAAGCCAAAGGTGATCGCATACCTCGAGTCACCGCCAAGTGCTGCCGAAATGGACGCCATCCTCAAGAAACTCGGCAAGGAGCCGCGCGAAGCGATGCGTCGCAAAGAAGAACCCTACACGGCGCTGGGACTCGACGACCCGAAGAAGACGCGCGCCGCACTGATCAAGGCCATGGTCGAGAACCCCATCCTGATCGAACGCCCGATTGTCCTTTCCAAGGGCAAGGCCGCACTCGGCCGCCCACCGGAGGCGGTCCTCGACATTCTCTAGCGACAACAATCGTTGCCCGCCATGCCCCCGGCACTTCTTGAGGTCGAAAGTCTTCGCGTCGACTTCCCGACGCGGCAGGGCATCCTCACTGCCGTAGACCAAGTGAGTTTTTCGATCGAAGCGGGCGAAGTCCTGGGGGTGGTCGGCGAGTCCGGGGCCGGCAAGTCCATGACGGGATTTGCGATTATCGACCTGATCGATCCGCCGGGCCGAATCTCGGGCGGCAGCATTCGGCTGAAGGGAAAGGCGATCGACAATCTGGCTCCCGAGGAGATGCGGCGTATCCGGGGACGGCATATCGGCACGATCTTTCAGGATCCGCTGACCAGCCTGAACCCGCTTCTCCGCGTCAGCGACCAACTCTCGGAAACCATCCGGACCCATCTCGACCTGTCCGAGCGGCAGGCACGCCTCCGGGCGCTCGAACTGCTCAAGGAGGTAGGCATCCCGGCGGCGGCCGAGCGCATGGACAACTATCCCCATCAGTTTTCGGGCGGCATGCGACAGCGGATCGTCATTGCTTTGGCGCTGTGCGCCGCCCCCGACCTGATCATCGCCGACGAACCCACCACGGCACTCGACGTGTCGATTCAGGCCCAGATCATTCGGCTGCTGAAGCGTCTGTGTCGCGACTACGGCACGTCGGTCATGCTCATCACCCACGACATGGGCGTGATCGCCGAGACGGCCGATCGTGTTGCCGTCATGTACGCCGGCAGAATTGTCGAGATCGGCCCTGTCGGAGAGGTCATCGCTGCGGCACACCACCCCTACACGCGCGGCCTGATGGCTTCGATCCCCGCCCTTGGCGAGCGCCGGGATCGGCTGGCCCAGATCCCGGGCGCCATGCCGAGGCTGACCGCGATCCCCGCGGGATGTGCTTTTCATCCCCGCTGCGCGCACGCGGGCGATCGTTGCCATGCGGAGCGGCCTGAGCTGACATCCCGAGGCACCGCCAGCGCCGCCTGCTGGCTCGACCCGCGGCAAAGCGCCCATGGATAAGACGCTGACGGACGCATCGGACGACCATGTCGTCGAAGTGCGGCACTTGAGTCGCGTGTTCGATGTTTCGCCGCCCCTTCTCGATCGCCTCGTCGAACGGGCTCCGCGACAGGTAGTGCACGCCGTCGATGACGTTTCCTTCGCCATCGACCGGGCAACGACCTTTGCGCTGGTCGGCGAATCGGGCTGCGGAAAATCGACGGTCGCCCGTCTGATCGCCGGCCTCTACGCGCCGAGCGGCGGGACGATCACCTATGGCGCCCGTGCCGCCGCCGGACAATCAGCGTCCGCGACCATCGCGCGTCAACGGCTTCAGATGATCTTCCAGGACCCCTATGCGTCGCTCAACCCGCGTTGGCGGGTCGGAGACATCATCGCCGAACCCCTGGTGCACGGTGGCGGATCTGCAAGAAGGACGGCGGCCAAACGGGTCGCGGAGTTGCTGGAGCTGGTTGGCCTGGCGGAAGCCGACGCGCGAAAATACCCGCACGAGTTCTCCGGCGGGCAACGGCAGCGAATCTCGATCGCGCGCGCCCTTGCCGGCAATCCCGACTTCATCATTTGCGACGAGCCAACGTCGGCGCTCGATGTCTCGGTTCAGGCGCAGATTCTGAATCTCATGAAAGACCTGCAGCGAGACCTGAGGCTGACCTACCTGTTCATTTCGCACGATCTGGCCGTGGTCTATCAGATCTCCGACGAAGTTGCCGTCATGTATCTGGGTCGCCTCTGCGAGCGTGCGCCGACCCAGGTCTTATTCGAGCGCCCTCAACACCCTTACACCCGACTGCTTCTCGAGACGATTCCCAGGCTTCGACCGGACGGAACCGAGCGAGAGCCGATCTCCGGCGAGGTACCCAGCCCGGTGTCGCCGCCCGCCGGATGCGCTTTTCACCCCCGATGTCCTTTTGCGAACGAGCGTTGCCGCCGCGAGCGCCCTGCCATGCGACACAGTGGAGAATCCGAAGTGGCGTGCCACGCCGTCGAGGAGAAGCGCCTCTTTTCCTGACGGCCCCAGCGACGGGTTCGCGGCGATACACCTTGATTCCCGCGGCTCCGCGAGGTGTGACCGCCGTTACAATCGGCACGTGTATTCGCCATCGCTCAGTTGACTTGGCGGGCCACCTTTCCGACCATCGGCGAGACAACGAAAGACGACCGGCCGCAAGTGCCCGGCGTCAAAAACAGGGAAAGCAAAAAAATGCGCAAGAGCAACTGGGTTGCCGCCGCCGCGGCACTGGCTCTGCTATCAGCCACAGCACACGCCAAGGAATTTCGTTTTGCGTTTCAGGCGGATGCGAATTCGATGGACCCGTACAACGTCAACGAAGCATTCACGCTTGGGTTCCAGGGCAACATCTATGAAGGCCTGGTCGGCCGCGGGCCCGCGCTCGAGATCGAGCCATCACTGGCAACCGAGTGGGAGGTCGTCGAGCCGACACGCTGGCGTTTCAAGCTGCGCCAGGGCGTCAAGTTCCATGACGGGCGGGCCTTTACTGCCGACGACGTCGTCTTCTCGGCAGAGCGCGTGCAGAAGGAAGGCTCCGACCTCAAGGCCCGCCTGGCCGGCCCCGGCGTCGTCGAGGTCCGGAAAGTCGACGACTACACCGTCGACGTGATCACCGCGAAGCCAAACCCCATCCTGCATGTGGAATGGGAGACCTGGGCCATCATGTCCAAGGGATGGGCCGAGGAATTCAACGCCATCAACCCGCAAGCTGTCACCGGCTCCGAGGAAAACCACGCAACCCGCAATGCCAACGGGACCGGCCCGTTCGTTCTCGAGAGCCGTGAGGTCGATGTTCGGACGATCCTTACCGAAAACCCGAACTGGTGGAACAAAGCCAACAAGAAGACCAACGTGACCCGGATCGTCATGACTCCCATCAGCGCCGATGCGACTCGCGTCGCGGCACTGCTGTCGGGTGAGCTCGACATGGCCTATCCGGTTCCGGTTCAGGACATCGACCGGGTCAACCGCAGTGGATCGACCCGCGTTCTCGTCGGACCGGAGCTTCGCACGATCTATTTCGGCCTCGACCAGTTTCGCGACGAGTTGCTCTATTCCAACGTGAAAGGGCGAAACCCGCTCAAGGACAAGCGCGTCCGCCAGGCAATGTACCAGGCGATCGATATCGAGGCGATCAAGGACAAGGTCATGCGCGGCCTGTCCAATCCGACTGCCATGATGGTTGGACCTGGCATCAACGGCTACAGCGAAAAATTCAGGCGCCTGCCCTACGATCCGGAGGCCTCCCGCAAGCTGCTGTCGGATGCCGGCTATGCCGACGGTTTCGAGATCACGCTTGACTGCCCGAACGATCGCTACGTCAACGACGAGGCTATTTGCCAGGCGACCGTGTCGATGCTGGCGCGGGTCGGCATCAAGGTAAACCTCAACGCCCAGCCGCGCAGCCAGTACTTCGCCAAGGTGCTTGCTCCCAAGATGGACACCAGCTTCTTCCTGCTGGGCTGGACGCCCGGAAGCTACGATTCCCACAATCCGCTGTTCCTGCTGCACGGCTGCCAGGACGCCAGCGGCAGGGGGCAGTTCAACCTGGGACTGTACTGCAATCCCGACGTCGATGCGCTGACCGATCAGATCCTCAGCGAAACCGATACGGAAAAGCGAAATGCGCTCATCGAACAGGCGTGGACCAAGACGACGGATGAGGTCGCCTACTTGCCGTTGCACCAGCAGGCGCTGGCATGGGGCGTGGCAAGCAGCGTGGCCGAGATCGCGCAGCGTGCAGACAATGTGTTCCATGTCCGACACATCGTCATGAAATAGCGAACGCAACGCGAAATGTTGATAATGGGCGTGCGCCGATGCCGGCGCGCGCCCATTCCTTTTTGCGGGACCGCGCTTGATTGCCCTGATCGTCCGCCGCCTGGTTCAGTCCGTCGTCGTCATGCTCTTGGTGGCGCTGATTGCCTTCGTGCTTTTTCGGTTTGTTGGCGACCCCGTCGCCCAGATGGTGGGCCAAGATACGACCCTCGCCCAGCGAGCGGAGTTGCGCGAGCGATTGGGCCTTAACGATCCGATGCCGGTTCAGTTTGCCCGGTACGTCGCGTCCATTGCCCAGGGCGATTTCGGCATTTCCTACCGTCTCGGCCGTCCGGTCGATGCGCTCCTCGGAGAGCGGTTGCCTGCGACCCTCGAACTCAGCTTCATTGCGGCTCTCTTCGCCTTGGCTGTGGGCCTACCGATGGGCGTGTATTCGGCACTCTATCCCGGTCGGTGGCTGAGCCGGGCCTTCCTCACGCTTTCTCTGGTCGGCATTTCGCTGCCGACCTTCCTGATCGGCATCCTTCTTATTCTGGTCTTCGGCGTCCTTCTCGGCTGGCTTCCGACGTTCGGCCGTGGCGCCGTGGTGGACCTGGGTTTCTGGACCACGGGGCTGCTCACGGTAAGCGGCTGGAAATCGATCATCATGCCGGCGATCACGCTCGGGATGTTTCAGCTAACGCTGATCATGCGTCTCGTCCGCTCGGAGATGCTCGAAGTTCTGCGAATGGACTACATCAGATTCGCTCGCGCGCGGGGCCTCCGGTCCCGCAGCATCAATTTTCGGCACGCATTGAAGAACACATTGGTCCCTGTCATCACCATCGCCGGCCTGCAGCTCGGCGCCATCATCGCCTTTGCCATCATTACGGAGTCCGTCTTTCAGTGGCCCGGGATGGGGCTGCTCTTTCTTCAAGCAATACAGTTCGCCGACATCCCCGTCATGGCGAGCTATCTGGTCCTGGTCTCCCTGTTCTTTGTAATCATCAATCTGATCGTGGACATCCTCTATCACCTCGTCGACCCCCGCCAGCGGGTCGAACGCCGGGTGGCCGTGGGGCACACGTGACAGTCTTGGTGAGCACGCTGCGACGGACGATCGAGAGCGACCTTGCGTA
>JAYQVF010000049.1:0-17784 GCA_038148335.1 Alphaproteobacteria bacterium | reverse complement strand
AACCTGAAATCCTTCGATTTCAAGATTCTTGCCACCGACCTCGATTCGAACATGATTTCGAAGTGCCGGTCCGGTGCGTATGTCGAGCGTGAAATCGAGAACATCCCGCCGGCGACGCGAAAAAAGTATCTGTCTTCCGGTGCCCAGGACGGCACTGTCGTTTTCGATCCGGCGATCCAGAAGCTGATCACCTTCAATCAGCTCAATCTGCTCAAGGCCTGGCCGATGAAGGGGCCCTTCGACGTCATCTTTTTCCGCAACGTCGTTATATACTTTGACCTGGTGACCCAGCGTGACATATTGGATCGGATGTGGTCGCTCCTGTCCAACGACGGTTTTCTCTACGTTGGCAACTACGAAAATCTCAGTCGCGTGACGGACCGGTTTTCACTAATCGGCCGCACGATCTACCGCAAGGTGGTGTAGATGGCCAAGACGCGGGTGCTGATCGTCGACGACTCTGCCCTGTTCCGAAAGATTCTCGGGCAGGTCCTTTCTCGCGACCCCGAGATCGAAATTGTCGGTACCGCGGAGGACCCCTATGACGCCCGCGAGAAGATCAAGGCCCTGAATCCAGACGTCATTACGCTTGATATCGAGATGCCGAACATGGATGGCCTGTCGTTTCTCGACAAGATCATGCGGCTGCGTCCGATGCCGGTTGTCATGGTCTCTACCCTCACGCAGCATGGTGCCGAGGCGGCACTTAAGGCGCTCGAGATGGGGGCGGTGGACTATCATCCAAAGCCTACCGCGGGCGTCATGGACCGACTTGAGGCGGAGGCAGAGGATCTCTGTGCCAAGGTAAAGGGTGCGGCCAAAGCGAAGGCCGGCTACGGCCACGCCCTTCCGGCGAAACCTAAGGCGGCGCCGAAGAAAGTTAGGCCTGCCGGCTATCGCCCGGGGGCCTGGTTGCTGGCGATCGGTTCGTCGACTGGCGGTGTCGAAGCGCTCCATCAGATCATCCCGAACCTGCCGGAAGACTGTCCGCCGACTGTCATCACGCAACACATGCCGGCAACCTTTACGGATACTTTCGCCAAGCGCCTGAATCAGGTTTCGGCGGCGACTGTGGCCGAAGCGCGCGATGGTGACGTTCTGGAGCCCGGTCGCGTCTTCGTTGCGCCGGGCGGCGACTACCATCTCGAAGTCCATCGTGACGGGACACGGCTGGTGTGCCGCCTGATCGAAGGGCCTTTGACCTCAGGACACCGCCCCTCCGTGGACGTTTTGTTCACGTCGGTAGCCCAGGTTGCGGGCCCGAAAGCGATCGGGGTAATCCTGACGGGAATGGGGCGCGACGGCGCTAGCGGCCTGAAACTCATCCGTGACGCCGGGGGGCGTACGATCGGCCAGAACGAAGAGTCTTGTGTCGTCTACGGGATGCCTCGCGTGGCACACGAACTGGGCGGTGTCGAGGTGCAACTGGGTCTTGGCAGCATCGCCGACAAGATCCTTGAACTTTGCAATGCAGCGTAAGTGGTGAACGAAATGGCTACTGCTAAGAATATCCGAGTTCTTGTGGTCGACGACCAGATGAGCATGCGCGGCCTGACCCGCTACAGTCTGGAGCAGCTCGGCTTTCGCCATATCAGTGAAGCCCCGGACGGGAAAGCAGGCTTCGAATCTGCGACGAAGGAGCCGGTGGATCTCATTATCTCCGACTACAACATGCCGGAGATGGATGGGCTTCAGTTTCTACGGGCGGTTCGATCACACGCGCAGATACGCAAGACGCCGTTCATCATGGTCACCGGACGCGGCGACAAGGAACTGGTCACCAAAGCGGCTCAGGCCGGCGTCAACAACTATGTGATCAAGACGTTCACGGTAGAGATCCTCAAGAAGAAGATCGAAGCGGTCGTCGGGCGCCTCGAATAGTTCTGTGACCGACGACCTCGACAAGATACTCGGTCAGCATGCGCTCTGGCGCAGCGACCCGAAGACGGGAGTGCGCGCCGATTTCCGCGACGCCGATCTTTCCGGGCGTGCGTTCGACGGTGCTGATATGACCGGCGCAATCTTCCGCGGCGCGAAGCTTGTCGGGTGCACGTTTGTCGGGGCAAAGCTTCGTGGTACGGATCTCTTCAAGGCTGACCTGAGCAAGGCCGATCTGTCCTATGCTGATCTCGAAGGAGCGGACGTACGCGGTGCATGCCTCGCCGGCGCGCGCCTTCGTGGCGCCAGATTGCGCGGCATCAGTTTCCGCCGCGGCTTGCGGATGTCGCCGGAGACAGGCGCAACGGAAATCATCCGTCAGGACCTGACGGGCGCGGAACTGGACGATGCTGATCTGCGCGGTGTCGACGCAAGCGCCGCCAACCTGGCGAAAGCTTCGCTCAAGGGCGCCATCCTGAGCGAGACAGAATTTGCGGACGCGGACCTGTCGAATGCCGACCTCTCCGGAGCCGATTTGCGCGACTCGAACCTGTCCGGGGTCTCGCTGCAGGGGGCGAAACTAACCCAGGCTATGCTCGGCGATGCGCGCCTCGATGACGCGAAACTCGACGGTGCTGATCTCTCCGGTGCGGACCTGCACGGAGCGCGCGTCGAAGTACGCCAGATCGAGACCGCGAGACGCGACGAATCGGTTCCCGCGCCGGCACAGGCCCGTGCTGCGGCGCTAGCGGCGCTCGATTCGCATGAGGCGTGGCTCAAGACCGGCAAGGGCACGCGGGCGGAGCTTGCGGCGGCGAACCTGGATGGTTTCGACCTGCGCGGCCGTGATCTCAGCGGCGTCGTCATGAGCGGAGCCCATTTGCGCTCGACACGCCTGAAGGGTGCGCTCCTGCGAATGGCAGATCTGTCGGAGGCAGACCTTTCCTACGCCGACCTCTCCGAGTGCGATCTTCGCGGCGCCAACATGCGTGGAGCGACGTTGACTGGTGCCAACTTTTCCCGCGCCAACCTCGGTGTTGCCAAGACTCGCGCCGAGGATGGGAGCGCAGCTCAGGAAACGCCCACAGATCTCACCGGTGCTGTGCTGCATCATGCCCGTTTCGATGGCGCGCGCACCTCTGGGGTGCGGCCCGACTGGCCGGGTGGCCTTGCCGGTGCCGGGGGCGCCTAGCTATGGACAGTGAGAACAGTAGCCTTCATCGGTTCTTCGACGCGCAGAAGCAGAAGTGGTTCGTGCGGGTGTCGCAGGGCGACTACTACATCACGTCGGATGCCGATGTCGTGCTGCACACGGTGCTTGGGTCCTGCATTTCCGCCTGCATCCGCGATCCGGTTCTGGGCCTCGGCGGCATGAATCACTTTTTGTTGCCCAATGCCGAAAACATCGACATGACGGCCGGTGGCGCGCAGCAGCTGGCGCTGCGCTACGGCAACTATGCGATGGAGCTTCTCATCAACGGATTGCTCAAGCGCGGGGCGAAGCGCGACCGATTGGAGGTCAAACTTTTTGGCGGGGCCAACGTGGTCAAGAACATCAGCGGCATCGGGCACAAGAACGCCTCGTTCATTGAGAAGTTCATGACCGACGAGGGCCTGAAAATCGCGTCGCACCATCTGCGCGGCTTTGCGGCGCGCAAGGTCCACTATGCGCCGAGCTCCGGGCGGGCCCGGATGCTCCTAATCGCCGACGACACCCAGCGCGATGTCTTCAAGAGCGAGCTGGCGCGCTCGGTACGCGTCGAGGAGACCAAGAGCGGCGAAGTCGAGCTCTTCGATTAGGCTATGGCAGACGATCGCGAAACTCAGGAAGAACGGGACCGTTGGGTTCGGCTCGACCGGCTGCTGGGGGCGCTGGCGAGCGAGATCGCCAGCGTTCGTAGGCGCGAGATTTCGCTCGCCGACCGGATCAGTCAGAAGATCACGGAAGCTGGCTCGCAATGGCTCGGCGACCGCGATTTCGTTGCTGCCATGCAGGATTTCGATCTGATGAGTCAGGAGCTCGACCACGTTTCGTCGCTGCTGGCCGCGATCAGCGATTCCCTGCAGCATCGCGAGGCGGTCGAAGTTGCCGTGGTTCACGGCATCGATGCAGTCAAACTGTCGTCGATGCGTCGGCGTCTCATGGATGCCGTCTATGGCGGCGCAGCCGCCGCCGACAACGACGAGAGCGAAGACGAAATCTGGTAGCGCTCAGGCGCGTAGCCGATAGCGGCGTGCCAGCCAGAGGATGTATTACTCTTCCTTGCTCTTGGGGGGAATCGTGCCGATCTGGGAGAGCGTGTTGCGTTCCCAGTTGTTGAGTGGCGCGGAAGTGAGCAGGCGCTGCTTCAACGAGGCGGCATCGTCATTGGCCGGTTTCGTGCTTGTCGCAGTCTGCTGGCGCAGTTCGGCAATTTCATTGCGGAGCTTGCGAATAAGTGCCCGGACCAGCCAGCTTTGCTTGTTTTCGTCGATCCAGGCGCCGTTGGCGGCGGTGTCGTAGTGATTTGGCAGGTACTCGGAAAACAGGGTGTCATAGGTGAGGCCAGCCTGATCGACCATGGCCGCAGCCTTGCGGGCCGCCACCAGGGCTTCGCCGTCCGAGGCAGAGGTGGTCATGGCGAGCACCTTGGCCAGTTTCCGGACGTTCATTTGCTCACCCATCAATCTGCGCTTCCCCGCTGTCCTTTGCGTTCTGACTGAGCAAAAATCGCCAAATCCTTGTTCTAAACATACGAATATTATCCACAGGTCACGCAATATGTTGTGGATTATCCATGGGTCCTGAACTGCCCTTTGTCATCGCCCACCGCGGGGCAAGTGGCTCCGCCCCGGAAAATACCCTTGTGGCTGTCAGGCGGGCACGGGATCTTGGTGCCCGCTGGGCTGAGGTCGACGTCCAGTGTGCAGCCGATGGCACCCCGGTGGTGATTCACGATCATCGGCTTGATCGCACGACCGACGCGAAGGGACTGGTGGCTGAGCGGACCGCGACCGCGCTAGCGCAATGCGACGCGGGCAGTTGGTTCGGCGCGGCCTTTGCTGGCGAGCCGGTTCCGACCCTGGATGAAATGCTCAGGTGCTGCGCGGATCTCGACATGGGGCTCAATGTCGAGCTTAAGCCTCCATCGGGCTCGGAAGTCGAGGTCGCCGAGGCGGTCGCTGCGCGTCTTGCCCAGTGGCCGCGTCCGGTGCTGGTCAGCTGCTTCTCGCTTGCGGCGTTGATCGGTTTCCACAAGGCGGCCCCCGGGGTTGCCCTCGGCGCCCTATTTCGCGATGCGCCGTCGCCGGCCGATGTGCGGGCGCTTGGTATCCCGGTGCACAGCGTCAATGTCCGCGCTCGGGGGCTTGCCGAGCCACAGGTGGTGGCGTTGCGCGCGGCGGGACACCGGGTCCTGGTCTACACGGTCAACGACCCGAACGATGCCCAGCGCTTCCGGTGCTGGGGCATCACGGGCGTTTTCACTGACTACCCGGAGCGCCTACTGCGCCACTTTCGGGACTGAGCCAGCTTCAAAGCGGTTTGCCGCGTTGATCTCGGCATCGTAGTTTTCCGTCATGCTGTCGATGCGGTTCGTCTTTCGCGCACTGGGCCTTGTCCTCGTTGCCGCGGCGCTGGCATTCGTCGGTCTGCAAATCGCGGCGTACACCCAGGACCTCGGAAACGCTGCCGGCGAGTGGTACACTTGGAGGACGGTGGGTCTCGGCGCGGCTCTTTATGGAATGCTGAGCATCCTGCTGGCGGTAGCCTGGCAGTGGATCGTGGGCCGCGCCGATGCCGGTGCCCGGGTGACTTTTTCCGATGCGTTCGAGGTCTACGGTCGCTCCCAGATTGCCAAATACGTCCCCGGCAATGTCTTCCATTTCTTTGGGCGCCAATTGCTGGGTCGCGACGTCGGGTGGGCCCAGGGTGCCATCGCTGTTGCGTCCATTGTCGAGACCCTTTGCCTCGGCTCGGCCGCTGCCGCGCTGCTTTTCCTCCTCAGCTTGGTGGGCCACGAGGCTCTGCTCCGCCATGCCCCGTCATGGGTACTTGGGCTGGGGGCCGCGGTCGCCATCGTTGGCCCCTCGCTGCTACTGCGCTACGGACGACATCTGCCGGTTGTTCGCGACCTCGGCTTCATCGTCCATGCCGACCGGCTCGGTCGAGGCCTGGCGCTCTTCCCCCCATTTGCCATCCACGCGGTCTTCTTCATGGCGACGGGCTTGGTCTTCTGGTTCCTTGTCAGCAGCGCCTTCGGCTTCGTATCGCCGGGGCTGATTCCTGGTATCGCAGTGGCTTTCGTTTCGGGCTGGCTGCTTGGCAATCTCACGCCGAGCGCGCCGGGTGGGATCGGTGTACGTGAAGCCGTAATGCTACCGCAACTCGCCGTGCTGATCGGCGACTCGCGTGCGATCGTGGTCGTTGTCATGTTCCGGCTTGTCACGATTGGCGGCGATCTGCTGTTCCTTGCCGTTGCCTCGTGGCTGAACTATCGCCGGCGTGCGGCTCTTGCAGCATGATCCGTTTTGTTTACGAAGGTCTGCCCCGCTATTGGGGTTGGGTTGTTGGACGCCTCAAGGCCGCGGCCCGCGCCGCCGGACTGCTCTCCTGGCTTGAACGGCGTCGAAACCGGCCGGCCTTCTTCTATCTGCGCGCCCTGTTTGCCTACTACGACATAGAGGACATGGCGTATCTCGATGTGCCCTTCTGGGTGTTCAAGGCGGCCTACCGGGTCGATGCGTTTCTCGCCGACCGTGAAGGCAAGGCAACGGTATTCGAATATGGTGCCGGTGCGAGCTCCCTTTGGCTGGCCAAACGCGCCGCCAGGGTAATCAGCGTTGACCACGACGAAGCTTGGGCCGCCGTCGTGCGACGCCTCGCTGTCGGGATGCCGCATCTTTCGCTGACGGTCTTGCCGCCCGGAGAACGACAGACTGACGGCCCCTACCGATCGGGTGATCCCTTGATGCGCGGGCGATCATTCGAGGGCTACGTGCGGTCGATCGAGAACGCTGGTGGTCCATTTGACCTCATCGCCATAGACGGCCGTGCGCGGGCTGATTGCCTGCGCACTGCACTGCCATATCTGAAGGACGATGGACTGATCGTCCTCGACAATGCGTACCGTCCGCGCTATCGCAAGGCGATTCGTGATTCGGGTCTGCGTCTGCTGCGGTTTCGCGGCGCAGTGCCCGGCTTGCCCTTTCCGGAGGAAACCATGCTACTCAGCCGCGATGCGGCTGCCCACTGGCTCGTTGACCGCTAGTCGGCGGGAAAGGTCAGCGTCACGGCGAGGCCAGGCGCATTGTCCTCGAGCGCGAGGTTCCCGTCGTGGAGCCGGGCAACGGCGCGCACAAGGCTGAGACCAAGACCGCTGCCTGGGCTTGAGCGGCTCGCATCCAGCCGATGGAACCGCTCAAGAACCTTCTCGCGATCCTTGGGCGCAATCCCGGGCCCGCTGTCTGCGATGCGTACGACGATTCCTTCTTCGCTCCGGAAGGCGCTTACAGCAATTGTGTTCGCGCCGTACTTGATCGCGTTGTCGAGCAGGTTCGATATGGCCTGGGACAGGAGGGCCCGGTGCGCCCGCAACGACAGGCCGTTTCCTAGGTCCGTCGTGATCCGGATGCCGGTGTCCTCGGCTGCAGGTTCGAACAGTTCGACGACGTCGCGGATGAGTTGCGCCGGATCGAGCGGCTCCATCTCGCGACGCAGCAGGCCTGATTCGGCGCGCGCGATCGCGAGGAGCGCGTTGAACGTCTCGATCAGGGTGCCGGCTTCCGCCACCGTCTGATCTAGAACGGTGCGGTAGTCATCGACGCTGTGCTCTTCCATGAGCGCAACCTCGATGCGGTTGCGCATGCGGTTGAGTGGTGTACGGAGGTCGTGGGCAATGTTGTCTGACACGTTACGCATTCCGGCCATCAGGCGTTCGATGCGGTCGAGCATCGTGTTCAGATTCACCGCAAGGCGCGCGATTTCATCGCCGCTTCCCGATACGGGAATCCGGCGGCTGAGATCGCCCGCCATGATCTCACGGCTGGTTCGGTTTATCGCCTCCAGGCGACGCTGGGTTCCACGACTGACGAGCACGGCGCCGCCGAGCCCAAGCCCCAAAAGTGCCGCCAACGACCACACCAGGGACCGCCGGATGCGCGCGGTAACTTGATTGCGGTCTTCGACGTCACGCCCCACCAGAAGCTGGAAATCGCCTGCCAGGCGCAGATGTCGCGCCCGTGCGGCATGTTCCTCCAGCGTACCGGCGACCGCTCGATCGAAGCGAAACTCGAGCCAGCCGCCTTCGCCGGTTTCCGTGCGCGGCCAGCCGTCGAGGTTGCCGGCGATCGGCCGGAAGGCGCCATCGGCGAGCAGATAGAGGCTCTGGCGCTGGTTGCGGCTCCGCTCCTCGATAATGACGCTGAGGCCCGGCAGGCCACGGCTGCGATAGGTCTCGGCGAGGCCCGTGATTTCGGCGTTGATGGTCGCATCGGTCTGACGTTCGATGAATGCCGCTGTCGACCAGAACACGAAGAAGATCAGCGCGGCGCCAGAGAGACCGAACAGGCCGAGGTAGCCCAGGGCAATCCTGAACGTGTACGTCCGCAAGAGCCGAAGACTAGGCACGTAGCGTGTAGCCCGCGCCGCGGACGGTATGCAGGAGGGGTGTGTCGAAGCCCTTGTCGACTTTGCCGCGCAACCGGCTGATATGGACATCGATGACGTTAGTCTGCGGGTCGAAGTGATACCCCCACACCTGTTCGAGCAGCATGGTGCGCGTCACGACGCGTCCGGCGTTGCGCATCAGGTACTCAAGAAGGGAAAATTCGCGTGGCTGCAGATCGATGATCTTGCCATCGCGGGTTACCTGACGGGTCAGCAAGTCCATCTGCAGGCCCCCCACGACTAGAGTCGTGCCGGGTCCCCCGGTCGGTCCGCGGCGCCCGAGAGCTTCGACGCGCGCAAGGAGCTCGGCGAAGGCGTAGGGCTTCGCGAGGTAGTCGTCGCCGCCGGCCCTCAGACCTCTGACTCGATCATCGACCTCGCCAAGAGCGCTCAGAAATAGAACCGGCGTCTCGTCACCGTCTCGGCGCAATCGCTGGACCAGGGCGATGCCGTCGGTGCCCGGGAGCATGCGGTCGACGACCATCACGTCGTATGAGTGACCGCGCGCCATCTCGTAGCCGGACTCGCCATTGGGCGCATGGTCGGCGACATGACCACTTTCGCGAAGGCCTTTGATGACGTAGTTGGCCGTCTCTCGGTCGTCCTCGACGATCAGAATCCGCATGATATCCGTCTCATTCGACCGCAGAGTAGCCAAATTGCGCATGGCAGGCACCAAAGGAGGACCAGCGCGTGCCGGTCCTCCTCATGTCTCCGAAAGTCCCTTAGGCGACGCCGAGCGGGATGGCGACGTACTGGGCGTGGCCGTTGCGGCTGATCAGCAGGAGGACCGCCTTCCGGCCATTGTCCTTGGCTGCAGTGATGCCGTTGAACACGTCTTGTGGCTTGGTGACCTTGTCGTTGCCGACGCCAACGATGACATCGCCTGGTCGCACGCCCTTCTCGAACGCTGCAGCATCGGTGGCGACGTCGACGACGAGAACCCCGGTTGTCCGTTCGTCGAGGCCGTACGCCTGACGTTTCGCGGGATCGAGACTGGCCAGCGACATGCCGAGATGGATGTCGGCATCGCTGCCTGCGCCCATCGCCAATTGATCGACCGAATCCGGCGATAGCCCGATCTTGACGCTCAATGTCCGCTCGCCGCCGCCGCGGACCACCTTGAGGCGCACAGCGCTTCCGGGTGCCATGGTGCCGATCGCCTTGGGCAGGTCGCGCAGTTCGCCGATTGTTGTCTGATCGACCGCGACGACGACGTCGCCGATCTGCAGGCCGGCGCGATCGGCCGGACTGTCGGGGGTTACGTTCGAGACCAGCGCGCCGCGCCGCTTGTCGAAGCCGAGGCTCTCGGCGATGTCCGGTGTAACCGCCTGGATGCTGACACCGAGCCAGCCGCGTTCGACGACGCCCTTGTCCCTGAGTTGGGCGACCACCGACTTGGCGGTTTCCGCCGGCACCGCAAAGCCGATGCCGACATTGCCGCCGGTGGGAGAGAAGATGGCCGTGTTCACACCGACGACCTCACCTTTGAGGTTGAACGCAGGGCCGCCGGAATTGCCTCGGTTGATTGCGGCGTCAATCTGCATAAACCCGTCGTAGGGGCCATCCGGTCCAAGGCTGCGGCCGTGGGCGGACACGATGCCGGCAGTCACGGTGTTGCCGAGGCCAAAAGGGCTTCCCACTGCGATGACCCATTCGCCTACCCGTGGCGTTTGTTCGGCAAACGAGACATAGGGCAGGTCCCGGCCGTCGATCTTGAGCAGCACGAGGTCGGTCTTGGGATCGCGACCGATGCGCTCGCCCTTGAACTCGCGCCCGTCTTGCAACGTCACGGCAATTCGATCCGCTTCACCAGCAACGTGGTCATTGGTCACGATGTAGCCATCGGCCGAAATGAGGAAACCCGAGCCCAGGCCCTGGACTAAGGGACGGTCTTGCGGCCCTTGCTGCTGCCCAAAGCGTTCGGCGAAATCGTCGCCGAAGAAGCGTCTGAGTCCCTCTGGTAGGTCGGGCATGTCAGGGTTCATCCGGGCCATAGCCTCGGGCGATGCCCTCTCGGTGACCTGGATGTTGACGACAGCCGGGGCGACGGCCTCAGCGACATCGGCAAAGTTGGGCATGACCTGAACCGCGGCATCGGGGGGCGGGCTCAGCGGTGTGGCGGCGCGTAGCGACTCCGGCGCGCCGAAAACCAGCACGGCGCCGGCCGCGAAAGCGGCGGCGGTCAGGGCGCTGGAGCGAAGGAGTGTCTTGCGGGTAGTTTTCATGGTTTGCCTCGTTGAAATCCGTACCGGATAACTCGCGTTACCCGTTGCACGGATATCTAGGGCATCGACATGAACACGACCTGTCCGGCGAATTAAGAATCGTTCATGTTGAGGTCAGAAGACCGACCGCCCGAGCAGGGTGTCGTTAGCGTTTCGAGGGCCGAAACTCCTGCCGTCGAATTTCCGGTGGGCTCGAGAGCCGGGCTCCATACGCAGACCGCGAACTCCCTCGGCAATACGGCTGCGATACCGCCACCGACCCCGCTCTTGGCGGGGAGTCCTACCCTGTAAGCAAAATCCCCCGCTGCATCGTAAAGGCCGCAGGTCATCATCAGTGCGTTAATGCGTTTCGCCTGCTGCTTGGTAAGGATGATCTCTCCAAGCAGAGGCGAGAACCCGCCATTTGCCAGCGGGAGAAAGGCTCGCGCCAGATCCGCGCAACTCAGAGCCAGCGCACATTGATGGAAATAGAAGTCCAGAACCTCATCGACATCGCTTTGGAGGTTGCCCTGGGCCTTGAGAAAGTTCGCCAGTGCCGCGTTGCGGTAGCCCACCGTACGCTCAGATGCCGCGACCTCGGTATCGAAGTCGGCTTCTGGATTTCCTGTCAAGGAGCGCACGAAGTCTCGAAGAGCTTTCTTGGCGTCCTTCGTACGGTTGATCAGAACGTCGGCAACAACCAGCGCTCCTGCGTTGATCAGCGGATTGCGCGGAATTCCATGTTCCGATTCGAGTTGTACGAGCGAGTTGAACGGATTCCCCGAGGGTTCACGTCCGACGCGGCGCCAAAGCGCATCGTCGACCTGCCGGATAGCCAGCATGAGGGTGAACACTTTCGAGACGCTCTGTATGGAAAATGGAATATCGGCATCGCCGCACCGCGCCGAATCTCCATCGACCGTCGCAAGCGCCATACCGAATCTATCGGAAGGAACGTTCGCGAGCGCCGGAATGTAGGTTGCAACTTGCCCTGCGCCCACATATGGCGACGCCTTTTGGCGGACGCGTTCAAGTAGTTCAGTGTAATCCATGGCGACTGGTCAGGACCGGTTTTCCGCGGGGCTTCGAGGCGTAATAGTAGCACGCAAAGAAAAACCCCCGCGCCAAAGGCACGGGGGTTACAGGAACGAGAGGTAGAACGCGGGTTAGCCCTGGAAGAGGGGCAGGATGATACTGGGAGCCTGGTTGGCAATCGAAAGCGACAGAACGCCCAACTGCTGCTGCACCTGAAGCGCAGTGAGCCGTGCGGCTTCCTCTGCCATGTCGGCATCGACGAGGTTGCCGAGGCCCGCTGTCAGGATGTCGATCAGCGAGGTGGTGAATTCTGTTTGAACCTCGATGCGGTTTGCCGTCGACCCGAGCGAAGCTAATTTGTCCGAAACGGAGGTGATCGCCGAGTCGATGGCGGTCAGCGCGGTCGAGGCGCCGGCGCTGGAGGTAAGGTCCAGGCTGGCGATGCCGAGGGTAGAGGTGTCCATGCTCTGGGCGCTGACGTCGATAACGCTGCCATCGACGGTACTCAGCACGCTCGTATTCGTCGCGCTCGAGGCGATGAGGTTCGTCGAGTTGAACTCGGCGGTAGCGACGATCGTGGAGATCTGGTCGCGGAGCGCCTTGAAGTCGTTATTGAGGGCCGTACGCGAGGCCGAGTCTAGGCCGGCCTGGTTGGCCTGAACGATCTTCGCCTTCATTTCGATCAGAAGATCGGAGATCGCCTTGCCCGCCGAGATCGCGACGTTGACTGTTGCTTCACCGTTCGCAAGCGCGGTCTTGACCGACTTGGTGCCGGCAATGTCGCCGCGGAGGCGCGTTGCGATCTGATACGTTGCCGCGTCGTCCTTCGGGCCGTTGACCTTGAGCCCGGTCGTGATCCGCAGCTGCGTCGTCGAGAGTTTCTTGTTGGTACCGTTCAACTGCTGCAACGCCGTCATCGCGCCGACGTTGGTCAGTATGGAAAGTCCCTGTGCCATGTCCTGCTACCCATCCGTTCCTAAATAGGGCCGGCGGGGCCGCGCGGCATTCTGCTCAGACCGCAACCCAACCGGATGCCAGTCTGCAGGGGAGATGATTAAAGTTCGGTAAACGCCGACAGCGCCGACGCAGGGAAATACTATGTAAAATCAGTTATTTAGGAGTCTAGCCTCCCAGGCGGCGGTGACGTCCGCTGCTTGGACCACGTCTGCGAAGTAGAGCTCCATTGTTTCCAGCGATGCCTGTTTGAGATGCTGGTGGCGTCCGCGTGAGGCGACACCGTCCCGTGGAACGACGATTCTATAGTCACGCATCTGTCCGTCGCGCACGGTCGACTCGACACATGTCTGAGTGGCGGTTCCCGTAACCACCAGTGTCTTGATGTGATTGGTGCGCAGCAGCGTCTCCAGGCGCGTATCGACAAACGAGCTGTAGCGATGCTTGACGACGATCTCCTCGCCGGGATCGGGCGCAAGCTCAGCGACCTGCTCGGCGCCCCAGGTGTCAGGCTTGGTAAGCTGCATTACCTTCTGCTTCTCGCTGACCAGCCCGCGGCGATTGCCCGGACGTCCAGTTTCCATGTTCGCCCCTTGGACGTGCACGATCATGGCGCCGCTGGCGCGCGCTGTCTTCATTAGGCCCGCAATCGTCTCGATCGCGGCTGGGAATTCCGAGAGATCCTCGCCATGGCGTCCCATGACGCCCTGGGGGTGGCAGAAATCGTTCTGCATGTCGACGACGACCAGCGCCGTGTGCCGGGGGTCGACGAGCGAGGTGAAATCGGCCGGCGCCGCGGCATTCTTGATGTCTGTCTGCCATGACCGCGGCCCATCGGGGTCGCATTTCCCCCAGATCGTGATCACCTCGTCCGACGTTGGGGTCAGTCCGAACAGGCGGGATATGTTCCCCAGTGCTTCGACATGTCGATCGGGCGACGAGAACGTCGCATCGTTCGGGACAACGACGAAGTAATTGCGGAAAAAGGCGTCGCGAACGGTCGATTCCACACATACATCGGTGCTTGTCCCGGTGACCACAAGATTCCGGATCGCGTTGCTGCGCAGGAAAAGATCGATCGGCGAATCCCAGAACGCGCTATAGCGATGCTTAGTGACGATCAACTCGTTGGTGGCTCCATCGCGCGGGCGCAGGTCGCCGTACCAGTCGGCTCCGTGGCTGCCGGCAAGGCAGCTCCCCGACGTGCGGCCGGGCCGGTTCAGGACCTCGCCCATGGGGTCGCCCAGGACGATCTCGTCATAGTGAGCCCTGACCCACAGGATCAGCATGTTTTGCCTGCGCGCGGTCTCAACCAGCGCGCGGATCCTCTCGGCAGCCGCCGGCATGCGCGACAGGTCGGCGCCGCGGGCGCCAAAGAATCCCTCCGGGTGGCAGAAGTCGTTCTGCATGTCGACGACGACGAGAGCGGTGTCCCGCGGATCGACCTTCTCAGCCAGCGAACGCTGCCGCGCCTTGGCTGGGGAGGGGGTGAAGCCGGTCATTCCTCGGTCGCTTCCGGCCGGTCTTCCGGTGCGAACACCTCGTCGTAAGGAGATATCTCGTCTTTTTTCTTGGGCTCCAGAAGCGTGCCGACGAGGTTCGCGCCTTCCATGTTGGCATCCTGCAGCGAAGCGCGGAACAGATCGGCGCGCTCGAGATCCGCGCCGCTGAGGTCCGATTTCCGAACCTGGCCGGTCGGCCGTCCGTCCGGTCCCGTCAACTCGATCGGCCCAAGATCGGCATAGGTCAAGACGCACTTCTTCATCCTGGCGTTCTTCAGTCGGACCCCGCGAAGCACGGCGCGGCGGAGCACGGTGCCTTCAAGACGGGCGTCGGAGAAATCGACCAGTTCCAGTGTCGCGTCCCAAAGATCCGACCCGCTCAGATCGCAGCCCTTCATGTTTGCGCCGCTGAGGTAGACATTGCGCAAGTCCTCGTTGCTGAGGTCATGCCCAGTAAGATCGGCTCGCGCACCTTCGGCGCCGTTTGAATCGATCCACAGGGCATGCTCGCGCAGCATGCGCTGTACGTCGACAGGCAACCGGGCCGTGCCGATCGATATCTTGGCATCGGTCAGGTTGGCCAGGGTCAGATCGACGCCCGCCAGAAGAGCGCCTTGCATATTGGCGCCCTGGACGCGCGCCTGATCGAGGTTGGCTTCGGCGAGGTTGGCGCCGGTCAGATTGGCGTTCTTCAGTTGCGCCGAATAAAGGTTTGCGCCGGAAAGATCGGCGCCGGTCAGGTCGACCTCATCCATGCCGACGCGGGTCAGGTTCGCGTTGCGCATACTGGACCCGGACATCTTGGCCTTCTTGAGCTTGGTTTCCTCCATGTTCGCGTCATCGAGGTTGGCGTCGGTGAGGTCGACGACGTCGCCCCGTGTCTCGTTCGCATCGATCATGGTGCCGGCGCGCAGGTCCGCCTCGGCAAGATTCGCACCCTGCATCTTGGCGCCATGCAGAACAGCGCCGCGCAGGTCGGCACGGGTCAGGTCGGCCCCGCGAAGGTCGGCAAACGAAAGATCGGCGCAAAAAAGGTCGGCAAAACTCAGATCAGCACCGGTCAGAACGCACCGGCTCAGGTCTGCACCCGCCAGGATCGCCTCGCGCAGGATGATCTTCGGAAACTTGAGTCCGCTGAGTTGAGCATTCTTGAGATTGGCGCGTTGCCCCAGATTGAAGCGGCCCGCCACGAAGTGATGGTGCTTCTTCAGGATGTCAACGAGTTCTTCTGGGGTCATCGTGGTTCCGCACACAGCCAAGCGCGCCGCCGTGCCCCAATCCACAGCGGTGCGCTCTGCGCAAACAGATCAGTCTCGCGGTGAGCCTAAGGGGGAGCGCCCCATCCGGTCAAATCCGGCGGCTGCAGCCTCCCCTAAGAATTGCCGGGTGCTTCGTCGGTTAGAGAACCTGCTGTGGCCTGCCTTCGGGCGTTCCCTGGTTAACGAGAAACGCCTCGGCGCGTTCCATATAGTCGGAAACGAGGTGGGCAAAGCGTTCGGGTTGATCCGATTCCATACTGTGGGCGGCATCGTAGACATAGATCAGGTGCGACCGCGGAATGCCCCTTTTTAGAATCTGAACCGCCGCCTCGGGCACCCGCCGATCGCGCGTGCCGTGCATGATCATCGTCAGGCACTCGATCTTGTCCAGCTGTCCGGCCAGCTTCTCGTCGAAGCTCGTGTCGCCGTGGTAGTGCCGAAGCATCGACCGGTTCTTGGTCAGGACATCTTCAGTCTTGGTCTCCGCCGGTGCGCGATCGGGATAGGCGTACATTTGCTGTTTGCGGATCGCGGGATCGTTGCTCGGTGCCGGGACATCTTTCGGGCGGAAACCGGCCGGGTTTTCCAGGCAAAGCTGGGCGACCAACTTCGGGTGCCTGACGGCGAGCCAGGTCGCGAGCCAGCCGCCGAAGGACATGCCCAGGACGTCTGCTGGCTCGCCGATCTCTTTGTCGATGAATTCGGCGACGACGTCGGCCAACGTCTCCATCGAATCGATGCCGGCGAGTTCCGGTGTGTCGTCGAAGCCCGGAAGAATCGGCATGAACAGGGTGACGTCCTCCGCCAGTAGCTCAAGGCCTTTGTTGCGGCGGACGCCACCGGCGCCGTGCAAGTGAACGAGCGGACGGCCTTTGCCGCCCTTCAGGTACTTGACCGCGCCCTTGGACAGGGTGGTCGACATTTCCTGGAACAAGCGTTCCTCCCTCTCTGCTGTTCTTATTCCGCTGCCTGCGCTGGATCGGTGTCTTCGCCGAGGTGCCGGACCGCCGGAAAGACGATATCGCGCAGATAGTCGAGCGTGCGCGTCACATGGGCATCGGCGATGTCGCCGATCTTGATGCTGAGGTTCATGCGCCCGTTGCCGAGTTCCGCGTGAATGCGCTTGATCTGCTCGATCGCCATTTCCGGCGTTCCGCACACGATCAAGCCACGTTCGACCCGCTCGTCGAACGAAACCTCCTTTTGGACCTTCGACTTGGCGAGGAACTTGTCTGCCGCGCCCTCGTCATGGAAGTAGCGGGTTTTCTGGATCACCAGCCGCTGCGCTGTGCGAATGCCGCCGCCGAGGACGCCGAAGAAGTACTTTTGGCCATTCTCGAGGATCGCTTTCGCTTCTTCATAGGTTGGCGCGATACAGCAGTTCATGCCGATCATCACGTCGTCGGCCGTTGGCTCCCAGCCGCATTCGCGCGCGCGGTCCATGTAGACCTTGATCTGCCGCCGCGCCGAGTCGAAATCGGCGATGCGCAGGAAGCCGGCGGACGAACCGACTTCGGCGGCGAGCCGGGCCGACGCATCGCTCGAGGCCGACATCATCATGCGCGGGTAGGGCTGTTGCACAGGCCGCGGCCAGATCGACACCGCGCGGAACTTATAGTACTGGCCCTCCCAGCCGAACGGTTCCGGCGAGGACCAGGCCTTCTTGATCAGCTCGATCGCCTCGTACATGCGGCCATAGCTCTCGTCGGGCGAGATGTTGTAGGCGACATATTCATGTGGAATGCCCCGCATGAATCCCGCGACCAGGCGTCCGCCGCTGATCACGTCGATCATCGCGTATTCCTCGGCGATGCGAATCGGATTGGTGATCGGGACGATGTTTCCCGACTGCAGGATGCCGGCCCGGCTTGTACGGTGCGCCACCACGGCGCCGACCAGATTGGGATTGGGCATCATGCCGTAGGGGCTGAAGTGATGCTCGTTGGAGCCGATCCAGTCGAAGCCCGCCTGCTCCGCGTAGATCTTGTCCTCGATATAGTGATTGAACATCTCGGCGCCGCGAACGGCGTCGAACTGCTTGTTCGGGACCGGCCAGTCCTGGCCCGGCTCCTTCACCCCGGTATAGGGCATGTGGTGGGTGTAGGAAAACTTCATCGGCGTCGCCCTCGTTCGGCCCCGGCTACTCCGCAGCCTGGGCCGAACTGCCTCCTTCACCGAGGTGGCGGACGGCGGGGAAGACGATGTCGCGCAGATAGTCCTGCGTGCGGGTGACGTGGGCGTCGTCGATGTTGCCGACCTTGATCGTCAGGCCGAGGCGGCCCATCCCCAGTTCCTTGTGCAGC
>JAYQVF010000048.1:2304-17847 GCA_038148335.1 Alphaproteobacteria bacterium | reverse complement strand
TCCTTGTGGCGGAACAGCGCGTTGTCGTCGAAGTTCATCTTGGCGTCGAGCGCGACGACCGCACCGGCACCGGTGACGACGAGCGGATTGATCTCGAGCAGGCTTGCATCCTTTTCGACGAACGCCTTGTAGGCGCCGAGCACGAAACGCACCGCCGACTTCACCTGATCGCCCTCGAGTCCGAGCGAGAAGGCGACCTTGCGGGCGTGGAACGGCTCGATCCCCGTCGCGGGGTCGATCGTCACCACGGTGATCTTTTCCGGCGTATTGGCGGCGACTTCCTCGATATCCATGCCGCCCTCGGTCGAGGCCATGATCGAGACGCGGCCAGTGCCGCGGTCGATCAGCATGCCGAGATAAAGCTCGCGCGCGATGTCGGCGCCTTCCTCGACGTAGACCCGCTGCACGACGCGGCCCTGCGGACCGGTCTGCGGCGTGACCAGCGTCATGCCCAGCATCGCGCCGGCAACCGACTTCACCTCGTCGATCGACTTGACGACCTTGACGCCGCCGCCCTTGCCGCGGCCGCCGGCATGAATCTGGGCCTTGACCACCCAGACCGGGCCGCCGAGGTCGCTGGCGACCTTGACCGCCTCGTCCGCCGTATAGGCGACGGCGCCGCGCGGTACCGCAACGCCGTACTGCGACAGAACGCCCTTGGCTTGATACTCGTGAATGTTCATCGACTAGACACTTCCATGTCCTGGTCCGCCACCTACGGCCGGGCGCGCATTAAGGCACACCCGGCGCCGGGAGCAAAACGCGGGCTACCTCTTCTTGCGCGTCGCCGCTTTCTTGCCCTTGGACCCGGACTTGAGGCTGGGATCGAGGCGCAGCACCACGTCGACCAGGCCTTTCACGGCATTGACGGAGTTCTGGAACATCTTCTTCTCGGCCGCCGCGAGGTCGATCTCGACGATGCGCTCGACGCCGCCGGCGCCGATCACGACGGGAACGCCGACATACATGTCGCGCACGCCATACTGGCCGGTCAGATAGGCCGCGCAGGGCAGCACGCGCTTCTTGTCCTTGAGGAAGGACTCGGCCATCGCAATGGCGGAAGACGCCGGCGCATAGAAGGCGGAGCCCGTCTTGAGCAGGCCGACGATCTCGGCACCGCCGTCACGCGTGCGCTGGACGATCTGGTCGATCTTCTTCTGGGTGGTCCATTTCTTCTTGACGAGATCGGGGACCGGAATGCCCGCGACGGTCGAGTAGCGGACCAGCGGCACCATGGTGTCGCCGTGGCCGCCGAGCACGAAGGCGGTGACGTCCTCGACCGAGACGTTGAATTCCTCGGCGAGGAAATAGCGGAAGCGCGCCGAATCGAGCACGCCGGCCATGCCGACGACCATGTGGGGCGGCAGGCCCGAGGCCTGGCGCAGCGCCCAAACCATGGCGTCCAGCGGGTTGGTGATGCAGATCACGAAGGCCTTGGGTGCGTACTTGGCAATGCCCTCGCCCACCGACTTCATGACCTTGGTGTTGATCTCGATGAGGTCGTCGCGGCTCATGCCGGGCTTGCGCGCGACACCGGCGGTCACGATGACGACGTCGGCGCCCTTGATCTGGGTATAGCTCGAGGTGCCGGAAAGCTTGGCGTCGAAGCCGTCGACCGGGGAGGACTGCGCGATGTCCAGCGTCTTGCCCTGGGGCAGGCCGTCGACGATGTCGAAGACGACGATGTCACCAAGTTCCTTGAGACCCGCAAGATGGGCCAGCGTGCCACCGATGTTGCCACCACCGATGAGGGCAATCTTCTTCCGCGCCAATTCTTCCTCCTGCAAACAAGCCGGCGCCCGGGGTTCGGGGCCGTTCGGCACCCGGTTCCTACTCCGATTCACCTACACGGGCAAGCCGCGCCCGGGCCGCTTGAAGCCACGGCGGGAACACACATATGGTGCGCGAAACGCGCGCGGCGGGTACCGCCGCCGCAGTCCGGCGGGAGACGGAACAGGATGCCAGCAGAAAACGCCCAATCCGTTGAAAAACAGAGCTTTCAGGCCGAAGTCGGCCGCCTGCTCCAGATCGTGGCCAATTCGCTGTACAGCGACCGCGACATCTTCCTGCGCGAGCTGATCTCCAACGCCTCGGACGCTTGCGACAAGATGCGGTACGAGGCCCAGGTCAACGCCGCCGCGGGCGAGGACGACCTCGACTACCGCGTCGTGCTGAACGCCGACGCGAAGGCCGGGATCCTGTCGATCTCCGACAACGGCATCGGCATGAGCAAGCAGGAACTGGTCGACAATCTCGGCACCATCGCCAAATCCGGCACGGCCGCCTTCGTCGCCCAACTGGAGGGCCAGGAAGGCGAAAAACCCGCGTCGTCGCTGATCGGGCAGTTCGGCGTCGGGTTCTACTCGGCGTTCATGGTGGCCGATCTGGTGACCGTCGAATCGCGGCGGGCCGGCGCGGCCGAGAGCTGGCGCTGGGAGTCCGACGGGCTCGGCGAATTTTCGGTGTCGCCGGGCGAGCGGCCGCAGCGCGGCACCACGATCCGCCTGAAGCTGAAGAAGGACGCCAAGGACTATCTCGAGACGGCGACGCTCAAGCGGATCGTGCGCGAGCACTCCAACCACGTCGGCGTGCCGGTCGTGCTGGCGGGAGAGTCCGGCGAGGAAACGCTGAACGAGGCCTCGGCGCTATGGCTGCAGCCCAAGGTCGAGATCACCGAGGCGCAGTACGCCGACTTCTATCACCACGTGTCGAACAACTTCGACGACCCGGCGGTGACGATCCACGCGCGGGTCGAGGGCAAGATCGATTACGCGCTGCTGCTGTTCATCCCGACGACGCAGCCGTTCGACCTGTTCGATCCGGTGCGGCGCCATCACGTGCGTCTCTACGTCCGGCGCGTCTTCGTCGGCCAGGAAGTCGAGGGTCTGGTGCCGGCCTATCTGCGGTTCCTGTGCGGCGTCGTCGATTCGGAGGATCTCGACCTCAACGTCAGCCGCGAGATGCTGCAGGACACGCCGCTGATCGCCAAGATCCGCAAGGACATCGTCAAGCGCGTGTTCCGCGAGCTGAAGCGCCTCGCGGACAAGGAAGCGGACAAGTTCGCGGCCTTCTGGAAGGAATTCGGCGCGGTGGTCAAGGAAGGGCTCTACGAGGACCCGGACGTGCGCGGCGACATCCTCGAGATCGCCCGCTTCCGCTCGACCGGGGCCGAGGATGCGACCACGCTGGCGGACTACGTCGGGCGCATGAAGGAAGGGCAGGACGCGATCTACTACCTCGTCGGCGATGAAAGCAGCATCGAGCGCAGCCCGCAGCTCGAGGGCTACAAGGCGCGCGGCGTCGAGGTCCTGCTACTGTCCGATCCGGTCGACGACTTCTGGATCAACGCGGTCGGCGACTACGAGGGCAAGGCGTTCAAATCGGTGACGCGCGGCGCCAGCGACCTCGACAGCATCGCCAGGACAGACGCCAAGGAAGACGAGACCGCCAAGGGCGATGACGACGCCGTCGCGCGCCTCGTGGGATACCTGAAGATCTCGCTGAAGGATCGCGTCAAGGACGTGCGCACCTCGACACGGCTGACCGACAGCGCGGCATGCCTGGTGGTCGACGAGGGCGGCATCGACATGCATACCGAGCGACTGCTGCGCCAGCACGGGCGGATCAAGGAAGGGTCGCCCCGGGTTCTCGAGATCAACCCGCAGCACAAGGCAATCGCGTCATTGGCCGGCCTGGCGGCGCGGGAGGCCGGCAGCACGCGGCTGGAAGACGCCGCCAACGTCCTGCTGGATCAGGCGATGATCATGGAAGGCGAGATGCCCTCGGACGTGGCGGCCTATGCCCGCCGCATCGCGGCGCTGCTGTCGCAGGCCGCGGGCAGCGACGCCTAGCGCGGCAGTTCGGCGAGCTGGATCTGCTGGGCGCCGAGTACCCGGCCCGAATCCTTTTCCTGAACCAGGACCGCGACGCCTTCGCCGGCCTGCGCGAGCTGCGCGAGGTCGAGGCTGACGGACCGGGCTTTGCCGTACCATTCGCCGAGGTCGCGGATCTGGCGCACCACGTTGTGGTAGCCGAGGACACGGCCGCCGTTCTCGCCCCCCTTGACGCGCACCTCGTGGTAGGCGTCGAACACAAACAGCCAGATCGTCACGTTGCGGTTGAACACGCGCCCTTCGCCGATGTCGACGACCAGCGTCCCGGCCGGCATTTCGCGGAACGCGACGGATACGTTTTCCTGATCGTCGCCGCGTTGGGCAACGGCGATCTTGCGAATGGCGTAGTCAACCGCCTTATGGCGCGAACCGACCTCGTGGTAGAGCCCGCCGACGACGATCTGCGGCGTGTAGATCGTCCGCTCGCCGAGAGTCTGGGCATAGCGCTGCTGCCGCGCGGTCCCCTCCTCCAGCGCGAACGTGTCGCGCCAACCGAGGTAGTCCCAGTAGCTGACGTGAAAGCTCAGCGCCACGATGTTGCGCCGCGCCTTCAGCGACCCCAGGTAGGCGTCCGCCGGCGGGCAGGAGTTGCAGCCCTGCGAGGTATAGAGTTCGACGACGATCGGGTAGCGCGGCTCGGCATGCGCAGGACCGCCCGCACCGGCGAACGCCAGCGCGACCCCGATCAGGCCCAGAAAAATGGCGAAACGACCCATCGCCGGAACCTAGGCCTGACCCCTCAACACTCGCGAATCAAGAAAGGGTGACTACCCGCTCCTAGGCAGCCTCGCCGATCAGGTTGCGCAGGACGTAGTGAAGGATTCCACCATTGAGGTAGTAGTCGACCTCGTTCGCCGTATCGATGCGGCAGAGCAGATCGATCGTCTTGGTCTTGCCGTCCGCGTAGGTGATGCGGCAGGCGAGATCCATCCGCGGCTTGATCCCCTTTTCGAGGCCCGTGATGTCGATGGTCTCGCTGCCGTCGAGTTTGAGGCTCTTGCGGGTCACGCCGCCCTTGAACTCGAGCGGCAGGACGCCCATGCCGACCAGATTCGAGCGATGGATGCGCTCGAAACTTTCGGCGATCACGGCCTCGACGCCGAGCAGCCGCGTGCCCTTTGCCGCCCAGTCGCGCGACGAGCCGGTGCCGTATTCCTTTCCGGCGAAGATGACGAGCGGCGTGCCCTTCTTCTGATAGGCCATCGACACGTCGTAGATCGACATTTCCTTGCCGCCCGGGTGCAGTTTCGTCACGCCGCCTTCGGTGCCCGGCGCCATCTCGTTGCGCAGACGGATGTTGGCGAACGTTCCGCGCATCATCACTTCATGGTTACCGCGGCGCGACCCATAGGAGTTGAAGTCCGCGGCCTTGACGCCGTGTTCCTTGAGGTAGCTGCCGCCCGGACTCGCTTCCTTGATCGAGCCCGCAGGCGAGATGTGATCCGTCGTGATCGAATCGCCGAGCAGCGCGAGGAGACGAGCCCCCTTGATGTCGGCGATCTTGGGCAGCCCCTCGCCCAGCTTTTCGAAGTAGGGCGGGTTCTTCACGTAGGTCGATTTCTTGTTCCAGCCATAGGTCAGACCGCCCCCGGTCTCGATCTTCTTCCACTGGGCGTCGCCCGCGGTCGCGGTCGCATACTGCTCACGGAACATCGATGCCTTGACCGACTTGCGGATGGCCTTGTGGATGTCCTCGTTCGACGGCCAGATGTCCTTGAGGAACACCGGCTTGCCCTTCTTGTCGGTGCCGATCGGATCCTTGGTCAGGTCGACCTTCATGTTGCCGGCGATCGCATAGGCGACGACCAGCATCGGCGATGCCAGGTAGTTCGCGCGCGTGTGCGGACTGACGCGGCCTTCGAAGTTGCGGTTGCCCGACAACACCGACACCGCAATGAGGTCGCCACCGGTGATGGCGTCGGCAATCGGCCCCGGCAACGGTCCGGAGTTGCCGATGCAGGTCGTGCAGCCGTAGCCGACGATGTTGAAGCCGAGCTTGTTGAGGTCGCCCTGCACGCCGGCATGGTCGAGGTAGTCCTTGACCACCTTCGATCCCGGCGCGAGCGACGTCTTGACCCACGGCTTGACCTTGAGGCCCTTGGCAACGGCATTGCGCGCCAGCAACCCGGCGCCGAGCATGACGGCCGGGTTGGACGTGTTGGTGCAGCTCGTAATGGCGGCGATGACGATATCGCCCTGGCTGAGTTCGTACTTCGCCCCTTTGACCTTGACGCTCTTGTCCGCGTCCTTGGCGCCGAATTCTCCGGTAAGCGCCGACTTGAAACCGCTGGCGGCGTTCGACAGCGGCACCCGATCCTGCGGCCGCTTGGGACCGGCGAGGCTCGACTCGACGGTGGAGACGTCGAGTTCGAGCGTATCGGTGAAGGCGAAGTCGCTTTTCGCCGAACGCCAGAAGCCCTGCGCCTTCGCGTATTTCTCGACGAGGTCGATATCGGCCTTCTTGCGCCCGGTGGCACGCAGATAGGCGAGCGTCTCGTCATCGACCGGGAAGAAGCCGCAGGTCGCACCGTATTCCGGCGCCATGTTGGCGATCGTCGCACGGTCCGCGAGCGAGAGCTGGGCCAGGCCCGGGCCGTAGAATTCGACGAATTTCCCGACCACGCCCTTCTTGCGCAGCATCTGCGTGACGGTGAGAACGAGATCGGTTGCGGTCGTGCCTTCCTTGAGCTTGCCGCTGAGCTTGAAGCCGACCACCTCGGGAATCAGCATGGAGATCGGCTGGCCCAGCATGGCGGCCTCGGCCTCGATGCCGCCGACGCCCCATCCAAGTACCGAAAGGCCGTTGACCATCGTCGTATGGCTGTCGGTGCCGACAAGCGTATCGGGGTAGGCGATCGTCTTGCCGTCGACCTTGTCGGTCCACACGACGCGCGCGAGGTATTCGAGATTGACCTGGTGGCAGATGCCGGTGCCAGGCGGCACGACGCGGAAGTTTTCGAACGCGCCCGCGCCCCAGCGCAGGAACTGGTAGCGCTCCATGTTGCGCTCGTATTCGAGCTGCACATTGGTCTTTAACGCGGAAGCCGTGCCGTAGGCATCAACCATGACCGAATGGTCGATGACGAGATCGACCGGCGACAGCGGGTTGATCCTGGCCGGGTCGCCGCCGGTCTTGGCCACCGCATCGCGCATGGCGGCGAGATCGACGACCGCGGGCACGCCGGTAAAGTCCTGCATCAGGACGCGGGCCGGCCGGTAGGCAATCTCGCGCGCGGATTTGCGCTTCTTGACCCACGCCGCCATCGCCTTGATGTCTGCCGTGGTGACGGTGCGGCCGTCCTCGTAGCGCAACAGATTCTCGAAGAGCACGCGCAGCGACAGCGGCAGCGCCGCAAGGTCCACGCCCAACGCCTTCTCGGCTGCCTTGATGCTGAAATAGTCGTAGGAGCGGTTGCCGACCTTCAGGGTCCGGCGGGTTTTCAGGCTGTCCCGGCCAATCGACGCCACGGTGTGCCTCCAGGCAAAATGAATGCGAATGGAAAGAGCGGTCGAGGACCGCCGTCCGGCGCGATTTACCATGGCGCGGGCGGGAATTCCACTCGCGCAGCGGGAATCCGTCCGGCGACAATTGGCCCGACCCGCTATTCGTAGTATCCGATAGGCCGTTGGCGGGCATGCGTCTCCTGACCCCGAAGGCCGCCAGGACCCAGGCAGCAGAGATCCGCGGTGACCCGAGCCACCCCCGACGACAGCAACAAATCGTTTCATGCCGAGGATCTCGTGTGTATCCGCGGCGAACGGCTGGTGTTCAGCGGCCTGTCCTTCGAGGTCGGCGCCGGAACCGCCACCCTGCTGCGCGGGCCCAACGGCGCCGGCAAGTCGAGTCTGCTGCGCCTGGTGGCGGGTCTGCTGCGGCCGGCCGCCGGGCAGCTGCGCTGGGGCAGCGAATCGGTGGACCGCGATCGCGAGGCGCATCGCCGCAAGGTGCGCTACGTCGGGCATCTCGACGCCATCAAACCGGTGCTGAGCGTAGGCGAGAATCTCGCCGCCTGGGCAGGCATCTACGGCGGCAGAGCTGCCGATGCGCCGGTCGCCAGCGCCCTCGACACCATGGGGCTCTCCGGGCTGGCCGATCTGCCGGCGCGTTTCCTCTCGGCCGGCCAGCGTCGGCGCCTCAATCTGGCACGCCTGCTCCTCGACCCCGGCACGCTGTGGCTTCTCGACGAACCGACGGTGTCGCTCGACAGCGATAGCGTCAACCGGCTGGAACAGGCAATCAAGCATCACCTGGCTGCCGGCGGCAGCGCGCTGATCGCCACGCACACCGACCTCCACCTCGAGAATGCCGCCGTCCTGGCGCTCGCGCCGGCGCGACCGGCGATCGACGCCGATGCGTGAGTTCTGGTCCCTGGTCCGGCGCGATCTGCTGCTGGCCCGCCGCCAGGGCGGCGCCGCGACCAGCGTTGCGATCTTCTTCATTCTGACGGTGACGCTGTTCCCGCTCGGCGTCGGCCCCGAATCGGCCCTGCTCGGGCGTATCGCCAGCGGCGTGATCTGGGTTGCGGCGCTGCTGGCCACCATGCTGTCGCTCGACCGTGTCTATCAAAGCGACCTCGAAGACGGCAGCCTCGACGTGATCGCCATGGCGCCGATGCCGCTCGAACTGGTGGCGCTGGCCAAGACGCTGGCGCACTGGCTGACGACCGGCCTGCTGCTGGTCGTTCTCAGCCCGCTGCTCGGCGTGCTGATGCAACTCGATACGGCGGCGTTCGGCCCGCTCGTTCTTGCCATGGCGCTGGGCACGCCGGCGCTCAGCCTGCTCGGCAGCATCGGCGCAGCCCTCACCGTCAGCGTGCGACGCGGCGGGGTTCTGCTCTCGCTGCTGGTGATTCCTTTCTATATCCCGGTGCTGATCTTCGGCGTCGGCGCCGTGGACGCCGCGGTCGACGGCATCTCGGCGCGACCGCACCTCCTGATCCTGGGCGCGATCCTCCTGTTCTCGCTGGTGATATCGCCGCTTGCCAGCGCTGCGGCGCTTCGCCTCAACCTGGAATAATGACTCGGCCTAGCTGTTCAGCTACTTGTCCTGACGCCACTTTCACGCCGTCGTGGGTTGCGACGGAGCCGACGAGAACTGCCTAATGGCCGCCATGCACCGCTTCGCGAATCCGACCCGCTTCGTGCGCCTGAGCAGCGCGTTGCTGCCGTGGTTCGTGGTGGCGATGATCGGGTTCTTTGCCGCCGGCCTCTATCTCGGTCTGTTCGTCTCGCCGCCCGACTATCAGCAGGGCGACAGCGTGCGCATCATGTACGTGCACGTGCCGGCAGCGACGCTTGCTTCCGGTGTCTACGTGGTGATGGCGGTGGCCAGCGCCGTGGCCCTGATCTGGCGCCATCCCCTGGCCGACGTCGCGGCCAAGGCCGCCGCGCCGGTCGGCGCGATCTTCACGCTGATCGCCCTGATCACCGGCGCCTTGTGGGGCCAGCCGACCTGGGGCACGTGGTGGGTATGGGACGCCCGCCTGACGTCGGTCCTGATCATGCTCTTTCTTTATCTGGGCTACATGGGCCTATGGCAGGCGTTCGACGACCAGCGGCGCGCCGCGCGCGCCGCCGCCATTCTGGCGCTGGTCGGCGCCGTGAACCTGCCGATCATCAAGTTCTCGGTCGACTGGTGGAACACGCTGCATCAGCCAGCCAGCATCCTGCGCGCCGGCGGACCGACGATCCATCCCGACCTGCTGACGCCGCTGGGCCTGATGTGGGGCGGGTTCCTGTGCTTCTTCGCCGCCGTCCTGATCATCCGCATGCAGCGCGAGATCGTATTGCAGCGCATCCGCGCGTTGCAGACGCTTCAGGTGGCAACCGAGATGCCGGTCCCGCAGGAAGCCTAGGCCACCTGTGGACCCTCTACCGACGGCTACCTATATTGCAGGCACAGTGACCGCAGCGGTCGCGCCCCGAAGCAGGCAGGCGATCCGCCGGAACGATCAGCATGGGAACCATTGAGACATTCTTTCACATGGGGGGCTATGCGGCCTATGTCTGGCCCGCCTTCGGTGTCACCGTGGTCCTGATGGGCGGCCTCTTTGTCTGGAGCCGCCATGCGTTGCGGGCCGACCGCCGCACGCTCGACCTGCTGCAGCAGGCGCGACGCGATCTGCGCCGCAACATCGGCAACGCCGCAGGCGAGGCGCAGGAATAGATGCGACCCAAGCGCAAACGCCTGTTCTTCGTCGTGGCCGGCCTTGCCGCGCTGGGGATTGCCGCCGCCCTGGTGCTTGCGGCCTTCGAGGACAATCTCGTCTTCTTCAACAGCCCGACCGACGTGCAGACGAAGAACCTGCCGCCGGACCGCAAGTTTCGTCTCGGCGGACTGGTCGAGGAGGCGTCGGTAATGAAGTCCAATGACGGCCTGACCACCACCTTCCGCGTCACCGATCTGAGCAACGCGGTGCCGGTGACCTATACCGGCATCCTGCCCGACCTGTTCCGCGAGGGCCAAGGCGTGGTGGCCGAGGGACGCCTGGGAAGCGACGGCGTGTTCGTCGCCGAAAGCGTACTCGCCAAGCACGACGAGAACTACATGCCACCCGAGGTGGTCGAAGCGCTCAAGAAAAGCGGCGAGTGGAAAGGCGGCGGCGAGTGATCGCCGAACTCGGCCACTTCGCGACCATTCTCGCGCTGGCGATCGCGGCGGTGCAGGGCACGCTGCCGCTGGTCGGCGCCCAGCGCAATCTGCCAGCTCTGTCGGCCATCGCCCGGCCGGCGGCGATCGTGCAGTTCGTGCTGATCGCAATCGCCTTTCTGGCGTTGACCCATGCCTTCGTGACGTCGGACTTTTCCGTCCTCAACGTCTGGCAGAACTCACACACCGACAAGCCGCTGCTGTACAAGATCAGCGGCGTGTGGGGGAACCACGAGGGTTCGCTGCTGCTGTGGGTCCTCATCCTGGCCGCGTTTGGGCTGGGCGTCGCGGTGCTGGGGCGCAACCTGCCGCCTAACCTGCGGACGCGGGTGATCGCGATCCAGGGCCTGGTCGGCGTCGGCTTCCTGCTGTTGCTGGTGTTTCTGTCCAATCCGTTCGAGCGCATCGATCCGGCGCCGGCACAGGGCAACGGTCTCAATCCGTTGCTGCAGGACCCGGGCCTCGCCTTCCATCCGCCGTTCCTCTATCTCGGCTATGTCGGGTTCTCGATCGCGTTCTCGTTCGCCGTGGCGGCACTGATCGAGGGCAAGGTCGACGCGGCATGGGCGCGCTGGGTGCGGCCGTGGACCCTGGCGGCCTGGACCGCGCTGACCGTCGGCATCGTCATGGGGTCGTGGTGGGCGTACTACGAACTCGGCTGGGGCGGCTGGTGGTTCTGGGATCCGGTCGAGAACGCATCGTTCATGCCGTGGCTGCTCGGCACCGCGCTCCTGCACAGCGCGATCGTGGTCGAGAAGCGCGACGCGCTGCGCACCTGGACGGTGCTGCTGGCGATCCTGACGTTTTCCTTCAGCCTGCTCGGTACGTTCATCGTGCGCTCGGGCGTGCTGAATTCGGTCCACGCTTTCGCCACCGATCCGGCGCGCGGCGTCTATATCCTGCTCTTCCTAGTGGTGGCGATCGGCGGGTCGCTGTCGCTCTATGCCTGGCGCGCGCCGACGCTGAAGGGCGGCGGCCTGTTCGCGCCGATCAGCCGCGAAGGCTCGCTGGTGCTCAACAACCTGTTGCTGGTGGCGGCCACCGCGACGGTCTTCATCGGGACGATGTATCCGCTGTTCCTGGACGCGGTCACCGGAGAAAAAGTGACGGTCGGGCCGCCGTTCTTCAACGCCACCTTCGCGCCGCTGATGGTGCCGCTGCTCGCCGTCATGGCGATCGGGCCGATGATGCCGTGGAAGCGCGCGGACCTCGCCGGCACGCTGGGTCGGCTGAAAGCCGCAGCGGTGGTGACGGCGATCGTTGCCCTGGTCACGCTGTACCTGTCGGGCTTCGACCAGATCATGGCAGTGCTCGGCATGGCCATCGCCGCGTGGCTGATCATGGGCGCACTGGTCGACGTCGGCGAACGGATCATGCTGTTCCGCATCCGCTGGGCGGACTCGCTGCGACGCGCGCGTCACCTGCCGCGCTCGGCCTGGGGCGCCGCCATCGCCCACGCCGGCATGGGCGTCGCCATCCTCGGCATGACCGGATCGCTGTCGTGGGAAACCGAGCAGTTGCAGATCATGCGCCCGGGCGAGCGGGTCGACGTCGCGGGCTATACCTTCGAGTTCGACGGCGTCGAGCCGGTGCGTGGTCCCAATTACGACGCGGTGCGCGGCACCTTCCGCGTCTATCGCGACGGCGACCTGATCGACCTGATGCGGCCCGAGACGCGGCGCTTCGCCAACCCGCCGATGGTGACGACCGAGGCCGCGATCCGGCCGCACAGCTTCGGCGACCTCTACGCGGTGGTGGGCGAGTCGAACGGCGACGGCGGCTTCGCCACGCGGCTTTACCACAAGCCGCTGATCAACTGGCTGTGGATCGGCAGCCTGATGATGGCATTGGGCGGCATCGTCTCGCTGACCGACCGTCGCCTGCGCGTCGGCGCACCGTCGCGGCGCAAGGCGGCGGCCGCGACCATGACCCAGACCTCGGGACAGACGGCCTAGATGCGCTGGCGCTTCATCCTGCCGATGGCGGCATTCGTGATCGTCGCGATCGCGCTCGGCATCGGCCTGACCCTGGAGCCGCGCGAGATCCCCTCGGCCCTGATCGGCAAGCCGGTGCCGGTGTTCGAACTGCCGCCGGTCGAGGGGCGGACGAGCGGCCTCAGCACCGCCGACCTCAAACAAGGCAGGCCGGTGCTGGTCAACGTCTTCGCCTCGTGGTGCGGGCCGTGCCGCCAGGAGCATCCGCTGTTCATAGAGATCGCGCGGACCACCGACATCCCGATCTTCGGCCTCAACCAGCGCGACGAACCCGCCGACGCGGCGCGCTGGCTCGCGACCTTCGGCGACCCCTACGACAGAACCGGCGCCGACCTGACGGGGCGCGTCTCGATCGATTGGGGCGTCTACGGCGTGCCGGAGACCTTCGTCGTCGATGGCCAGGGGTGCATCCAGTACAAGCACATCAGCGTCATGACGCGCGAGGTCTTCGACGAGGAGATCCTGCCGCGGCTGCGCGGCGAGAAGCACGTACCGTGCGAGGGATGACGATGCGCCGTCTTGTTGCCCTGTGTTTCGTCGCGGTGATGACGTTCGCGCCGCCGGCGGGGGCGCAATTCGTCGACACGCCGCTGGCCGATCCGGCGCTCGAGCGCCGGGCCCACGAGATCCACAAGGACATCCGCTGTCTGGTCTGCCAGAACCAGGCGATCTCGGATTCGAACGCCACCCTGGCGCAGCAGCTGCGCACGATCGTGCGCGAACGCATCGCCGCCGGCGACAGCGATAGCGAAGTGAGGGCCTATCTCGTCGCGCGCTATGGCGACTGGGTCCTGATGCGCCCCCCGCTCAAGGCGAGCACGGTCGCGCTCTGGGTGGCGCCGTTCGTCATCCTTCTGGCGGTGGTGGCCGGTGCCGGCGCCTTCGTCTGGCGGCGCCGCCGCGGCAGCGCCACGACCCAACCGCTCGATGCGGACGAAGAGGCGCGGCTTGCCGCCATCCTCGACCGGTCGAAGTGACCGCGGCCTGAGACCCCCTTCATGCTGATCTGGCTTCTCATCGCCCTGATGCTGCTGGCGACAATCGTTGCGGTGGCGTTGCCGGTGCTGCGCGCGCGGGCGCCCGACGCCTCGACGGCGGACCACGACCTGACGGTGTTCACCGACCAGCTCGCCGAACTCGACCGCGACAAGGAGCGCGGCCTGATCAACGACGCTGAGTTCGCACAGGCGCGCGCCGAGGTCGGACGCCGCATCCTCGCTGCCCGGAAGCAGCAGGAAGCCGGCGACAGTCCGATGCGCGGGGCAACGAACCGCAACATCTATGCGGCGCTGGCGATCCTGGTGCTGATCCCGGCGATTGCCGGTCCCCTTTACCTGTGGCGCGGCAATCCGCAGGTCACGGGCGAGAACGTGATGGCCGCCGCGCCGGCAGGCGGTGCGACACCTGAAGCGGCCGCAGGCCTCGAGGATTCGATCGGTCGGTTGCGCGCGCGGCTGGATGCCAACCCGTCGGATTTCGAAGGCTGGGTGCTGCTCGGCCGGTCCTACATGGTGACGCAGCAGCCGCAGCTTGCCATCGAGGCCTATCGCCGCGCGGTGGCGCTGCGGCCCGGCGATGCGTCGGTGCAATCGTTTCTCGGCGAGGCGATCGTGTTTTCGGCCGATGGGACGGTGACGGATCCCGCGCGCGAGGCCTTTGAGCGGGCGGTCGAGGCCGACGGCGCCGACCCGGCGGCGCGGTTCTACCTGGCCCTGGCGGAGGCGCAGGCGGGGAACCTGCGCGCGGCGTTCGACGCCTGGCTCGCCCTCGCCCAGGACACCCCCGCCGATGCGCCGTGGCGGCCGGTGCTGATGCAGCAGCTCGAAAGCGCGGCCCAGGATCTCGACGTTGACCTGGCTGCGGTCCTGCCGCGGCCGTCGCCCGCGCCTGCGCGGACGCAGCCCGGCCCCAGCCAGGCCGATGTCGACGCGGCGCAGGACATGGCGCCGGAAGACCGCCAGGAAATGATCCGGGGCATGGTGGCGCGTCTTGCGGCGCGACTTGAGGAAAATCCCGACGACGCCGAAGGCTGGGACCGGCTGGCACGGTCCTACCGGGTACTCGGTGAAACCGAGAAGGCGGCCGAGGCCGAACAGCGCGCCCGTATCGCACGGGGCCGGTCCGGCCCAGCGCCGTCTGCGCCGCCGCCAGCGACCGCGAACCTGCCGGCCGACGCGGACGCGCAGCGCGAGATGATTGCAGGCATGGTCGCGGGTCTCGCCGCGCGCCTGGAGGACGATCCCAACGACCGCGAAGGATGGCTGCGCCTGACCCGCTCGTACCAGGTGCTGGGCGATGGCGAAAAGGCGCTGGACGCTTTTGCGAAAGCCGAGGCCGCATTTCCGGGCGATCCCGAAATCCTGCAACTCTATGCCCGCGCGGTGATCGAGCAGTCGCCCCCGGACGGGCCGCTGGCGACCAAGGCGTTCAACCTCTATCGCCGGGTGCTCGAGGCCCAGGGAGACAATCCCGAAGCGCTCTACTTCGTCGGCCTGGGCGAGTCCGAGCGCGACAATCCGGACGAAGCCCGGCGCCTGTGGACGCGCCTGCTCGCCTTCCTCCAGCCGGATTCCGAGGCCCGGCGGATCGTTGAAGAACGTCTGAAGGCGCTGAAAGCCCCCTGAAATGAGAAGGAGGCGCATCAGGGACAATGCGCCTCCTACTACGATTACGGACGTATTGGGGGATCGATCCGTAACTTTGCGGCCGAAAACTACGCCGCCAGAGAACCGGCCGCCGTCCCTGACCCCTCTCTACCAGCAATCTCCGTACCAGTTGCCTTGGGCAGGGCAGGTCCCATAATCGGTTGATTCCAAGGCAATAATCTATCCCCAGGTTGCACCGCCCCCGTCACGGGCGTGACACCGTGGCACGGCATTGTCCCAAAACGGGATTTAAACCGGCGCAGGTCAGTGCCCATATTAAGGTTAAGTTGACACCACAGCCGCTGCCGAAGGTACGTCATGGTTCAAGTTGGTTTCGGTGGCGCGACGCTCGCGCCCGTCAT
>JAYQVF010000048.1:0-2204 GCA_038148335.1 Alphaproteobacteria bacterium | reverse complement strand
GAAGGTACGTCATGGTTCAAGTTGGTTTCGGTGGCGCGACGCTCGCGCCCGTCATATTGACCGGCCCCAATCCGGCCGAGGCGGTATCGCGCCGGGTTCAAGACCAGCAGTCGAGTCGCCCCATCCGCGAGACGGAAGAGACGGACGACGGCAATGACCGCGGGCCGGCGACCCTGGTAGACAGCCGCGAGCGCACCGACGAGATCCGTGCGCGTAACGAGCGGGATGACGAAGAGATCGAAGCGGCCCAGGACGAGCGTCGGCGCGAAGCCGAAGACCGCGAGCCGCGACCCGGCGATCGGGTGGACGTTCGCGTCTGATCTTCTAGCAGCGCAATCGGACGTTAGAGGGCGCCCTGTGGCGCCCTTTCTTATTCCGCGCCCTCGCCGACGACCGTCTCCGCCTTGTAGCGATTGAGCAACGGCAATTGCGCCATGCTGAAAACGATGGTCAGCGGCATGATCGCGAAGACCTTGAAGTTCACCCAGGTGTCGGTCGACATCGTGCGCCATACGACTTCGTTGAGCAGCGCCAGAGCCACGAAGAACCAGGCCCAACGCCAGGTCAGCTTGCGCCATCCGATATCCTGAAGTTCGAACACCGCACCCAGCACGATCCGCAGGAACGGACGATCGAGCGCAAGGCCAACGAAAAGGGCCGATGCGATCAGGAGATTGGCAATGGTCGGCTTCAGTTTGATGAACGTCTCGTCATTCAGCACCAGCGTCAGCCCGCCGAAGACTAGCACCATGACCGCGGTGATGACCGGCAGGATCGAGAGTCGGCGTTCCAGCAGATACGACAGGGCAAGCGACGCGGAAATGGCGGCCATGAACGCCGCGGTCGCGGTGAAGATGTCCCACCGCGAATTGGCGACGAAGAACACTGCCAGAGGCCCGAGATCGAGAAGAAAGCGGGCGAACGGACTGATGGTCTTTTCCTTCGCAACGTCAGCCATGTCGAACCTGCCCGTTCATTGATCCCCATCCGTCTGCACACCGACGAGCGCATTCGCAAAACCGCGCGCATCGAAGGAACGCATGTCGTCGATGCCTTCGCCGACGCCGATTGCGTGTATCGGCAAACCGAAACGCGACGCCACGGCGACGAGAACGCCGCCACGCGCGGTGCCATCAAGTTTAGTCATGACAAGCCCGGTTACGTCGCACGCCTGCCGGAAAAGCTCTACCTGGCTGTGAACGTTCTGCCCGGTCGTCGCGTCAAGCACGAGAATGACGCTATGCGGCGCGGTCGCGTCCTGCTTGCGCACGACACGGACGATCTTTTCGAGCTCGGCCATCAGCTCTTTCTTGTTCTGCAACCGTCCTGCCGTGTCGATCAGAAGCACATCCGTGCCGCTCTGCTTCGCGGCGTGCAGCGCGTCGAAGGCAAGGCCCGCCGGGTCGGCGCCAACATCCTTGGCATGGACGAAGGCGCCAGCGCGCTCGCCCCACACCTTGAGCTGATCGATCGCCGCGGCGCGAAAGGTATCGCCGGCCGCGATCGCGACCTTCAGGCCTTGCCCGACGTACTGGTTCGCCAGCTTGCCGATCGTCGTCGTCTTGCCCGTTCCGTTGACGCCGACCACCAGAATGACGAAGGGCTTCTTGTCAGCCTCGAACGCCAGCGGCACCGCGACCGGCGCGACGATCTTCTCGATTTCGGCGGCGAGAAGCGCCTTGAGGTCGGCTTCGGAGACCTCGCGATCCAGCCTCGCGGCCGCGAGCGCCTCGACAACCTTGCGCGATTCCTCGACGCCGATGTCCGAGGTGATGAGCAGATCCTCGAGATCCTGCAAGGCCGCGCGATCGAGCTTGCGCCGGCTGATGACCCCCGCGATTCCTTGCCCGATGCTGCCTGCGGAGCGCGACAGGCCGCGTTTGACGCGGGCGAACCAGCTCAGCTTCTCGCCGTCAGCCATCGAAACCGCCAATCAGCGACGTCGACGTGGCGCCCGTGATTCGGGCAAGGCCGTGAATGCCGGGCGCGCCACCGGCCGCACATTCGAGCGCAAGAAAGTGATCGGTGCGGGCGGAACCATCGTCCTCGCGCACGGCACCGACAGTCCTGCCGACAAAGCCCTGCAGGGTGCGCGCCAGCATGTCATCGCCGCACGCGCGTAGCCGTGCGGCGCGCTAGCCCCCCACCCCCGGGGGGAGTTGGTGGCGACGAGCCGCCGGCGGGGGGTAGGGCGCGGACTAGGG
>JAYQVF010000047.1:0-17899 GCA_038148335.1 Alphaproteobacteria bacterium | reverse complement strand
GACGCCGGCACCAGCGTCATCGTCATCAGCGACGGCGATGCGGGCCTGGCCGAGACCGAGCGCGACAAGATTCTCGACGAGGCGTGGCGGCGGCGCGAGGAATTCGTCTATCAGCACGAACCCCTGCAGGCGGCGGTCGCGCGCGCCAAGGACATGACCGAGGGGCCGATCATGCTGCTCGACCATGCCGACAACTGCGGCTCGGGCGCGAACCAGGACGTCATGACGGTGATCGCCGAGGTGCTGCGCCAGGGCCTCGAGGACGTCGTGGTCGGCGCGGTGTGGGATCCGGGCGCGGTGCAGGAAATGCAGCGCGCCGGCGTCGGCAACAAGATCACGCTGAAGCTCGGCGGCAAGACCGACATGCCGGCGATCGGGCTCAAGGGCGAGCCGCTGACCATCACCGGCACGGTCAAGGTGCTGACCGACGGCAAGTGGATCGTGCGCGGGCCGATGTACACCGGCGTGCCGGTCAACATGGGGCCGACCGCGGTGCTCGATACCGGCCGGATGCAGATCGTCATCGTGTCGCGCCACCACGAGCCGTGGGACCGCGGCATCTTCACCTCGGTCGGCATCGAGCCCGAGTACCACCGCTATATCCTGCTGAAGTCGCGCATCCACTATCGCGCCGGATTCGGGCATATCCCAAAGGCGACGGTGACGCTCGACGGCGACGGCGTGACGACGTCGGACAACAGCAAGCTCGACTTCGTCAACGTCAAGCGGCCGATCTATCCGCTCGACCGCATCAACGATCTCTCGCCCGGCGCCGCCACCGCGCGCGGGTCCGACTGAGGGAGAGGCCCGTGCTGCACGACGCCTACGGCAACGAGGTCGACACCGACCGCCCCGAGACGATCGCGGCGATCGACCGCTTCGCGCGCAGCTTCATCGGCTACGGCAAGGACTTCGCGGTGATCTTCGACGCCGCGCTGGAGGACCCGGACTGCCTGACGGCGCGCAGCCAGGCCGGGCTGCTGGGGCTGTTCATGGAGAACAAGGCGGGACTTGCGCTGGCGCGCGAGCACCTCGACGCAGGCCGCGACCTCGTGGCGAAGGGCAAGGGCACGGCGCGCGAGCACGCCTACTGGCGTGCGGTCGAGGCGGCGTCGCGCCACGACAGCGACGCCGCGATCGCGCTGCACGAGGACATCGCCAACCGCTGGCCGCGCGACCTGTTCGCGGCCAAGCTGGGGCAGATACATCATTTCAACGTCGGCGACGCGGCGGGCATGAAGCGCCTCGCCGAAAAGGCGTTCAACGCCCATCCGCTGACCGCCTATGCCTGGGGCCTGTATGCCTTCGGCCTGGAGGAGAACAACGAACTCGACGAGGCGCTGAACATCGGCCGCAAGGCGTCGGAGATGCAGGAGGTCGAGCCGTGGGCGCACCACGCGGTCGCGCATGTCCACGAGACGCGCGGCGAGCTCGACGAGGGCATCGACTGGATGGAGCGCCACGCCCATACGTGGAAGGACTGCAACTCCTTCATGTTCACCCACAACTGGTGGCACCTGGCGCTGTTCTATCTCGACCGCGGCGATCCCGACCAGGCGCTGCGGATTTTTGACACGCGGCTGTGGGGGGCGCCGCAGGGCGATCCGAGCTATTCGCAGGACCAGGCGGGCGCGGTGTCCATGCTGATCCGCCTCAACCTGCGCGGCGTGGTGGTCGACGGCCGCTGGTCCGACGTCGCCGACGAAATTCTCAAGCGCGAGGTGATGTTCGACCAGCCGTTCCTCACCGCGCACTACGCCTACGCGCTGGCCCGCGCCGAACGGCGGACCGATTACGAGAGATTCGTGAAGGACCTGCAGGCCCATGCCGGCACCGCCGGCGCCAAGCAGCGCTACATGTGGCTGCGCCACGCGCTGCCGCTGTGCCGCGGCATGGCGGCGCATGCCGACAACGACTTCGCGACGGCGGCAACGCTACTTGCCGAATCGCGGCCGCACTGGCGCTCGATGGGCGGCAGCCACGCCCAGCGCGACCTGTTCGAACAGGTCTATATCGATTCGCTGATTCGCGGCGGGCGCACGGCAGACGCCCTGCCCCTGCTCAAGGCGCGCGCCGATGCGCGGCCCGGCGTCCGTATCCACCGGGAACAGCTGGCGCTGGCCGAACGGCAGGCCAAGCGATGAGCGCCGACGCGGACGCCACGGCCGAAGCGCTCCTCGCCGCGCACCATGCGAAGGAGACCTTCACGCGGATCGGGCCGCCGGGCGCGGACCTCGCCTTCGCCTATGCGGTGCAGGCGCGCTATGTCGCCCTGTTGTCGGCCGAACGCGGCGCGCCGGTCGCGGGCTACAAGATCGGGCTGACGACGGCGAAGATGCAGGCGATGGTCGGGCTCGACCAGCCGATCGCCGGGTCGGTACTGGCCGACCGCATCCACCACGGCCCCACCACGTTCGCGGCGGCGCGCTATGGCCGGCTCGGGATCGAGTGCGAGATCGCGCTGCGCATCGGGCGGCCGCACGACGGACCGGGCGATGCGGCGAGCCGCGATTCCGCCGCAGCGATGATCGACGGCGCGGCGGCCGCGTTCGAGGTGATCGACGACCGCAATGCCGACTACGGCGCGCTCGAGGTCGTGTCGCTGGTCGCCGACAATTCGTGGAACGAGGGCCTGGTGCTGGGCCCGGTGCAGCCCCTGCCCGACCTTGCCGGGCTGGAAGGTGTGCTGCGGGTCAACGGCGGCATCGTCGACCGCGGCCGCAGCGACGACGTGCTCGGCCATCCGCTCAACGCCATCGCCTGGCTGGTGCGCTTTCTCGCGGCACGCGGCGACGCGCTGCGGCCCGGGCAATGGGTCACGACCGGCTCGATCATCGCGACGCGGTTTCCGGGCGCAGGGGACCGGTATGCGTTCTCGGTCGGGAACTTGCCGGCGGCGGAATTGACGGTCGCGTAAACAGGCCCTTCGACTCGCGCGCCTGTGGCGCGCGGCTCAGGATGACGGTCTTTTGTGTATTTGCGGACGGCTATCCCCCGATGTGCGGGACGGCGGCGAGCAGCGTTTTCGTGTAGGCGTGCTGCGGGTCGGCGAAGATGCGTTCGGTGGGGCCGCGTTCGACGAAGACGCCCTCGTTCATCACCGCGACCTCGTCGCAGACGAACTTGACCACGGCGAGATCGTGGCTGATCAGCAGGTAGGTGACGCCGAATTCGTCCTGCAGGTCCTGCAGCAGGTTGAGGACCTGGGCCTGGACGGAGACGTCGAGCGCGGAGACCGGTTCGTCGGCCACGATCAGCGCGGGCCGCGTGATCAGCGCGCGGGCGATGGCGATGCGCTGGCGCTGGCCGCCGGAGAATTCGTGCGGGTACTTGTCGGTGTCGCGTTCCTTGAGGCCGACGGCGCGCAGCACCTCGACGACCCGCGCGCGGCGTTCGTCGGCGGTGGTGTCCTCCAGCGCCTCCAGCGGTTCGGCGACGATGCGCGCGACCTTCATGCGCGGATCGAGCGAGCCGAAGGGGTCCTGGAACACCATCTGGAAGTGGCGGCGCAGCTTGCGCAGGTCTTCGCGCGGCAACGCCGCGATGTCCTGGCCCTGGATCAGCACCGAACCCTGGGTCAGCGTCTCGAGGCCCATGATGCAGCGCGCCAGCGTCGACTTGCCGCAGCCGGATTCGCCGACGACGCCGAAGCTGCGGCCCTTTTCGATGGTGAAGCTGACGCCGTTGACGGCGTGGACCTGCTGGCCCGGACGCCACAGGGTTTCGCGCGGCAGGGTGTAGCGCTTGTGCACGTCGCGCACGTCAACGACGGTGTCGTTCATCGCGCGCTCCAGTCCTTGCGCGCCGCATCGACATGCAGGCAGGCGACGGTGTGGCCGGGCGTCACGTCGACGAGCGGCGGCGGCGTCGGGCGGCAGGCGTCGCTGACGTAGGTGCAGCGGTCCTGAAAGGTGCAGCCGGCCGGCAGCGCGGCGAGGTCGGGTACGGTGCCCGGAATGGTGCGCAGGCGGCGGCGCGCCGCCTTGGTGTCGTCGATCTGCGGCACGGCGGCGAACAGGCCCTGGCTGTAGGGGTGCGACAGATCGGCGAAGACGGCATGGGTGGGGCCGCTTTCGACCCGGGTGCCGCCGTACATCACAATGACGTCTTTGACGTTCTCATAGATGACGCCGAGGTTATGGCTGATGAGGATCATCGCCATGCCGAGATCGTCGATCAGCGAGCGGATAAGGTCGAGGATCTGCTTCTGGATGGTGACGTCGAGCGCGGTGGTCGGTTCGTCGGCGATCAGCAGTTCGGGGCCGCAGGACAGCGCCATGGCGATCATCACGCGCTGGCGCTGGCCGCCGGAAAGCTGGTGCGGATAGCTGGCGACGCGCTTTTCCGGATGGGGAATGCCGACCGTGCCGAGCAGGCGCACGACCTCGGCCCGCGCATCGGTCTGGTTCATGCCGCGGTGCAGGATCATCGCTTCGGCGATCTGGCGGCCGACGGTGTGCAGCGGGTTGAGCGAGGTCATGGGTTCCTGGAACACCATGCCGATGCGGTTGCCGCGCACGCCGCACATCCGGTCTTCGCTGTAGTCGAGCAGGTTTTCGTCGCCGAGCCGGATCGCGCCTTCGGCCCAGCCGTTTTCCGGCAGCAGACCCATGATCGCGAGCGCGGTCATCGACTTGCCGCAGCCCGATTCGCCGACGATGCCGAGGGTTTCGCCCTTCTCCAGCGCGAAGGACAGGTTGCGCACCGCGCGCGCCGGCCCGTGCACCGTGTTGAGCGTGACCGTGAGGTTCTCGACCGACAGCAGCGCCATCAGCGTTTCCTCGCGAGGCGCGGATCGATCACGTCGCGCAGGCCATCGCCCAGCAGGTTGAGCCCCAGCACCGACAGCGCGATGGCGACGCCGGGATACACGGCGAGCCACGGGTTGATGAAGATCATCGAGCGCGTCTCGTCGAGCATGCGGCCCCACGACGGCGTCGGCGGCTGGGCGCCGAGGCCGAGGAAGCTGAGCGCGGCCTCGGCCAGGATCGCGAGCGCGAACTGGATCGTCGCCTGGACGACGATGACCGAGACGATGTTGGGCAGCACGTGTTCGAGGGTGATGCGCAGGCGGCCCTTGCCGGCGGCGCGCGCGGCGAGGATGAACTCGCGCGCCCAGATCGCGTTGGCGGCACCGCGCGTCAGCCGCGCGAAGACTGGGATCGAGAAGATGCCGATGGCGACGATGGCGTTGACCGCGCCCTGCCCCAGCGTCGCGACCAGCATGATCGCGAGCAAGATCGCCGGGAAGGCGTACATGAAGTCGGCGCCGCGCATGATGACCTCTTCGGTCCAGCCGCGTTTGGCCGAGGCCCAAAGGCCGAACGCCACGCCGAAGGCCATGCCGATCGACACCGAGACCACGCCGACGGTGATCGAGTTCTGCGCGCCGGCCATGATGATCGAGAAGATGTCGCGGCCGAACTGGTCGGTCCCGAGCAGGTGGTCCCACGACGGCGGCACGAAACGCGCGCGCAGGTTCTGCTTGGTCGGGTCGTAGGGCGTCCACACCAGCGAGACCAGCGCGGTCAGCACCAGGAACAGCGACAGCGCGCCGCCCGCGACGAACGAGCGGTGGGCGAGACAGCGGCGCCAGAAGCTCTTGTGCCGATCCATGACCGCCTAGTGCCTGCGACCAGTGGAAGGTACAGCCGACTCCGCCTCCCCCTCGCAACGGGGGAGGATCGAGGCGGGGGTTGGCAGCGCCGGCGTGTGTCGCGTGAAGACCCCCTCCCCGGCTGCTGTGCAGCCGGACCTCCCCCTGACGGCAGGGGGAGGAGGAACGGGGGCGACCCTCGCCGGAGATGGGCTCATGGGGCGGTGCATCGTCATACGTCGTGCGGTTTGAGGCGGGGGTCGATGACGGCGTAGAGGATATCGACCACGAAGTTGATGAGCACGACGAGGGCGGCCAGCATCAGGACGACGTCGCGCACCACGACGACGTCGCGGTTGGAGATCGCCTGCAGGATGAGGCGGCCCATGCCGGGCATGGCGAAGACTTCCTCGACGATGATCGTGCCGGCCAGCAGGTTGGCGAACTGCAGGCCCATGATGGTGATGACCGGGATCATCGCGTTGCGCAGCACGTGGCGCCACAGCGTGGCGCGGCGGCTGAGGCCCTTGGCGCGAGCGGTGCGCACGTAGTCCTCGCGCATGGTTTCGAGCACGGCCGAGCGGGTGAAGCGCGCGAGGATCGCGCCCTGCACGGTGGCGAGCGCGATGGCGGGCAGGATCAGCGCCTTGAACGCGGGCCACACCCCGTTGCCCCAGCCGGGGAAGCCGCCGGCCGAGAACCAGCGCAGGTTGACCGCGAACAGGAGGATGAGCAGCAGGGCGAGCCAGAAGTTCGGCACCGAGATGCCGAGCTGGCTGATCCCCATCACCGTGACGTCGCCCGCCTTGTTGTGGCGCGAGGCGGCATAGACGCCGAGTACGAAGGCGACGACCGCCGACAGCAGCATCGACAGGATGGCGAGCGGCAGGGTGATGGCGAGGCGGTCCTTGACCAGCTCGATCACCGACACCGAATAGGTGTAGCTGGTGCCGAAGCGGCCCGACAGCAGGTCGCCGAGCCAGGCGAAGTAGCGTTCGAGAATCGGCCGGTCGAGGCCGAGCTCGACATGCAGCGCATCGACGGCCGACTGCGGCGCATTGATGCCGAGGATCACGGCCGCCGGGTCGCCCGGCAGGATTTCCAGCGCCAGAAAGGTGAGCACCGTCGCGCCGAACAGGGTGGCGATGAAGGTCGCGAATCGCTTGGCGAGAAAGACGCTCATGCGGGCCCCGGCTCAGGCCTCCCGGTTGGGGCGGTCAGGGGACGTTGGTAGCACAAAACCCGCCCTTCGACACGGACGCCGGCCGCGCCCTTCGGCTCACCGGCCCCGCGCGCTGCCGGTGGCTCAGGATGCGGAGAGTTGGGGTTTGGCGGGGGTGTCAGTCCGGAGTGTCGCTCTTTGCCGGCTTGCGCCAGGCGGCGTCGAGGAGGGTGCAGCGGCCGCGCGCGTTGAACTCGATCAGGGCCCACTGGGCGTGGGGCAGGACTTTCAGCGGCGCGGTCCTGGGCACGGCGCCGAGCCAGGCGGCGGCGGCGACGAGCGCGCTGCCGTGGCCGACGAACAGCTTGAGGGTGTCGCCGGTGAGGTGCGGCCACATTTCCTCGGCGCGGCGGCGGACGAATTCGCCGACGCGTTCGCCGGCGGCGTTGGGCGATTCGGCGCCGGGGAACGGCGGCCGGAAATCGGGCTGGGTCAGCCAGCCCTTGGGCGGCTTCCGGTAGCGCGGGTCTTCGGCGATCAGGGTCTCGATCTCCCTGACGCCGAGGTTGGCGGCCGAGCCGAGACTGCGGCCCGCGAGTTCGCTGCGCTCGACGGTGCGGTAGTCGCGGCCCGTGAGGCCGTCGAGCTCTTCGGCAATGATCGCGGCGGTCTGCCACGCGGCCTGCGTCGGCGAACATTCGATGTCGTCGTCGATCTTGGCGCCGAATTCCTCGGCGAGCGCGAACAGGCGCTGGCCCGCCTCGGTCGCCTGGTCCTCGCCGTCGGCGGTGAGCGCGTGCGGCAGGTTGGCGGCGGGCACGCCCTTGGGCTGGTCGAGTTCGGCGTGGCGCAGGAAGACGGCGATCAGGCGGGACATGGGCACTCGTGGGCGGTGACGCGGGGGCTCTTTGCATCATCTTGGGGACGCGGATGCAAGCCCTTCGCCCTTCGACTCCGGCGCTGACGCGCCGGGCTCAGGATGACGTGCTTTTTGAGTTGGTCAGTCCTCGGCGCGCCAGGCGACGGGGAAGAGCGGGCCTTCGGGGCGCGTGCCGGGCGTGACCCTGGCGTAGTCGACGCCGGGGAAATTGAGCGCGTAGGGGTGCGGCCACCAGCGCAGGTCGTCGCCGCCCCAGCGCGTGCTCATGCCGATGCGGGTGTGCGCGCCGGCCTTGACCGGCGGCGCGCCGTGGATGGTGTTGGGGTGGATCATTAGGACGTCGCCCGGGGCCATCGGGTACCACACCGGCTCCCATTCGCCGGCCTCGATCAGGGCCTCCCAGTCGGGCGGCGCGCTGAAACCGTCGGCGACCGGCGCGTTCTGGTCGGTGTAGACGACCGGGCGGTACAGCGCGTCCGTGCGGTGGCTGCCGCGCAGGCAGGCGAGCGGCGCGTTGTCGCCGTCGATCGGCGTCAGCGCGATCCAAACGCTCGGGTTCTGCGCGCCCTTGAACGGGAAGGCGACGACGTCGTGGTGCCACGGCGTGCCGGCCTGACGCTCGCCCTCGTGGCCGGCCTCGTGGATGAAGGTGTTGTCGTACCACAGGAACGCCGAGCGGCTGCCGATGATCCCGGCGATGACCGGGGCGACGCCGGATTCGCGCGCGAAGCGCTGGACCTCGTCCATCTCGCGCCACATCCAGCGGATCGTGGTGCGGCCCGGGCCGTGGCCGAAATGGGTCGAGTACGGATCGCCCGGATCGCGCTTGAGGAATTCGTGGATAGTGGCGGTGAGGCGTTCGACCCAGGCCTGCGACACGAGGCCCGGCACCTTGACGAAGCCGTCGGCGTCGTAGGCCGCCTTGAGCGCCGGGATGTCGTAGGCCGCCCTGTCGGCGGTGGGTGCGGCGGTGTCCATGTTCGGCCCCTTCCCTGCGCGGAACGGGAGCCAGCATCCGCCCGGGGATGCGGCGGAGTCAACTCGCGCCCCATGCCTCAGGCGCGCCGGGCTCAGGATGACGGGGAACAGAGGGCCGCTGCGGGAAACGGCGCCAGCGTCAGGCCTGTTCGGCGACCTTGAAGGATTCGCCGCAGCCGCACTGGCCGACGACGTTGGGGTTGTTGAAGACGAAGCGGCTGGCAAGTTTCTGTTCGATCCAGTCGAGCTCGCTGCCCTTGATGTAGGGCACGGCCTCGGGGTCGACGAACACGGTCGCGCCGTCGCGTTCGATCACGATGTCGCTGTCCTTGCGGTCGGGCGCGAAGTCCATCGTGTAGCTCATGTCCGAGCAGCCCATCTGGCGCACGCCGACGCGAATCGCCTTGGCGCCGTCCTGGGTGGCGAGGAGGCTCTTCACGCGCTCCGCCGCCTTGGGGGTCATGATCAGCACTTCCATCACGTCGCTCATGTCGTTCTAGTCCATGCCAAGTTCAAGACGCGCCGCGTCGGACATGCGCGAGGGATCCCACGGCGGGTCCCACACGAGTTCGACTTCGGCGCTGTCGATGCCGTCCACCGTCAGGAGCGCCAGTTCCACCATGCCCGGCATCGTGCCGGCGACGGGACAGCCGGGCGCGGTCAGCGTCATGGTGGCGTGGGCGTGGCGGTTCTCGACCTTGACGTCGTAGATCAGGCCGAGTTCGTAGATGTCGACGGGGATCTCGGGGTCGTAGACCGTCTTCAGGGCGGTGACGATCTCGTCCATCGAGGGGCCGTCGCCGGGTGCCGGTTCGGTGAACCGGGCCGGGTCATGGGTATCGCCGGGCACTGCGTCGCTCATTCCGTTTTCGCCGTTTCTGCCTCGCCTTCGATCGCGTTGTTGAGCGTGTGCCAGGCCAGCGTCGCACACTTCACGCGCGACGGATACTGGCGCACGCCGGAGAGCACGACCAGGCGGTCGATATCCTCGTCGCCCTGAAAGTCGGTCTCATGGGTGACGAGTTCGTGAAACTTTTCGAACAGGTCGTACGCTTCCTGTTCGGTCTTGCCGGTCAGAACCTCGGTCATCAGCGAGGCCGAGGCCATCGAGATGGCGCAGCCGCGGCCCTCGAAGTGAACGTCGGTGACGACCCCGTCCTTCAGGGTCACGTAGACATGGACCTTGTCGCCGCACAGCGGGTTGTAGCCGTCGGCCTCGGCCGTGAAATGTTCCGGCTTGCCGAAGTTCCGCGGGTTCTTGCCGTGGTCGAGGATGATTTCCTGATAGAGCTCGCGCAGGTCGTTCATGCGAACAGCTTCCTCACGGCATCGAGGCCGTCGATCAGGGCATCGACTTCGGCCCGGGTGTTGTAGATGGCGAACGAGGCCCGCACGGTGCCGGCGATGTCGAAGTGATCCATCAGCGGCTGGGCGCAGTGATGGCCGACGCGCACGGCGATGCCTTCCTGGTCGAGGATGGTACCGACGTCGTGCGGGTGCACGCCGTCGGTCAGGAAGGACACGATGCTGGCGCGGTCGCGCGCGGTGCCGATCAGACGGATGTCGTTGAGGCCGCGCAGGCGTTCCAGCGCATAGCCGAGCAGGTCGGCCTCGTGCGCCGCGATGGCGTCGTGGCCGAGCGCGCCGACGTAATCGATCGCGGCGCCGAGGCCCACGGTGCCCGCGATGTTGGGCGTGCCGGCCTCGAACTTGTGCGGCAGCGCGGCGAAGGTGGTCTTTTCCAGCGTGACGGTCTCGATCATGTCGCCGCCGCCCTGGTACGGCGGCATCGCCTCGAGCAGCGCGCGCTTGCCGTAGAGGACGCCGATGCCGGTCGGGCCGTAGAGCTTGTGACCGGAAAAGACGTAGAAGTCGCAGTCGAGGTCCTGCACGTCGACGCCGCGGTGGACGATGCCCTGGCAGCCGTCGACCAGCACGGGGATGCCCCTGGCGTGGGCCGCGGCGACCACGTCCTTGACCGGCACGACGGTGCCGACGGCGTTGCTGGCGTGGGTGACGGCGACGATCTTCGTCCGGGTCGTCAGCGCCTTCTCGAAAGCGTCGAACAGGAACTCGCCCGCTTCGTCGGTCGGCACGGCGCGGACCACCGCGCCCGTGCGCTCGGCGATCATCTGCCAAGGCACGATGTTCGAGTGGTGTTCCAGTTCGGTGATGAGAATCTCGTCGCCCGCCGACAGGTTGGCGCCGCCCCAGCTTTGCGCGACGAGATTGATCGCCTCGGTCGCGCCGCGTACGAAGACGATCTCGCGCGTATTCTTGGCGTTGATGAAGGCGCGAACCTTTTCGCGGGTGTCTTCGTAGTGCCGTGTCGCGGTTTCGCTCAAGTAATAGACGCCGCGATGGATGTTGGCGTACTCGGCCTCGTAGCAGTGGCGCACGGCATCGATCACGGCCTGCGGCTTTTGCGCGCTGGCGGCGCTGTCGAGGAAGACGAGAGGCTTGCCGTGGACCTCGGTACCGAGAATCGGGAAGTCGGCGCGGACGCGCGCGACATCGAGCGTCGGGGCGGCTTGTTGCAGCGCGGCGCTAGCCATGCGGCACCTCCAGCCAGCCGTCGACCAGCGGCTCGAAGCGGCCGCGGTGGTCTTCGGGAATCTCCTCGAGCGCCGCCTTGACGAAGGCCGAGACCAGCAAGCGGCGCGCTTCGGCGGCGCCGATGCCGCGGGCCTGGAGGTAGAAGAGTTCGTTCTCGTCGAGGTCGCCGGCGGTGGCGCCGTGGCTGCACTTCACGTCGTCGGCGTAGATCTCGAGTTCGGGCTTGGCGTCGATCTCGGCCGCATCCGACAGCAGCAGCGCGTTGTTGAGCTGGTGCGCGTCGGTCTTTTGCGCATCGCGCGCCACCGCGACCTTGCCCTGAAACACGCCGTGACCGTCGCCGTCGAGAACGCCCTTGAACACCTGGCGGCTGGCGCTTCCGCCGGCGGCATGGTCGATGTCGGTGGCGATGTCGCAGTGCTGGCCAGCGCCGACAAGATAGGCGCCGGCGAGGTGACAGGCGGCGCCCGCGCCGTCGATACGCGCCCGTACCGTATGACGCGACAGGCGCGCGCCGGTGGTGGCGAGGAAGCCCTGGTAACGCGCGCCGCCGGCCAGCGCGATGCGGGCCTGGGCGAGATGGAACGCGGCGGCGCTTTCGGTTTGCGTCTTGTAGTGGTGCAGCGACGCGCCCTGCCCCAGCGCGACATCGGTGACCGGGTTGGACCAGTAGACGCCGTCGCCGAAGTGGGTCTCCGCGACGACGGCGTGTGCGCCCTCGCCCATGACCACAACGTTGCGCGGGTGCAGCGCGGCGGGCTTTTCCGCGTCGTTGACGAAGACGACCTCGATCACGGGATCGACGCGCACGCCGGCATCCACAACCAGTACGTAGCCGTCCATCATGAACGCGGCGTTGAGCGCGGCCAGGCCGTCGCCGTCGAGCGCATGGGCGAGATGTTCCTTGAGAAGATCGCCGTGACTGTCGAGCGCGGCGCTCATCGGCAGCAGGCTGGCGCCCGCCGGCAGCGAGTCGAGGCGCGACAATGCCGGATCGAACCGGCCGTTGGCGATCACGAGACGCGGCGCCGAGTCTGCGCCGATGGCGGCGGCGCGCGTCCGGAGCGGTTCGGACACGGTGGCCGCCGGCACGTCGAACTCGGTTGCGGCGAGCGCGCGCAGGTCGGTGTACTTCCACGCCTCGACCCGGCGCGAGGGCAGCGCTTCGTCCTGGAACCGGGCGAGCGCATCGCGCCGCGCGTCCTGCACCCAGGCGAGCGGCGCGCCGGGCAGATCGCCGCGCAGCGCGTCGAAGGCGCCGACGAACGGGAAGTCAGCCGTGAGACGGCGTGGCTTCATGCCGCGGCCTCCGCGCCCAGGTTGCCGTAGCCTTCCTTTTCGAGTTCGTGCGCGAGCGTCTTGTCGCCCGAACGCACGATCCGGCCGCCGGCCAGCACGTGAACGAAGTCGGGCACGACGTAGTCGAGCAGGCGCTGGTAGTGGGTGATCATCAGCATCGCGCGCGCGGGATCGCGCAGGGCGTTGATGCCGTCGGCGACGGTCTTGAGCGCATCGATGTCGAGACCCGAATCGGTTTCGTCGAGAATGGCGAGCGCCGGCTCGAGCATCGCCATCTGCAGCATCTCGTAACGCTTTTTCTCGCCGCCGGAGAAGCCGACGTTGACCTGACGCCGCACCATCTCGTCGGTCATGCCGAGTTCCTTCTGCTTTTCGCGGATCAGCTTGAGGAACTGCATCGCGTCGAGTTCCTTCTCGCCGCGGTGCTTGCGAATCGCGTTGTAGGCGGTCTTGAGGAAGGTGGTGCCGGCGACGCCGGGGATTTCCACCGGATACTGGAAGGCGAGAAAGATGCCCTCGCGGGCGCGGATCTCGGGCTCGAGGCCGACGAGGTCCTTGCCCTTGTAGAGGATCGCGCCGTCGGTGACCTCGTAGCCGTCGCGGCCGGCCAGGACATAGGACAGCGTGCTCTTGCCCGAACCGTTGGGGCCCATGATGGCGTGGACCTCGCCCTCGTTGATGACGAGGTCGATGCCCTTCAAGACGGGCTTGCCGTTGACGGCGGCGTGGAGATTCCTGATTTCGAGAATGGGGGCCATGGGTCTTGCTTCTTCTTTCCTTTAGCCGACGCTGCCTTCGAGACTGATGCCGACGAGCTTCTGCGCTTCGACCGCGAACTCCATCGGCAGTTCCTGCAACACCTGGCGGCAGAAACCGTTGACGATGAGGGTGGTCGCATCCTCGGCCGACAGGCCGCGCTGGCGGCAGTAGAGGAGCTGTTCGTCGCTGATCTTTGAGGTCGTGGCCTCGTGCTCGACCTGGGCGGTCTTGTTGCGCACCTCGATGTAGGGAACGGTGTGGGCGCCGCATTTGTCACCGATCAGCAGCGAATCGCACTGGGTGAAGTTGCGCGCGCCCGAGGCGCCCGGCATCACCTTGACCAGGCCGCGATAGGTCGCCTCGGCCTTGCCCGCGGAAATACCCTTCGAGATGATCCGGCTCTTCGTATTCTTGCCCATGTGGATCATCTTGGTGCCGGTGTCGGCCTGCTGGTAGTTGTTGGTGATGGCGATCGAATAGAACTCGCCCACCGAGTTGTCGCCCTGAAGGATGCAGCTCGGGTACTTCCAGGTGATCGCCGACCCGGTCTCGACCTGGGTCCAGGAAATCTTGGAGTTCGCGCCACGGCACGCGCCGCGCTTGGTGACGAAGTTGTAGATGCCGCCCTTGCCGTTCTCGTCGCCGGGGTACCAGTTCTGCACCGTCGAGTACTTGATCTCTGCGTCTTCCATGGCGACGAGTTCGACCACGGCGGCATGCAGCTGGTGTTCGTCGCGCATCGGCGCGGTGCAGCCTTCGAGATAGCTGACGTAGGAGCCCTTGTCGGCGATGATGAGCGTGCGTTCGAACTGGCCGGTCTGGGCCGCGTTGATGCGAAAATACGTCGACAGCTCCATCGGGCAGCGCACGCCGGGCGGCACGTAGACGAAGGAACCGTCGGTGAAGACGGCCGAATTCAGGGTCGCGAAGAAGTTGTCGGCAACGGGCACGACGGAGCCGAGGTATTTCTTCACGAGGTCGGGATGCTTTTGCACCGCTTCGGATATGGGACAGAAGATGACGCCGGCCTTTTCCAGTTCGCCCTTGAAGGTCGTGGCGACCGAGACGCTGTCGAACACGGCGTCGACGGCAACGCCCGCCAGCATCTTTTGCTCATGCAGCGGGATGCCGAGCTTTTCGTAGGTCTCGATCAGCTTGGGATCGACCTCGTCGAGGCTCTTGGGCCCTTCCTTCTTCTTCGGCGCGGAGTAGTAGTAGGAGTCCTGGTAGTCGATCTTCGGGTAGGAGACCTTGGCCCAGGTCGGCTCTTCGTCCTCCTTCGACAACCACAGGCGGAACGCCTTGAGACGCCATTCGAGCATCCATTCGGGCTCGTTCTTCTTGGCGGAGATGAAGCGGACGATGTCCTCGTTCAGCCCCTTCGGCGCCATGTCGGAATCGATGTCCGTGACGAAGCCGTACTTGTACTTCTCCGTCGTCGCGGCGCCGATGGTTTCGCTTTCGCTTACGTTGGCCATTTCCGTCCTTGTCAGGCGCTGAGCTGCGGCGACGCGGCGCCGGTCGCGGTGGGCACGGCCGGCGTCAACACGTCGGCCAGCGTCAGATCGTCGAGTACGCGCCGGATCGCCGACGACACCACATTCCAGCGGCCGGCAATCGAGCAGCGGGTTTCGTGTTCGCAGGCATTGCCCGCGGTGTCGAGGCAGTCGGTCAGCGCCAGCTGCCCTTCGAAGGCGGCGAGCACGTCGGACAGGCGCACGTTGTCTGGCGCCCGCTCGAGCCGGTAGCCGCCGTAACGACCCCGCTCCGCCGCGACGATGCCGACCTCGGTGAGACGGTGCAGCAACTTGCTGACGGTCGTCGCCGGCAGCCCGGTGGCGAGCGCGACGTCGGCGGTGTTCTGGGTGCCCTCGGGCTGACGCGCCATATGGTCGAGGACGACCACGGCGTAGTCGGTCATGCGGCTAAGGCGAAGCATCGGCCAATCCCGATCCGTTTAATCCTGATTAGATTAGTCTGGCTTTCAATTGGGGCGGAAACTAAGGGGATTCAAGGGGACCTGCAACAGGATTCCGGGCCCAAAACCAATGACTGCGTGTATTCTTTCCACCCTATTCTCTTTTTGCGTGAACCACCGCGGCCTTTCCCCTCGCGCCGTTGCGAGGCATAAGACGCCGCCATGACCCTTCCCGACTGGCAACGTCCGGGACCGCCGCCGCGCGAACCGGCGGTCAACCTGCCGCCCGCCGTGCTGGCGCTGATCGGCGCCAACGTGGCGGTGCACATCGTCATGTCGGTGCTGCCGTACGACGCCTGGGAATGGGTTCTGGTCCACCTCGCCTTCATCCCGGTGCGCTATTCGGTGGACGGACTGGGCGGCTGGCCGGCGTGGGTGGCGCCGGTGACCTACCAGTTCCTGCACGGCGGCTGGATCCACCTGCTGCTCAACATGGTCATGCTGTCGGCCTTCGGCAGCGCGCTGGAACGCGGTATCGGCGCGCGGCGCATGCTGATCATCTACGTCGCGACCGGGGTGGCCGGCGCGTTCACCCACGGGGCGATCTATCCCGATGGCGCGGCGCCGGTGATCGGCGCGTCTGGTTCGGTCAGCGGCCTGTTCGGCGCGGTGCTGTGGCTAATGGCGCGGCCCGACCGGTTCGGCCAGCGGCGCATGCGGTGCTGGCCGGCGGCGCTGATCTGGATCGGCAGTACGGTAGTGAGCGGGTTCGTCGGCATGCCGGGAATCGCCGAAGGCGGCGGACAGATCGCCTGGGCGGCGCACGTCGGCGGCTTCTTGCTCGGGATCGCGATGATGGCGGCAATGGCCGCGGCCGCGAGGCGACGCGGCCGCTAGAGCGCGGCTAAGAAGAACAACACGCCGAACGACGCGACCGCAGCGGCACCAACCACACCCAGCGTGCCGGCGGCGACCTCCTGCCAGCGGCGGGAGGTGCCCGACAGCGTCAGAACGCCACGGCGCACCGCGACGCTGAGCGCTGCCAGAACCGATACCGTGATCGCGGTTCCGACCGACATCGCCAGGGTCGAGAGGATGCCGGTGAGGAACAGCCCCTGGGCCAGGGCGAACAGCAGAACGATCACCGCGCCGCTGCACGGCCGGATGCCGACCGCGAGGACGACGACGGCGGCCTCGCGCCAGCCCGCGGCGGCGACCCGCGCCAGGTCGCCGTGCCCGTGGTCGTGATGATGGTGGGCGTGATCGTGGTGACCGCGCCGATGGGCGGCGATCTCGCGGAGCGTGCGCCACAGCATCCAGAAACCGAGCAGCGCGACGATGCCGTAGCTGACCGCCTCCAGCGTCCGCACCCGCTCTACCGTCGTCATGTTGGCGATGCCGAGCGCGAGCGCGAGGACGCCGACCAGCGCGACGGCCGAGACCGCCTGCACCAGCGACGCCAGCGCGGCGAGCACGGCGCCGCGGCGCACATTGCCTTCGCCGGCGAGAAGGTACGAGCTGATCACCACCTTGCCGTGGCCGGGTCCCGCCGCATGCAGCACGCCATAGGCGAACGACAGACCGAGGAGGACGAGGAGAGGCCACACGGTGGCGCCGGAGCCGACCGCCTCGACCGCCCCGGCGAGGCGGGTCTGCAGGTCGCGCTGCATCCGGCGAATTTCGAACAGGAGCCGACTGAGCGCGCCCGGCGCTCCCGCCGGCTCGGCCTCGGCGACGGGGCTGCCGCCGCCGAGTGCCCGCATCGACCCTTGCGCCACGGCCGGTGCCGCCACCAGACCGGCGGCCGTCGCGAGGGAGAGGGCGAGGAACAGCGACGCTAGGAGGCGGCGCAAAGCAACTGCATCAGGGTCGGGCGCACGAGCCCGAAGTAGATCGTGCGCTGCGGATCGGGCTGGACATTGATGAGACACGACGGGCTGCCGCCGGCGAAGCGCAGCGGATCGACCGCGTCCATGTTGATTTCGACGTAGTAGGTCGGGTCGTAGAGCGAGACGTCGAGCGTGGTCGTCGCCGGATCGATGGGCTCGGGGAACGCGACGGTGAAGGCATGAGTGAGTCTCTTGTCGCGGACCCAGGCCTTGAAGTCGCGCACACCGTCGATCTGCACGAGTTCGCCGTTGAGCCAGATGTGCGTGAAGAAGCCGCTGTCCTTCAGGGTCTCGGCGCTGGTTTCGGCGAGGCGGGCGGCCTCGTCATCGTCGAGCATGCTGTCGCCGTCGGTGTCGAAGTCGGCGGCCGCCATACCCGAGAAGAACGGGTCGAAGGTCCAGTTGATCCGCAGGCCCGCGATCCGCGGCCCGTCGTGCAGGACTTCGACGAAGGCGTCGATCCAGATGTGGGGATGCGCGAGCGCCCTCGGCGCGGCGCCGGCGAAGAACGCCAACGCCACCACAACGACGGCCAGGACCCGCGACCTCAGCGACATGGCGTCATTCTTATGGCGCACCGCGTGCCGATTCAATTCACGAATGCGGTGTGAGGCACTCGGCCAGCGAACGCGCGAGCGTTCGCATCAGCGCCAGATATAGGTCCGGACCCGGTTCCAGCGACGCGCCGAGCGGGTCCGCGATCGCCGCCCGCACGCCGGTCCCCTCGGTCAGCGTCGTCACGACATCCGGCGGGAACTGCGGCTCGGCGAAAACGCAGGCGACGCCATCCGCCTGCAACCGCTCGCGTATCTCCTGCAGCCGCCGCGCGCCCGGCTTGCGGTCGGGCGCCACGGTGATGGCG
>JAYQVF010000046.1:0-18133 GCA_038148335.1 Alphaproteobacteria bacterium | reverse complement strand
CGTCCTTCGGGACGGCGGTCCCCCTCGGGACCGCCTCCTCAGGATGAGCGGTGCAACAGGGCGTCAACTCGCAGGCGTGAACCCGAACGCTCATCCTGAGGAGGCCGCCTATGGGCGGCCGTCCCGAAGGACGAAGACCATGGACCACAGGCCTCGCCCAAAACTCCCAGTGGACGCCCGCCCGTTCCCGGGCGTAGGCTCCACGCCGCATTTTCATTTGTCTGGGGTGCACCGGGCAGGGCGGCCCGCAGCCCGGTTCGAACCTTCGACGGCTATTTCATCAGGACCGCCGCATCTGCGGCGGAGTGTGGTGTCGTATGGAACGACGCCTGTTCAGATACATCCTGCGGCACAGCGCCCGCGACCAGGTCGTCATCCTGATGATCGTCGCGGCGTCGATGATCTTCTATTTCATCTCGCTCGACCTGCCCAAGCGCATCGTCAACCAGGCGATCCAGGGCCGCGCCTTTCCCGAGGATGGCGCCACCGCCAACCTGCTGCGCGTCGCGTTCGGCGTGCCCGACTTTCTCGGCGGCGGCACGCTGACGCTGTTCAGCGGCCTTGACCTCGAACGGCTGCCCTACCTGCTGGTGCTGTCGGGCCTGTTTCTGCTGATGGTCGTCGTCAACAACGGCTTCAAGTTCTACATCAACACGTTCAAGGGCCGGCTGGGCGAGCGGCTGCTGCGTCGCCTGCGCTACGAGCTGCTCGACCGCATCCTGCGCTTTCCCCTGCCCCACTTCCGCAAGGTCAAGGCCGCCGAGATGGCGACCATGATCAAGGACGAGGTCGAACCCCTCGGCGGCTTCATCGGTGAGGCCTTCGTCACGCCGGCCTTCCTCGGCGGGCAGGCGCTGACCGCGGTCGTCTTCATCATGGCGCAGAACTGGATTCTCGGGACCGTCGCCGTGGTCGTCGTCGGCCTGCAGGTCGGCATCGTGCCGCGGCTGCGTCGCCGCGTGCTCGTGCTGGGCCGCGAACGCCAGTTGACTGCGCGCCAGCTCGCTGGCCGCATCGCCGAGATCGTCGACGGCATCCAGGAAGTACGCGCCAACGATACGTCCAACTACGAACGCGCCGACATCGCCGCGCGGCTGGGCCGCATCTTCCGCATCCGTTTCGAGATCTATCAGCGCAAGTTCTTCGTCAAGCTGGTCAACAACTTCCTCGCCCAGCTCACGCCGTTCTTCTTCTATTCGGCGGGCGGCTACTTCGCGATCAAGGGCCAACTCGACATCGGCGCGCTGGTCGCGGTCATCGCGGCCTACAAGGACCTGCCCGGCCCGATGAAGGAATTGCTCGACTGGGACCAGCAGCGCCTCGACGTGCAGATCAAGTACGAACAGGTCGTCGACCAGTTCCACGCCGACGACTTCGTCGCGCCCGAGCGTCAGGACCCCGAGCGCGGCCGCGACGAATCCCTCACGGGCGACATCGTCGCCAGCAACCTGGCCTACGCCGACGACATCGGCCTCAAGCTGGTCGACGGCGTCGCGCTGCATGCGCCGCTCGCGGGCCGGCTGGCGATCGTCGGGCCGCCGGGGTCGGGCAAGGCCGAACTCGCCCAGATGATCGCCGGCCTCATCGCGCCGACCGGCGGGTCGCTGTCGCTGGGCGATGTCGATCCGGTCCGGGCGCCCGAGGCGGTGCTGGGCCGCCACGTCGCCTATGTTGGGCCGACCACCTATCTGATGCCGCAGTCCCTGCGCGACAACATGCTTTACGCGCTCAAGCACGTCCCCGCCGACGGCACGGCGCCCGACGATCCGCACCTCGCCCGCGACCAGGCCGAGGCGCGCCGCACCGGCAACACGCTCCTCAACGCCGCCGCCGACTGGATCGACTACCGCCGGGCAGGTCTCGACAGCGCGGACGCGATCGACTCGCGCCTGATCGAGGTCCTGCTCGCCTGCGACTTCGAGCGCGACGTCTTCGAACTCGGCCTGCGCAGCGTCGTCGATCCGGCGAACCATCCCGACATCACCGCCGGCGCGCTGGACGTGCGCAAGCGCATGGCCGAGCGTCTCGCCAAACCCGGCAACGAAGGCATCGTCGAGCGCTTTGATCCCGAGTGCTACAACCAGGGCGCCACCGTGGGCGAGAACCTGCTCTTCGGCCTGCCGGTCGGCGATGCGTTCCAGATGGACCGCCTTGCGCTGAACCCCTACGTGCGCTCGATCCTCGACACCTCGGGCCTCGGTCCGATCCTGCTGGACAAGGGCCTGTCGGTCGCGCGCACCATGGTCGAGATCTTCGCCGACCTGCCGCCGGGCCACGAGTTCTTCGAGCGTTACAGCTTCATCCGCCACGACGAACTGCCGGTCTACAAGGGCATGCTGGTGCGCGCGTCGGCGAACGAACCGCTGACCGACGACGACAATGCGCGCCTCATCTGCCTCGCGCTGAAGCTATTGCCGACCCACCGACTCGAAGCCCTCGACGACGACCTGCAGCGGCGCATCGTCGAGGTGCGCAAGCTGTTCGCGCAGAACCTGCCCGACAACCTGCGGGCCAATGTCGAGTTCTTCGACCCCGACCGCTACATCGTCGCCGGCACGCTTCTGGATAACATGCTGTTCGGCAAAGTCAGCCGAGAACTCGCCCAGGCCGACGCCATGGTCGACAGGATGCTGGCCGAGGTGCTCGAGACCTCGAACCACCGCCGCGACGTGATCCGTGCCGGGCTCGAATACCAGGTCGGCGTCGGCGGCGCCCGCCTCACCGCGGCGCAGCGCCAGAAAGTGGGTTTGGCGCGCGCGATGCTGAAACGCCCCGACCTCGTGGTCCTCAACGAAGCGACCGCCGGCCTCGACGCCGCGACGCACCGCAAGGTCATGGGCTCGCTGATGGCGCTGGAGAACACCGGTATCGTTGCGGTCCTCCACCGCGCCAGCCTCGCCCAGGCCTTCGACCAGGTCGTGATGATGAAAGGTGGCCGCGTCGCCGAACACGGGGCCTACGACGAACTCGTCAAGAAGGACGGCGCCTTCGCCGCGATGGCGAGCGCGGACTAGCGGACCTGATCGCCGAGCGCACTGCCGTCGCAGACAGAAATGCTCATCCTGAGGAGCGGCCGCAAGGCCGCGTCCCGAAGGACGATCAGCGCAGTGCCGCCATCCCCGGATAGACCGCCGCCGGGCCCAGTTCTTCCTCGATGCGGATGAGCTGGTTGTACTTGGCGATGCGGTCCGAGCGCGACAGCGAGCCGGTCTTGATCTGGCCGCAGTTGGTCGCCACCGCGAGGTCGGCGATGGTCGCGTCCTCGGTCTCGCCCGAGCGGTGCGACATCACGGCGCGATAGTTCGCCTTGTGCGCCATCTCGACCGCCGTCAGGGTCTCGGTCAGGGTGCCGATCTGGTTGACCTTGACCAGGATCGCGTTGGCCGTACCCCTGGCGATGCCCTGCGCCAGCCGCTTCGGGTTGGTGACGAACAGGTCGTCGCCGACCAGCTGCACCTTGTCGCCGATGGCCTGCGTTAGCGAGGCCCAGCCCTCCCAGTCGTCCTCGGCCATGCCGTCCTCGATCGACCGGATCGGGTAGTTGGCGACGAGCTTTTCGTAGACCTTCACCATGCCGTCCGAATCGAACGTCTCGCCGGTGCCTTCGAGCACGTACTTGCCGCCCTTGAAGAACTCGGTCGAGGCCGAATCGAGCGCCAGCACGACGTCCTCGCCCGGCGTGTAGCCCGCCTCGACGATCGCCTGCATGACGAAGTCGAGCGCCTCCTCGGTGCTCTTGAGGTTCGGCGCAAAGCCTCCCTCGTCGCCGACGTTGGTGCTGTGCCCGGCCTTTTTCAGGTGCGCCTTGAGGTGCTGGAACACCTCGGCGCCGATGCGCACGGCGTCGGCGATGCCGGCCGCGCCGACCGGCATGATCATGAATTCCTGGAAGTCGATCGGGTTGTCGGCGTGTGCGCCGCCGTTGACGATGTTCATCATCGGTACCGGCAGTTCGCGCGCCAGCGTGCCGCCGACATAGCGATAGAGCGGCTGGCCCAGCGCCTCGGCCGCCGCCTTGGCCACCGCCAGCGACACGCCGAGGATCGCGTTGGCGCCGAAGCGCTCCTTGGTCTCGGTGCCGTCGAGTTCGATCATCGTCTGGTCGATCAGCACCTGGTCGGTCGCGTCGAGCCCCGACAGCGCGTCGTAGAGCTCGCCGTTGACCGCGTCGACCGCGCCCTGCACGCCCTTGCCGCCATAGCGCTCGCCGCCGTCGCGCTTCTCGTGCGCTTCGTAAGCGCCGGTCGAGGCGCCCGAGGGCACCGCCGCGCGGCCCATCGCGCCGCTCTCCAGCAGGACGTCCACCTCCACCGTCGGGTTGCCCCGGCTGTCGAGAATTTCACGGCCATGGATGTCGATGATGGCGGTCATGGGATGCGGCGCTCCGGGGTGAGTTTGGGTTGCGGGTTTTTAGCAGGTGGCAGGAGGCAGAGAGAAGGGCTACCGCCGCTTCGCCAGCGCGTCGAATTCCAGCAGCCGGCCGACCAAGCCCTTCATCTCCGACAGCGGCACCATGTTGGGGCCGTCGGACGGCGCATTATCGGGGTCCTGGTGGGTTTCCATGAACACGGCGGCGACGCCGACCGCGACGGCGGCGCGCGCCAGCACCGGCACGAATTCACGTTGGCCGCCAGACGTCGCGCCCTGCCCGCCCGGCTGTTGCACCGAGTGGGTCGCGTCGAACACCACCGGAAAGCCGGTGTCCCGCAGCACCGGAATGGCGCGCATGTCCGAAACCAACGTGTTGTAGCCGAAGGACGCGCCGCGTTCGGTGACCAGCACACGGTCGTTGCCCGACCCGGTGATCTTCTCGACCACGTTCTTCATGTCCCACGGCGCGAGGAACTGGCCCTTCTTCACGTTGACCGCGAGGCTGGTCTCGGCCGCCGCGACCAGCAAATCGGTCTGGCGGCACAGGAAGGCCGGAATCTGCAGAACGTCGACCGCGCCCTTGAGCACGGCGCACTGTTCGCGCTCGTGCACGTCGGTCAGCACCGGACAGCCGAACGCATCGCGCACGGCCCGGAAGACCGGGATCGCCGCCTCCAGGCCGAGGCCGCGCGGCGTCTTGAGGCTGGTGCGGTTCGCCTTGTCGAACGAGGTCTTGTAGATCAGACCGATGCCGAGTTCCTGCGCCATCTCGGTCAGCGCGCCTGCCATGTCCATCGCATGGTCGCGGCTTTCCATCTGGCACGGGCCGGCGATCAGGGTCAGCGGCAGGTCGTTGCCCAGCGTGACGTTCCCGACCTTGACGTGGCGGGTATCGGCCATCGCTAGACCAGGCGCGACTGCGTCACCGCCGCCTCGATGAACGAGGCGAACAGCGGATGCGGGTCGAACGGTTTCGATTTCAGCTCGGGGTGGAACTGCACGCCGATGAACCAGGGGTGGCCCTGAAGTTCGACGATCTCGGGCAGCGTGCGGTCGGGCGACATGCCGGAGAACTTCATGCCGACTTTCTCCAGCGCGTCGCGGTAGGTGATATTGACCTCGTAGCGGTGGCGATGGCGCTCGGAGATGTGGTCCGCGCCGTAGATCGCGCGCACCTTCGATCCTTCGGCGAGGTCGCACGGGTACGCGCCGAGCCGCATCGTGCCGCCCTTGTCGTCGCTCTCGCCGCGGGTCTGGCGCACGTTGCCCTGCATCCATTCGGTCAGCAGGCCGACGATCGGTTCCTTGCAGCTACCGAACTCGGTCGAGCTCGCGCCCTTGATCCCGGCCAGGTTGCGCGCCGCCTCGATCACCGCCATCTGCATGCCGAAGCAGATGCCGAAATAGGGAATTTCGCGCTCGCGCGAGAACCGGGCGGCGGCGATCTTGCCTTCCGCGCCGCGCTCGCCGAAACCGCCCGGCACCAGGATGCCGTTGACGTCCTCGAGGTACTGCACGGTGTCCTCGGTCTCGAAGATGCGCGAATCGATCCATTCGAGGTCGACCCGCACGTTGTTGGCGAAACCGCCGTGGGTCAGCGCCTCGCTCAGCGACTTGTAGGCGTCGAGCAGTTCGGTGTACTTGCCGACGACGGCAATCTTCACCGCGCCCTCGGGACCTTGCACGCGCTGCGAGATCTGGGTCCAGCGCGACAGCTCGGGCGCGCGCCCGTTCAGCATGTTGAAGACCTTGAGGATCTGCTCGTCCAGTCCCTGCTCGTGATAGCGCAGCGGCACTTCGTAAATCGACGAGACGTCGAGCGCCGGGATCACCGCCTCTTCGCGCACGTTGCAGAACAGAGCGATCTTCTTGCGCTCCGACTGAGGGATTTCGCGGTCCGAGCGCACCAGCAGGACGTCGGGCTGGATACCGATCGAGCGCAGTTCCTTGACCGAATGCTGTGTTGGCTTGGTCTTCAGTTCGCCCGATGCCGCGACGTAGGGCATCAGTGTCAGGTGCACGAACATCGCGCGATCGCGCCCCAGCTCGTTGCCAAGCTGCCGGATCGCCTCGAGGAACGGCAGACTTTCGATGTCGCCCACGGTGCCGCCGATCTCGACCAGGACGAAATCGTGGCCCTCCACCCCGTCCATCACGAATTCCTTGATGGCGTCGGTGATGTGGGGAATGACCTGGACCGTGGCCCCGAGATAGTCGCCGCGGCGCTCCTTGGCGATGACCGTCTGGTAGATGCGGCCCGTCGTGACGTTGTCGGCCTTCGACGAGGCGACGCCGGTAAAGCGCTCGTAGTGCCCTAGGTCGAGGTCGGTCTCCGCCCCGTCGTCGGTGACGTAGACTTCGCCGTGCTGATACGGGCTCATCGTGCCCGGATCGACGTTGATATAGGGGTCCAGTTTGCGGAGGCGGACGTTGAAGCCGCGGCTCTGAAGCAAGGCGCCGAGGGCGGCTGACGCGAGTCCCTTACCGAGAGAAGATACCACGCCGCCGGTAATAAAAATGAACCGCGTCATGGACGCCAAAGATAGATCATCGCGGCGCGGACCAAAAGAGATCACGTCGCCAGATTTGAAGATTAACGGTGGATAAAATCGATCGCTGTCGAATCGACGGCATTAACGCGACAGCGGAACCGACGGTTGCGTGGGCGCGGCGGGCTGCTGTTGCTCCTGCTGCTGGACCGGTTCCGGCGGCGGCGGGTTGTCGAACAGCGACCGCGACGATGAACCGGCGCCGGCGATGATCGCCAGCACGATGCTCGTCACCATGAACACGGCGGCGAGGATTGCCGTCGTCCGCGTCAGCAGGTTGCCGGCGCCGCGGCTCGTCATCAGGCCGCCTGCCGGATTGCCGCCGATGCCGAGCGCGCCGCCCTCGCTGCGCTGGAGCAGCACCGTAATTACCAGGGCTACGGCAATCAGCACATGAACGATGAGAAGGATGGTGGTCATCTGGGCGGCGGTTTCCGGCTGGAAAGTCGCGGCTTTTAAACCAATTGCGCCGCCTTGGCTAGGGCGCGGCGTCTCCTAGGCAAGCAGGATTTCGCCCAGACCAGCAGCCAGCATGCGGCGCTGCGCCGCCGGCAGCGCCTCGATGGCGTCCCAGGCCGCGCCGACGCTGTCCGGATCGGCCATGGCATGGATCAGCAGCTGGCATACCAGGTGCTGGCGGCCGAGAACCGGCTCGGCGGCGCACAGGACCTTGGCCAGCGTGTCCGGGTCGGGAACCCCGCCGGTGATCGGCCGGTGGTGCCCGGCGTGGCTCATGCGCCGCCCGCGGCCTGGACGATGGTCCAGAAGTCGTCCGCCTTGAGGCTGGCCCCGCCGACCAGCGCCCCGTCGACGTTGTCCACCGCCAGGATCTCTTCGGCGTTCTTCGCATTGACCGACCCGCCATAGAGCACGCGGACGCCGGCGCCAGCGCTGCCCAGGGTCTCTTCCAGGGTCGCGCGAATATGGGCATGCACTTCGGCGATCTGGTCGAGTGTCGGGGTCTTGCCGGTGCCGATGGCCCACACCGGTTCGTAGGCGACGACGGTATCCGCCCCGGTGGCCTTCGCCGGCAGCGACCCCTTCACCTGGCCCGCAACGATCGCCAGCGTTTCGCCGGCTTCGCGTTGCGCCAGGGTTTCCCCGACGCAGACGATGGCGATCATCTTGGCGCGGTGTACGGCTGCGGCCTTGTTGGCGACGGTCGCGTCGCTTTCGCCGTGATCGGCGCGCCGTTCGGAATGGCCGACGATCACATAACGGCAGCCCGCATCGCGCAGCATTTCGGCGCTGATATCCCCGGTATGGGCACCCGCCGCGTCGGCATGGCAGTCCTGCCCGCCGAGTTCGATGTCGTTGTTGTCGAATGCCCGGTCGATCTTGGCCAGCAGGGTCGCCGGCGGGCAGACCGCGACGTCGCACGCCAGTTTGCGGCCGAAGGCCTTGGCGCCCAGCGCGCCGGCCAGCGCGATTCCGTCCTCGCGCAGCCCGTTCATCTTCCAGTTGCCCGCTATCAGCTTGCGCCGTGCCGCCACGTCCATGATCTCCCGATTTGGGTCCGCACCCCTTGGCGCTGGCATAACAGATTTGTGACGCCGGGCCTAGTTGGCCGCGCCCGCTACCCGGTACCCGCCGCGCCGCCAAAACGGTTTCGGCTCAGCCGGTTGCGGGGCGTTCTTGCGGGGTCTATACGAGTCGCCGGTCAGCTCATTCCAGATACGTCGGGACCACCGCGCATGCTCGATTCGATCCGCCAGGGCGTCAGCTCCTGGGTCATCAAGATCCTTCTCGGACTTCTGATTCTCAGCTTCGCGGTCTGGGGCATCGGCGACATCTTCATTGGCAGCGGCGCCAACCCGGCGGTCGCGACGGTGGGCGGCAAGGAAATCAGCACCGACCAGTTCATCCGCACTTACCAGCGCGACCTCAACGACCTGGCGCGGCGGCTTGACCGTCAGATCACGCCCGACGAAGGACGCCAGTTCGGCCTTGTCGGCGAAACCGTCCGCCGCGTTGTCATTCAGACCATGCTCGACGAAACCGCCGACGATTACGGCGTCACCATCGGCGACGAACTCCTGCGCGAGTCCGTGTTCCGCAACGAGGCGTTCCAGGACGCCACCGGCCGTTTCGACCAAAACCGCTTTCTGCAGACCCTGGCCCAGAACGGGCTGAGCGAGGAAGACTTCGTCTCGTCGTTCCGCCGCGACCTCGCCCGCGACCAAGTGCTCTCCAGCATTTCCGTGGGCGCTTTCGCGCCGGCGCCGATGGTGCGGCCGCTGTTCGAGCACCGCAACGAGCGCCGCGTCGCGGAGCTTGCCGTAGTCCGCATGGCTGACCTCGCCGATCCGGCGGAACCGGACGAGCCGACCCTCGTCCGCTTTCACGAAGAGAACGAGGCGCGCTACATGGCGCCGGAGTACCGCGCGGTCACCTACGTCTGGATTGCCCCCGATGCGCTCTACGACGAGATCGAGGTGACCCAGGACGAACTCGAGCGCACCTACAACGACCGCATCAACAGCTACTTCCAGCCCGAGCGGCGCAAGGTCGAACAGCTCATCTACGACACAGAGGAAGCCGCCCTCGCCGCCCGCCAGCGGCTCGCGGCCGGCGAAACCTTCGACGCCGTGGCCGGCGACAGCGGCGCCTTCAACGCCGGCGCCACCGATCTCGGCATGGTTGAGTGGAACGATCTGCCGTCCGACCTCGCCGACGCGGTGTTCGACCTCGCCGCTGGCGAACTGAGCCAGCCGCTGGCCAGTGCGTTCGGTTTCCATGTCGTTCGGGTCGACGAGATCGCGCCCGAAGGTACGACGCCGCTCGAAGAAGTGCGCGCCGGCCTCGAGGACGAAATCCGCCGCCGCCGCTCGTTCGACGGCCTGCAGGATCTGGTCGATCGCCTCGAAGACGAGATGGCGGGCGGCCGCACCCTCGAGGACGCCGCCAGCCGCGTGCGGCTGACCGCAACGGTGCTGCCCGCGATCGACCGCGCCGGCAACGACCGCGACGCCAATGCCGTCGAGGGCATCGCCGACCTCGATCGCTTCATCGATACCGTGTTCTCCACCGATGTCGGTCAGGTGAGCGAGCCCCAGGAGTCATCGGACAACGGCTATTTCGTGGTCCGCGTCGACAACATCTCGCCCGAGGCCGTACGCCCCCTGAACGAGATCCGCGTGGTGGTGGTCGAAGACTGGAAGCGCGACCAGAAACTCGCCGCTGCGAAACAGAAGGCGGACGACATGCTTGCGGCGGTCAAGGGCGGTCGCACGCTCGAGGACGCCGCAGCCGAACAGGGCGCCGAGGTCGTGAAGAGCGAGGCTCTCACCCGAACCAGCGGGCGCGTCCAGGCCGAGGTTTCGGCGGAACTGGTGAGCCAGCTGTTCGATCTGAAGGTCGGCGAATACGCTACGGCCGAAACCGCCGATCGCGAAGGATATGCGGTTGCGCGTCTCGACGAAGTCCTCGCCGCCTCGCCGGCGACCAACGAACTGGAACTCGCCCAGTTACGCGACATCCTGAATTCCCGCGTTGGGCAGGACATCGTCGATCAGTATCTTCTGGCCGTGCAGAACGATGTCGGTGTCAGCGTGAATCAGGGATTGATCGAGACGCTCGACCTCAACGCGCTGCCCGCAACGCGGCGCAGCAGCATGCCGCTTGGCGGTCTGCTCTGAGCCCTAGTCGTTCGCCTGCGTGATCTGGCGCTGGCGTTCCTGGACGGGACCCGGCCACTGGCTCTTGATATAGGCGAGGACCGCCCAGATGTCGGCGTCGCTGAGGCTGCCGCCGAACCCGGGCATATTGCTTTTCGGATTGAACGCGCGGCCGCCCTCTTTCGTGATCTGGAACAGCAGGTCGTCGGGATGGTGCCAGGTGTGGCCCGTTTCGTCGTGCGGTGGCGCCGGAAAGGTGCCGTCGGCGCGTGCGCTGCGCCAATTGGCCTCGCCCTCCAGCTGTCGGCCGTGACAGCTGGCGCAGTTCTCCGCATAGACGACCTCGCCACGCGCCACCTGTTGCGCGTTATCCGGGTCCGCGTCGTTCGTCGCCGCCGGTGACATCAGGATCCCGCCGATCAGGACGACCACGGCGGTCACCGCAACCGCGGCGGCGAGAACGATGACAATCGGTTTCCAGGTCGTCATGCGTGCTCTTGATCCTGGTCGGTAACGTGGGCGCGTCGGCGTATGCTTAGGCTGCGGGTCCCTCGAAGTCGAAGCCCGCATCCTCGACTACCGCGCGCACCGCGTCGTCGCTCAGCGCACTGTCGAAGGTGACGCGCCCGCTGGCGAGTTCGACCGCGACCTTCGCGCCGGGGTCGGCGTGCTGCAGGGCGTTGGTCACCGACTTGACGCAGCCGCCGCAGGTCATGCCTTTGACGATGTAGATCTTTTCGGACATGGCTGTCCCTCCTCTGCCTAGTGTTGATTGCTGGCGCGCTGGGCGACCGCCTGTTGCCGGTATTTCAGCACGGCCGTCAGCGGCACCAGCGTGAAGCCGCGCTTGCGTGCCTCCGGGGCCCAGGCTTCGAGCGCGTCCAGCGTCCAGGTGTGCGGATGGCCGATGGCGATGGCGTAGCCCTGGCGGCGCGCCACTGCTTCGGTTTCTTGCAGCTGCGCGGCAACGCTCGCCGCGTCGTTGTCGTTGTCGAGGAACACGTCGCGGCGCAGGAACGGCACGCCGGCTTCTGCCGCTGTCGGTTCGCCGACGGTCAGCGTCGTGGTCCGCGAATCGAGAAACAGCAGCCCGCGCTCCGCGAGGTCGCGCATCAGGCGGCGCATCGCCGGCCGGTCGGCGGTGAAGCGGCTGCCCATGTGGTTGTTGATCCCGACATAGCCGTCCAGCCGCGACAGGTTCCACGCGAGCTGCTCGGCAAAGGTTGAGTCGTCCATGTTGATCGCCAGCGCGTTCGGTCCGGTGTCGAGTTCCGGGTTCAGCGGTTCGAGCGGCAGGTGCAGCAGGATCTCGTGGCCGGCATCGCGGACCAGGGCCGTCTGGTCGGCGAGGCGTTCGACGTACGGTAGAAATGCGAGCGTCAGGATGCCGTCGCGGAATGCGGCGGTGCGTTTCGTCCGCGCCGGATCGTGCCCGGAATCGTCGATGACGATGGCGATCATCGGGCCGTCGACAGCCGGCGCATGCGCCGCAAAGCGCTGCCACGCGGCATCGGAACCGACCTCGTCGTGCCGCGCCGGGGCGGCGGCTTGGTGCCGGGGTGCTGGGGGCACGGTGGCCGCCGCTGTCTCGTTCGGCGCCAGGGCCAGCCGGCGTGCCGGCCGCTCTATGTCGGGCCTCGGCGATAGGCGAAGTCCCATGGCGGGCTCGGGCTCCGAAGTCCGCATCTGCGGCTTGGCCGTCTTTGCCGCCTCCCCGTCGTGCGCCGTGTGCGTGGCCTCGGCGGGAGCTGCGTCGTGCGTCTGCAAGTCTGCACCAGACGGCTTGTGCGGCTTGTCAGCTGTGGCGGTCTCGGTGGCCTGCGGCGCGGTCGCGGCGACGGCCTCGGTGCCGCGGCTGCCCCAGCTCGCCATTGACCCGGCAACGAGCAACCCTGCGCCCAGCAGCGCGACGGTCAGCGCCACCGCCCGGGCCGGCGTCAGCCATTTGCCAAACTTACCGCGTAACATTGACGTCGAGGCCTAACCTACTGACAGAAAAGGAATAACGAAGTTACCCAAAGCGCTTCCGAATGGCCAGCGCTAGTTTGCGCCGGCGAAGTCGTCGAGGATCGGGCAATCGGGCCGGTCGTCGCCATGGCAGCGGTCGGCCAGTTTGCGCAGCGTGCCCCGGATGCCCTCGAGTTCGGCGATCTTGCCGTCGATGTCGCGCAGCCGCGCCTCGACGATCGCCTTGACCTCTCCCGAGGCGCGGTTGCGGTCGCGGTACAGCGACAGCAGTTCCGCCACCTCGGCGACGGAAAAGCCGAGTCCCCGCGCCCGCTTGATGAAATGCAGCGTCTGCACGTCGCGTTCGGTGTAGTGGCGGTAGCCGGATTCGGTCCGCTCCGCCGGCGGGATCAGGTTGATGCTCTCGTAGTAGCGGATGGATTTCGCGGTAACCCCGGTCTCGGCCGCGACTTCGCCGATATTCATGCCTTCTTTCCCTCTCGTGCCGCCCAGGCCTTCCAGCGCCGCAGCAGCAGTGCGTTCGACACCACCGTGACGCTCGACAGCGACATCGCGCCGCCGGCGACCGCCGGCGAAAGATAGCCCGACGCTGCCAGCGGGATCGCGATGACGTTGAAGATGAAGGCCCAGAACAGATTCTGCCAGATCTTGCGATAGGTCGCGCGCGCCGCCCGGATCGAATCGGCGATCAGCAGCGGGTCGCCGCGCATCAGCGTGATGCCGGCCGTGTGCATCGCAACGTCGGTGCCGGTGCCCATCGCGATGCCGACATCGGCGGCAGCCAGCGCCGGCGCGTCGTTGATCCCGTCGCCGACCATGGCGACTACGTGACGGCCGCCCTGCAAGGCGCGCAGGTGCGCCGCCTTGTCGTCGGGCAGCACGCCGGCGATCACGGTGTCGATGCCGATCTCGCGCGCAACGGCGTTGGCCGTCCGCTCGTTGTCGCCGGTCAGCATCACCGAGCGGACGCCGAGCTCGCGCAGCCGTTCGATACCCTCGCGCGCGGTCTCCTTGATCCGGTCGGCGGCGGCAATGACGCCCAGCACCTTCGCCGTGCCGTCGTCGCTTTCGGCCAGCCACATGACCGTCTGACCCTGACCTTCCCATGCCTGGGCCCTGTCCTCGAAGTCGGCGATGGCGGCGCCGATCTCCACCATCAGGCGGCGGCTCCCGAGATAGAGCGTGCGGCCCTCGACGATCCCGCGCACGCCGCGACCGGTGAGGCTCTGGAAGTCGGTCGCCTCGGGCGGCGCGATCCCAAGATCGGCGGCATGGTCGAGAACGGCGCGCGCCAATGGATGCTCGCTACCCTGCTGCAGCGCGGCGGCCAGGCGGACGACACGGTTCGGCATGTCGCCGGCGCCGCTCGCCACGTCGGTGACGCCGGGCCGGCCCTCGGTCAGGGTCCCGGTCTTGTCCAGCACGACGGTGTCGATGCGGTGTCCATGCTCGAGCGCCTCGGCGTCCTTGATCAGGATGCCGGCGCGCGCCGCGACGCCGGTCCCGACCATGATCGCCGTCGGCGTGGCGAGGCCGAGCGCGCACGGGCACGCCACCACCAGCACCGACACCGCGGCGATGAGCGCCGGGCCGAAGGCGCCGTCGATCGCCCACCACAGGCCGAAGGTCGCGAAGGACACCGCCACCACCGCCGGGACGAAGACCGCGCTGACCTTGTCGACCAGCCGCTGCACCGGCGCCTTGCTTGCCTGGGCGCCCTCGACCATGCGGATGATCCGGGCCAGCGTCGTGTTGGCGCCGACGGCGGTGACGCGGACGCGCAGCAGCCCGGCCCCGTTGATGGCGCCGCCGGTGACCGTGTCGCCGGATGTCTTGGCGACCGGCATGCTTTCGCCGGTGATCAGGGATTCGTCGACGGCGCTGTCGCCGTTCTCGACGTCGCCGTCGACGGGAATGCGCTCGCCGGGACGGACGACGACGAGGTCGCCGGCGACCAACTCTCCCAGCGCGACCGTCATCTCCGCGCCGTCGCGCACGACGCAGGCGGTATCGGGCCGCAGCTTCATCAGCGCGCGGATCGCGAGATTGGTGGCGCGCTTGGCGCGGCTCTCGAACCAGCGGCCCAGCAGGACGAAGGTGATGATGGCCGCCGCCGCGCCGAAATGCAGGTGAACCTCGCCATGGGCGCCTGCGGCATGCGCCGCGGCGGGAATCAGCCACAGCGCGAGGCTGAAGAAATAGGCCGCCGACGTGCCGAGCGCGACGAGCAGGTCCATGTTGCCGGCGCCGGCGCGCAGCGCCTTGTAGCCGGCGACGTAGAACCGTCGACCGAACCAGAACTGGACCGGCGTCGCCAGGACGAACTGCGCCAACGGCGGGAGGAACTCCTGGCCGCCCGCCAGCACCACGAACATCTGGATCACCAGCGGCGCCGTCAGCACCGCGGCCGCCGAGAGTTGAAGGAGTTCGGCGCGGGCCTTGCGATCGGAGGCCGCCTCCTCGCTACCGACGTCGGCGCTTGCGTCGCTGTGCAGCGTTGCGCCATAGCCGGCGCGCGCCACGGCGTCGGTCAGCGTGCGCGGATCGACGAGGCCCCGGGGCGCCTTTACGACGGCTTGCTCGCTGGCGAGATTGACCTGCACGCCCGCGACGCCGGGCACGCGGCCCAGCACCTTTTCGACGCGGCCGACGCAGGTCGCGCAGGTCATGCCGGTGATGTCGAGGGTGATGTCCTCGTCGGGCACGCTGAAGCCGGCTTTGGCGACGGCGGTCGAGAGTGCGCCGGTCCCGGTTTTCCGCGCATCGAACGAAACCTCGGCGCGTTCCGAGGCGAGGTTGACGGCAACGTTGGCGACGCCGTCGACCCGGCGCAGCGCCTTTTCGACGCGCGCCACGCAACTCGCGCAGGTCATGCCATGGACCGGCAGGATGATCTTGTCGGTGGCAGTGGCAGGGTTTTCGGCGGCGGTGCCGGCCGCAGCGGCGTCGTGGACGACCATGTCCTGGGATATAAGGTTTCCCGTTACTAGAAGGTCAAGGTTGCTTCATGTCCTTGACCTCGCAACCGTTCCCCGGCTTACTTCGCCGGGGCGTTCGGGAGCCCCGCTTCTTCATTGTTATCCACATAAAGAAAACGATACAAGGCATTGATATGGCTGATATTTCCATGAAGGAAATCCTCGCCAGGGTGGCCGCGGGCGGAACCCTGTCCGAGGCCGAGGCGGCCGCTGCCTTCGAAACCATGATGTCGGGCGAGGCGACCCCGGCGCAGATCGGTGCCTTCCTTATGGGCCTGCGCCTGCGCGGCGAGACGGTGACCGAGATCGCCGGCGGCGTCCGCGTCATGCGCGCCAAGATGCTCGGCATCGACGCCCCGCCCGGCGCCGTCGACACCGTCGGCACTGGCGGCGACGCGGCCGGCACCTTCAACATTTCAACCGCGGCCGCCTTCGTCGTCGCGGCCAACGGCGTGCCCGTCGCCAAGCACGGCAACCGCGCGCTGTCGTCCAAGTCGGGCGCCGCCGACGTGCTGACCGAACTCGGCGTCAACGTCGACTGCGACATGGCCCTCGTGCAAAAGGCGCTCCGCGAGGTCGGCATCTGCTTCATGATGGCGCCGCGCCACCACGGCGCGATGCGCCACGTCGGCCCGGCGCGCGTCGAGATGGGCGTGCGCACGATCTTCAACCTGCTCGGGCCGCTGGCCAACCCGGCCGGCGTCAAGCGCCAGCTCACCGGCGTGTTTGCGAAGGAATGGGTCGAGCCGATGGCCCGCGTGCTCGCCAACCTCGGCAGCGAAAAGGCGTGGATCGTGCACGGCCACGACGGTCTCGACGAGATCACCACCACCGGCCCGACCTGGGTTGCCGAACTCGACGACGGCCAGATCAGGACCTTCGAGATCGCGCCCGAAGACGCCGGGCTGCCGCGCGCCACCATCAACGATCTCAAGGGCGCCGACCCGGCGACCAATGCGCTGGCGCTCAACGCCCTGCTCGATGGCCACGAAGGCCCCTACCGCGACATCGTGCTGATGAACGCCGCCGCGACCCTGATCGTCGCGGGTAAGGCGAAAGATCTGAAAGAAGGCGTGAAACTCGCCGCCGCCGCGATCGACGAGGGCAAGGCCCGCGCCGTGCTCGAAAAACTGATCGAGGTCACCAACCAAAGGCCGCCGATGTGAGCAACGCGCTCACCAAGATCTGCGCCGACAAGCGCGACCACATCGCCGCACAAAAGGCGAAGGCGAGCGAGGCCGCCCTCCTTGCCCGCGCCCGCGAGCAAAGCGCGCCGCGCGGCTTCAAGGCCGCGCTCGACCGCGCGTCGACCGGCGGCTACGGCCTGATCGCCGAAATCAAGAAGGCCTCGCCCTCCAAGGGTCTCATTCGCGCCGACTTTGATCCGCCGCTCCTGGCCCGCGCCTACGAGGCCGGCGGCGCGACCTGCCTGTCGGTGCTGACCGACGTGCCGTACTTCCAGGGCGCCGACGATTTCCTCGTGGCGGCGCGCGCTGCGGTGTCCCTGCCCGTCCTGCGCAAGGACTTCATGCTTGAGACCTACCAGGTCGTCGAGGCGCGCGCGCTCGGCGCCGACTGCATCCTCGTCATCATGGCCGCCGTCGACGACGCGGTGGCCGCCGACCTCGAGGCCGCCGCGCGCGATCTCGGCATGGACGTGCTCGTCGAGGTTCACAACGCGGCCGAACTCGACCGCGCGCTGATGCTGAAATCGCGCCTGCTTGGCATCAACAACCGCGACCTCACGCGGCTCGAGGTCGATCTCGCCACCACCGAACGGCTCGCCGCCCGCGTGCCCGCCGGCGCGACGCTGGTCTCCGAGAGCGGCCTCTATACGCCTGCCGACCTCGCGCGCATGGCGGCCTGCGGCGCGCGCTGCTTCCTTGTGGGCGAATCGCTGATGCGCCAGGCCGACGTCACCGCCGCGACCAGGGCCCTGCTGGCGCGCCCCGCCGCCGAGGTGGCCTGATGCGCGATCGGGATTCCAGAGCCCAACCGGCTCATCCTGAGGAGCGCCGCGCGGCGGCACGTCCCGAAGATCTGCTCCTCACCGTGAGCACCGGGGCGCAAGAGTGAGCAAGCTCACCCACTTCGATGACGCCGGCAACGCACGCATGGTCGACGTCTCGGCCAAGGACGAAACCGAGCGCACCGCCACCGCCGGCGCCACCGTCACCATGCAGCCCGCGACGCTGACCCTCATCATGGAAGGCAAGGCGAAGAAGGGCGACGTGCTCGGCACCGCGCGCCTCGCCGGCATCATGGCGGCCAAGAAGACGCCCGACCTGATCCCGCTGTGCCATCCGCTGGCGCTCTCTTCCGTCGAAGTGACTCTTGAATGCGACAAGTCGCGCAATGCCGTGGACATCACCGCGACCTGCAAACTGAAGGGGCGCACCGGCGTCGAGATGGAGGCGCTCACCGCCGCCTCCGTCGCCGCGCTCACCGTCTACGACATGTGCAAGGCGGTCGACCGCGGCATGGTCATCTCCGATGTGAAGCTTCTGTACAAAGCCGGCGGCAAGTCCGGCGAGTACAAGGCGGGTTAGGTCTTGCACTCCCACAGGAGCAACAACGCGCGTGCCGCGCGTCGCAAAGCAGCCCTCCTCCCCCTCGCAGGGGGAGGTCCGGCCGAAGGCCGGGGAGGGGG
>JAYQVF010000045.1:0-18148 GCA_038148335.1 Alphaproteobacteria bacterium | reverse complement strand
TAGGGGGCGCTGCTAGTTTTTTTCCTATCTCCCAGAGGTTTAGGGGGGATTCTAGCGGCTCTCAGAGAACAGGGGCGACCACGCAGGGTCAGAACCGTCCAGCGGCGTCACAACCCGACGCTGGTTGAAACCGGTCAGATCGACCGACCACAGGTTGGTTTCACCCCCCGAACCGTCGTCCGCACGGGGTGCCTGGCGGAAGAACATGATGACCCGGCCGTTGGGCGACCAGGTCGGCGCCTCATCGAGAAAGCTCTCCGTCAGGAGGCGTTCGCCAGAACCGTCGGTCCGCATCACGCCAATATAGAAGATCCCGCCACGGAACTTGGTGAAAGCGATGAGATCGCCACGCGGCGACCAAACCGGCGTCGCGTAACGGCCATCGCCGAAGCTGATGCGCTTCTGGTCGCTGCCATCCGCGTTCATGACGTAGATCTGTTGCGTCCCGCTGCGATCGGAGTTGAAGGTCACCTGCGTTCCGTCCGGCGAATAGGAGGGCGAGGTATCGATCGCCGGGTTGCGGGTAAGTTGCTCGACGCGCCGCGTGCGAATATCCATCGTGTAGATGTCAGAGTTGCCGTCAGCGGCGAGGCTCATGATCACGCGGTTGCCATCGGGTGAAAATCGCGGCGCAAAGGTCATCCCCGGGAAGTCGCCAAGGATTTCCTGCTGGCCGGTATCGATGTTGTAGATGTAGACGCGCGGCCGATCGTTGAAATAGCTGAGGTAGGTGATCTCTTGACGCGTCGGCGAAAAGCGAGGTGTCAGGACGAGGTCCTTGCCGTCGGTCAGAAAACGATGATTGGCTCCATCCTGGTCCATTAGGGCGAGGCGCTTTACCCGCCGGTTCGCTGGGCCTGTTTCGGAAATGTAGACGATACGCGTGTCAAAATAGCCGTCCTCACCGGTCAGCCGCTTGTAGATCGCGTCCGAAATCAGATGGGCAATCCGCCGCCAGTTGCCCGGGTTGGTCACATACACCAGACCGGTCATCTGTTGCTCGGCAAATGTGTCCCAGAGTCGAAATTCGACCCGTAGGCGGCCGTCACTTTCAGTGTTCGTCGCGCCGGTTACGAGTGCCTGGGCATTGATCAGGCGCCAGTCGCCAAAACGCGGGCGCAGCGTGATTTGCGCCGGGTCCTCGATAAAGGCCGAACGTTCGATGGCACGAAACAGGCCCGATCGTTCAAGGTTCGCGGCAACGACGCCGCTGATGTCGCGACCGACCTGGCTTGTCTGCGGAGAGACGCCGACAAGGTCGCCAATCGCGATCGGCAAGGGGTCGACATTGCCCCGCGTGATATCGATCTGGAGTTGCGCGCGCGCCGGCGTGGACGCCAGAACTGCGAACGCTAGCACAAGCCAAAAGCCTAGACCGGCAACGGCCCTGCTCATCCGGTTGATCATGGCATCATCCTTCATACCTTAGCCTCCGAGGAGTTCCCTCGGATTGAACGTCAAAGTAATCTCCTGCCAGCGCTCGTATTTTGTCGTCGGCAGGTTCTTCAAAGGCGTGCAACGCTGCACAGCGCGAGTCGCGCTCTCGGCCGCGGCTCGGAAAAAGCTGTCGCCCATCTTCTCGCGATCGAGAATTTCCGGTGGCCCCTTCAGAGAACCATCCGGGCGCAGGCTGATGTGGATGCGGATGACGAGATCGTGCGCATCTCGCGCACCGGCGGGTACGCTCCAACACTGCTCGATCTGGTAGCGGATGGCGTCGATCTCGCTGATGGTGAGGCGGTTTCCCAGTTCGGCGCGCCGCACCGGCGCCTGATCACGCGGCGGCGGCTGCAGGAAGGATTTGGGTTCCTCTTTCGCCTCTTCTTCCGGCGTGTCCTTGCGTGACTTGTCGATCAGTAATGCAATCTTTCCAGCATCGAATTTCGGCGCCTTGGACGGCGGCTCCGGCTTGGTCTTGGGACGCACGTCGACCTGTTTCGGCCGCGGTTCCGGTTTCGGGGGCGGCTCCGGCGCGGCGCGCGTTTCCGGCGGCGGCGGGGGCGCCTCGGCGGGTTTCGGCTCCGGCTTGGGCGGCGGCGGAAGCGCCGCGACCTGCTCAGGCTTCGGCGCAGGCGGCTTCGGCGCTGGCGGAGGAGGAGGAGGAGGAGGAGGAGGCTCAGCAGCCGCGGCGGGCTCAGGCCTCGGTGGCGGCGGGGGTTCCTCTTTCTTGGGCGGCTCCGGTCTGGGCTTCACAACCTCGGGCGCGGCTCGCGTTTCCTCCGCGATCGTAACCAGCTCGACGATGATCGGCGCCTCTTCGGGCAGGTCCCGCTTGAACAGCGCAGGCACGCCCGCCCATGCCACCGCGATGACGGCGAGATGAACAGCAGCGGATATCGCGATGGCGCCGCGCAAAGCGCTCTACCTTTCCCTCGGCCGTTCCGTGATGAGCGCGACCCGATTGAAGCCCGCGCCGTTGAGCACCCCCATGACTTCCATGACACGGCCATAGTCGATCGCCTTGTCGCCACGGACGAAGATTCGCGCGTCCGGATTGTTCTGTGTGATCGCCTGGAGACGCGGAATGAGGGTCTCGATGCTCACCTCAGTGTCCTGGATATAGACCTTGCCACCAGCATCGATGCTGACGGCGAGCGGTTCATCCTGGCCCGCGATCGGGGCCGCTGCGGTTTCGGGCAGTTCCACCGAAACGCCAACGGTCAGAAGCGGCGCCGTCACCATGAAGACGACCAGGAGTACAAGCATCACGTCGACGAAGGGCGTGACGTTGATCTCTGCCATCGGCCGATAGCCGCGCCGACCGTTCTGGGCCTTCTCCATCAGAAAGGCGGCCATTATTCGCCGCCCTCATCGAGTTGGCGCGACAGAATCGCAGAAAACTCCCCTGCGAACCCTTCGAGGCGTCCGGCGAAGCGATTCAAGTCGTTCGAGAACTTGTTGTAGGCGACGACGGCAGGGATCGCCGCGATAAGACCGAAAGCCGTTGCGAACAGCGCCTCGGCGATGCCGGGCGCAACGACGGCAAGGCTCGTGTTCTTGCTCAGCGCGATCGACTGGAAGCTGTTCATGATGCCCCATACCGTGCCGAACAGGCCGATGAAGGGGGCCGTCGAACCGACGGTCGCGAGGAACCCGAGATAGCGCTCAAGCCTGTCGAGCTCGCGGGCAATGGTCAACCGCATGACTTGACCGATACGCTCCTGCACCCCGGTCGCCAGACGGCCTTTTTCCGTCAGCCCGTGCGCGCCCGACCGCCGCCACTCACGCATTGCCGAGGCAAAGAGAATCGCCATCGGATGATCCGCCTTTGTGCCGATACGGTCGTAGAGATCCTCGAGCGACCCGCCGGACCAGAACACTTCTTCGAACTCGCCCGCCTTCGCCGAAACGCGACGAATGCGCCGGACCTTGTCGAAGATAATCGCCCAGCACCAGACCGAAGCGCCCAAAAGAATGAGCAGCACCAGCTTGACGACGAGGTCGGCGCGGAGCACGAGCGACAGAATCGACAAGTCGCCCGAAACCGATCCTGCGATCGCCGCTGCTTCGACTGCCTGTTGTTCCATATTGCGTTTTCTTTCCGTGGTTAGGCGGTTGCTGATTGCGCAACGTGCGCGAGAGCCGAACGAATCGTCTCTGGCAGGCCCTGGACCCGGCCATCGCCATTCATGCAAGCAATCCGCAGGTCGGCGGAGACGAGAAGTTCCTCGCGGCGCAACACCTCCTGCTCAATGTCGAGCACCGGGCCGCGAACACGCAGAATCCGCGTTCGGATGTCGAGACCATCGTCGAGGCGCGCCGGCTTGCGGTACTTGACCGAACAACTGCGGACGATAAACGAGAGCCCCTCTTCCTCCGCCATACGCGAATGGGACACGCCGAGAAGACGCATCATGTCCGTCCGCGCACGCTCGATGAACCTGAGATAATTCGCGTAGTAGACGATGCCCGCGGCATCGGTGTCCTCGTAGTAGACGCGCACCGGCAAGTGGTGCGCACCTTTTCCATCAATACTTCCGGCCGTCGGTTCCGGGTCTATGGCGTCACGGGTCATCGCTGCCGACCTGCATTTCGTACTGCCGCGTGGCGCCGGACGGTGCCGGCAAACCGAGGTGAATGAAGGCGGCTGTCGTGAGTTGGCGCCCGCGCGGCGTGCGCTGGAGAAAGCCCTCCTGAATCAAGAAGGGCTCGATGATGTCCTCGAGCGCGTCGCGTGGCTCCGACAGAGCCGCCGACAGAGTCTCGATCCCGACCGGGCCGCCGCCGAAGGACTCGGCGATGCATGACAGGTAGCGGCGGTCCATTGCGTCGAGGCCGCGCTCATCGACCTCGAGACGACCCAGCGCCTCAGAGGCTGTCGCACGATCGATCTCGGCGTGACCCGCGACCGCTGCGAAGTCCCGCACCCGCCGCAGCAGGCGGCCGGCGATGCGCGGCGTGCCTCGAGAGCGCCGCGCGATCTCAAGCGCACCATCTTCCGTCAGTGGAACACTGAGGATTCGTGCGCCGCGGCTGACGATCTTGACGAGATCCTCAGTGGCATAAAAGTCGAGCCGAAGCGGGATGCCGAAACGCTCCCGCAACGGGGTCGTCAACAGGCCGGAGCGCGTCGTGGCGCCGACCAGCGTAAATGGCGGCAGGTCGATACGCACCGAGCGCGCAGCCGGCCCTTCGCCGATAATCAAATCGAGATGAAAATCCTCCATCGCCGGATAGAGAATCTCCTCAACCGCCGGGCTAAGGCGGTGGATTTCGTCGATAAACAGGACGTCGTGTGGCTGGAGGTTAGTCAGGAGCGCCGCGAGGTCGCCGGACCGGGCAATAACGGGACCTGCCGTCGCGCGAAAACTGACGCCGAGCTCGCGGGCGACGATCTGCGCCAGCGTCGTCTTGCCGAGCCCGGGCGGGCCGACGAGTAGCACGTGATCGAGCGCCTCGCCGCGCGAACGTGCCGCTTCGACGAAGACACGCAGGTTCGTGCACACCTGCCGCTGACCGACAAAGTCATCGAGCGAGAGCGGGCGGATACCCGTGGCAAGAACGTCACCGTCCTCGGCGTCGGGATCGACGATGCGGTCGCTCGCAGACGCGCTCACGCCACCTTCCCCGCCTGGGCAAGTTCACGCAGGGCGCCCCGGATCAGCGCCTGGACGTCGAGATCGGCGGACTTGTCCTTGGCAACCGCCGCTACCGCGGTGAAGGCTTCGACGCGCCGATAGCCGAGGTTGACCAGTGCCGACACGGCGTCCGCCGCGGCGTCGCTCATCAGTCCTCGCGCCGTCTTCGTTTCGCCAGCGTCTGCGGTGGCCCCGACCGACATCACCGCGACCAGCGACGGCACCTTATCCTTGAGTTCCGAAACTATGCGCTGGGCCAGCTTCGCACCCACGCCCGGCGCTTCGGTAACCGGCGCCTTGTCTTGGGCGGCAATAGCCTCGGCAAGCTGCGCCGGCCCGAGGACCGAGAGAATGGCGATCGCAACCCGGGCGCCGACACCCTGCACGGTCTGCAACAGGCGGAACCAGTCCCGCTCCAGCGAATCCGAGAAGCCGTAGAGATGGATGTGATCCTCGCGCACATGGGTATCGATGAGGAGCGTCGCCGGACCGCCCGGTGGTGGCAGGTCGCGCAACGTGCGCGCGGGACAGAACACGAGATAACCGACGCCGTTGACGTCGATCACGACGCGGCCGTCGCCGACGGAATCGACAAGGCCCTTGAGCTTGGCGATCACCGGACGCCTCCTGCCTCGGCACGCTGCCACAGATTGCGCGCCGGGAGGTGGTGACCGTGACAGATGGCAATGGCGAGCGCGTCCGCAGCGTCATCGCTGTCGAGCGCGACCCCCGGCAACAAGTGCGACACCATCACCCGTATCTGCTTCTTGTCGGCGTGGCCGACTCCGACCACCGTCTTCTTGACCAGGTTTGCCGCGTACTCGCACACCTCGACCCCAAGCGATGCCGGCGCGAGCATGGCGACACCCCGCGCCTGACCCAGCTTTAGCGTACTGTCGGGGTTCTTGTTGACGAAGGTCTCCTCAATCGCCGCCGAATCGGGCGCATGACGTTCGACGACGTCAACGACTCCACGAAAGATCTCGTAGAGCCGCTCGGCCAGCGAGCCGCTCGCCGCGGCCCGGATCGTGCCGTTGGCGATGTGACGCAGGTGGTCACCGTCGAGCGACACAACGCCCCACCCTGTCGCACGCAAGCCGGGATCAAGACCGAGGAGGATCATGAAGCGCCGCTGTCCTAGTTGCCGAGCTTGGCCATGACGTCGTCGCTGACCTCGAAATTGGCCGAAACGTTCTGGACATCATCGCTGTCGTCGAGCGCCTCGATCAGCTTGAACAACGTACTCGCCTGGTCTTCGTCGACAGTGACAGTGTTGAGCGGGCGCCACGTCAGTTCGGCTGACTGGGGATCGCCGAGCTTTTCCTCCAGCGCCTCGCGAACCTCGTGAAAAGAATCGGGGGCGCAGATGAACTCGTGAGCCTCCGCGTCGGATTCGACTTCGTCGGCACCGACATCGATGGCGAGTTCGAGCACGTCGTCGGCCGACGCGACGCCCGCGGGGAAGCGCACAACGCCGACACGGCTGAACTGGAAAGCGACCGAGTTCGTTTCGCCGAGCGTTCCGCCGTTCTTCGAAAAAGCGCTGCGCACCTCGCTGGCGGTTCTGTTGCGGTTGTCGGTCAGCGCCTCGACGATGACAGCGACGCCGCCCGGGCCATAGCCCTCGTAGCGGATCTCTTCAAAACTCTCACCGTCGGACTCGCCGGCGCCGCGCTTGATGGCCCGCTCCATCGTGTCTTTAGGCAGGTTGGCCGCCTTGGCCGCGGCAATCGCGCTGCGCAGCCGTGGGTTGGCATTCGGGTCGGGCTGCCCCGTCTTGGCGGCGACGGTCAACTCACGGATCAGCTTGCCGAAGACCTTGGCGCGCTTCGCGTCCTGCGCGCCCTTGCGGTACATGATGTTCTTGAATTGGGAATGACCGGCCATACTCGAAAAAGCCACTCTAATGCTGGTGACGAAATACCGGGGTTATACCAGATATTGGGAATCAAAGAGCCAGCGACGTTCGACCCGGCGGTTCAGGTACTGCCGTTTTATGGCGATATTGGGGCGGAAAGTCAGGCGCCAGGCCAGGCCTGCGAAAGTCGGCCACCCTGGCGCAGCGGCGCCACGCGCGTTGCCAGACCGGTTGAATCGTCAATTTCAGCGTAGACCCCGCACAACGTGGCTTCACCCATCGCCGGAGTCATGCGGGCCTTGTTCACCCGCCCGAGGAAGCGGTCGAGCGGTACAGCCCGATCCATACCAATGACCGAGTCGTAGTCGCCGCACATCCCAGCATCGCTCTGGTAGGCCGTCCCGCCAGACAGGATCATCGAATCCGCCGTCGGCACCTGCTGGTGCGAACCGACGACCAGACTGACCCGGCCGTCGAGAAAGTGACCCATCGCCATCTTTTCGCTGGTCGCCTCTGCGTGGAAATCAACGATCACGGCGTCGACCGACGCGCCCAGGCGAACACCAGTCAGGATCTTTTCGACGGCGCGGAACGGATTGTCATTGGGCTCCATGAAGACCTGGCCCTGCAGGTTGACGACCATCACCTTGCGGCCGGCGATGTCATAGGTTCCGGCACCCCGTCCCGGTGCATCCGGCGCAATGTTCAACGGTCGCAGGAGCCGCGAATCCTGCTCGATGTGAGGAATGATCTGTTGCTGGTCCCAACTGTGATTGCCACCCGAAATGACGTCGACACCAGCGTTGTAGAAGTCACGGCAGATCTCGGGGGTAATGCCGTAGCCGCCGGCCGCGTTCTCGCCGTTGACGACGACGACATCCAGACCGAGCCGCCGGCGCACCTCCGGGAGCGTTGCAATGACGGCATCCCGTCCGGCGCGACCAACCACATCGCCGAGAAACAACGCCTTCATACGAACCTGACCGCCTCTCGTTCGGTCACCACCCAGTCGAGACGCTGGTCCGTATCCAGGGCGTCCAAGCGCTCGACGCGCTGTGCGGCAAACGCGACCCCTACCGCAAGACGACCCGGGACCCGCCGCAGCGCTTCCAGCGTACGGTCATAGAAGCCAAGGCCGGAACCCAGACGATGCCCCACCTGGTCGAAGGCGAGCAGCGGTACGATCAGCAGGGAAGGATCTACCTCCAGCGCCGCCTCGGACGGCTGGGGAATGGCGTAGGGTCCGTCGATCAACACGTCGTCTTCATCCCATTTGCGAAAGACCAGCGGCTGCCCCGGCGCCACCACCACCGGAAGCGCCACAGCAAGCCCGCTGGCACGAAGCGCCCGCAACAGCGGCCGATCATCGATCTCTGATCCGACCGGCCAGTAACCGGACACGAGGCGGTATTCGGACCAAGGTATAGCGGAAAGGAAACGGTCAACAAGACGGCGCGCCGCGTCGACCTCGTCACGCGCTGCTTGCTTGCGCCGACGGCGCGCCTCGTGGCGTTGCGCGTTCCTGTCGTTCATGGAACTGCGCGTGGGGCGGGACCGCCACAGCCGTCCGGTGGATTCGATCCTCTGTGGCCTGCCGAAGCAGGTGGGCGCCGCGATATCGGGACCACGGTCCCGGCAGAGGCAGCTCCCAAGAGAATGCGGTATTGGCCCCAGGGATACGTGACCGATCGAACCGAGCAGAACCCGCCCGCAAACAATACTTAGCCACTCTCCAGACGGGCGGCAATGTCCTCGATCCGGCTTGCGAGCGCGGTAAAGGTCACCTCGACGTCGTTGGAACCGCCTTCCTGGGCTTCTTCGAGGTCACGCTTAAGCGAGTCCACCGAATCAAGCGCTTCCGACAACTCGTCGGCAATCAGAAGTGACGCCATCAGAATGAGCCGCGCGTCGCCGACCTGCCCCATCGTTTTGGCGAGATCGGCAACCTTGCGATCGATGTACCGCGCAAGATCGACCAGATGACTTTCCTGCCCGTCGTCGCAGGCGACCTGATAGGCCCTCCCGTTGACGACGACATCCACGACCGCCATCTAGGACTAACCGTCCAGGACCGACCGCAGGCGGTCGATCGTCGCGTCGAGTCGATCCGTGACCTGATCGACGACCTTCTCCAGGGAGGCGTAATCCTCTTGCAGGGTCTGCAGCTGCTGCGTGACGCTTTGATGCTCGGAACGAAGCGCCGACAGTTCCTCGGTCAGCCGCTCGCGTTCCTTTTCGAGGTCGGCAGCCCGGGGATCGGCCGCCACGGAACCAATCGCCGTTTCCAGACGGGCGACCGCCTGCTCCAATCGTGACTTCGCCGATTCGCGCTCGGACATCGTCGGACCTGTCCTATAGAGACTCTTTGCGTGTCTTTTCTAACGCTTCGAGCCCGCTTTTGATAGTTCAGGATAGGCGTCGCCGCGCGCAGCCGTCAACATAACGCGCCGGCGCAGAAATGCAGCGAAATCCCCGCGTCATGCCGGTTGACGGCGAAGGTCCCGCGCTTCATCTTGCGCCCGCCTGCAATTCGCAGCCGGGCGGCTTCCGTGAACGAAAACGCAACCGATATCGCCAACGCCGCGTCCACCGACGCGACCGGGCGCGCGACTCCCCAAGAAATGGCTAATGCCATACGCGCGCTGTCGATGGACGCCGTCGAGAAGGCCAACAGCGGCCACCCAGGGATGCCCATGGGGATGGCGGACGTCGCCACGGTCCTCTTCTCCCGATTTTTGAAATTCGATCCTGACTGGCCGGACTGGCCCGACCGCGACCGCTTTGTTCTGTCGGCCGGGCACGGCTCGATGCTGCTCTACAGCCTGCTGCATCTGACCGGCTACGCCGACATGACGATCGAAGAGATCAAGCGGTTCCGCCAGCTCGGCAGCCGCACGCCAGGCCATCCCGAGTTCGGCGCCGCACCCGGCATCGAAACAACGACGGGTCCGTTGGGCCAGGGTATCGCGACCGCCGTCGGCATGGCGCTGGCCGAGCGCATGCTCAACGCCCGCTTCGGCAAGGATATTGTCGACCACTACACGTGGGTCATTGCCGGCGACGGCTGCCTGATGGAAGGCGTCAGCCATGAAGCGGCATCGATGGCCGGCCACTTTGGGCTCGGTCGCCTGATCGTCCTGTTCGACGACAACAGCATTTCGATCGACGGACCGACCGAACTCGCCGTGAACGACGACCAACTCGCGCGCTTTGCCGCACACGGTTGGCACGTCGCGCGCGCGGATGGGCACGACCCGGAATCCGTCGCCAAGGCATTGGACGAGGCGAAGGCTGATCCGCGCCCGTCGCTCGTGGCGTGCCGCACGGTGATCGGTTTCGGCGCCCCCAACAAGCAGGGAACGGCAGCCACCCACGGCTCGCCGCTTGGCGCGGACGAAATCGCGGCGGCTCGCCAGCAACTCAGCTGGCCCTACCCGCCTTTCGAGATTCCCGAACACATTATGGACGCTTGGCACACCGTCGCCGGCCGCGGCCGGGGCAAGTCGAGGGCCTGGTTGCAGCGTCTGCGCAACCTCGACGGCAAGACCCGCGCACGTTGGGACGCGGCGATGGATGGCGGCACCGAAGGCCTGTCGGCTGCGATCGCCGCGTACAAGAAGAAGTTGGCGAACGACAAACCCACCTGGGCCACCCGCAAGTCCTCACAGGAAGCGCTTGAGGTCATCAACGCGACGCTGGCCACGACTGTCGGCGGTTCGGCCGACCTCACCGGCTCGAACAACACCAAAACGAAGGGATTAGCGGTCGTCAGTCCCGACGACTTTTTGGGTCGATACATTCACTACGGCGTGCGCGAGCATGGGATGGGCGCGGCGATGAACGGCCTGGCGCTGCATGGCGGCTTCATCCCCTATGGCGGCACGTTTCTCGTCTTCACCGACTACCTACGCCCGGCGTTGCGGCTGTCGGCGCTGATGAAGCAGCGCGTCATCTATGTCATGACGCATGACTCGATCGGGCTGGGCGAAGACGGACCGACCCATCAGCCGGTCGAACATCTCGCCAGCGTCCGGGCGATGCCCAACGTCGTGACCCTGCGCCCGGCCGATGCCATCGAAGCCGCAGAATGCTGGCAGATCGCGCTGGAACGGACCGACGGCCCCTCGGTCATCGCCTTGTCCCGCCAGAACTTGCCGGCAGTCCGTCTTGAGGACACCGATGAGAATCTGTCAGCCCGCGGCGCCTACGAACTGATGGCGGCCGACGGCGACGCCCGCGTCACCCTTTTCGCGACCGGGTCTGAGGTGTCGGCGGCGCTCGAAACGCGCGATACCCTTGCGAAGCAAGGCATTCCGGCCCGCGTCGTTTCGGCACCGTCCTGGGAGCTCTTCGCGAAGCAGCCGACCGACTACAAGAACAAGGTACTCGACCGCACCACGTTGCGGGTCGCCATCGAAGCAGGTTCGCCACTCGGTTGGGAGCGGTTCATCGGCGAAGATGGACTTTTCTTCGGCATGACGTCTTTTGGCGAATCGGCGCCGGCGCCGGAACTCTACGATCATTTCGGAATGACCGCGGACAAGATCGCCGCAAAGATCGCTACAAGACTTTCGAGCAAGCTGTAGGAGGGAATGCAGGAATGCCAACACGCGTCGCTATCAACGGGTTTGGGAGAATCGGTCGTCTGGTCCTGCGTGCCATCCACGATTCAAAGAGCAAAGACCTCAAGGTCGTCGCCATCAACGACCTCGGCCCGGTCGACGCCAACGCACATCTCCTGCGCCATGATTCGGTTCATGGCCCCTTCCAGGGCACCGTCAAGACGACCAAGGACGGCATTGACATCGGCGGCGGCAAGATCGCGGTCTTTGCCGAACGCGACCCCTCGAAACTGCCCTGGGGCAAGCTCAAGGTCGACCTGGTGCTTGAATGCACCGGCATCTTCACCAAGCGCGAGCAGGCGGAAGCCCACGTCAAGGCCGGAGCGAAGCGAGTGCTCATTTCGGCACCGGCGACGGGCGCAGACCTCACTGTGGTCTATGGCGTCAACCACGAAAAGCTTCGCAAGGGCATGACGATCATCTCCAACGCGTCGTGCACGACGAACTGCCTCGCGCCAGTTGCAAAGGTGATGAACGACACGGTTGGCATCGACCAAGGCTTCATGACAACGGTTCACGCCTACACGGGCGACCAGCCGGTTCATGACACGCTGCACAAGGACCTGCGGCGCGCACGGGCCGCCGCCCTCTCGATGATCCCGACATCGACTGGCGCCGCGAAGGCCGTCGGGCTGGTCCTGCCGGAACTCGACGGGCGCCTCGACGGGACGGCCATCCGCGTGCCGACCGTGAATGTGTCGATGATCGACTTTCATTTCACAGCCAAGCGCAAGACAACGGTCGAGGAGCTACACGCCGCCGTCAAGAAGGCGGCCAGCGGCAAGATGAAGGGCGTACTGGCCTTGAACGATGCGCCGCTCGTGTCGATCGACTTCAACCACAACCCCGCCAGCTCGACCTTCGACCTGACTCAGACCCAAGTGATGGGCGGCAAGCTGTGCCGCGTGCTTTCGTGGTACGACAACGAATGGGGCTTCTCCAACCGCATGGTCGACACGGCCAAGGCCATCGGAAAGCTGGGATAGACGACGAGGTTGACGACTGCCTTCACCTTTCACTCGCATCGGCACGCCACGGCGGCGCTTAGCGCCGCTGCGGCCGCGGGCGAATCCGTGACTCTGGTAACGCCGCTCGGTGCTGCCGGCTGCGGCGGGCCTGAGTTCTACTGGGAAATCTACCGCGGCGCGTGCACCGACGTGCCCGACGCCACAAGCGAAGTCGTCATCGACTGCGGCGAGGATGCCGGAACCGCGATGCGCGCGCTGCGGTGCGGATGGCGCCAAATCGTGCTACGCGCCGACCCGGTGACGACCGCCAAGATCGAAGACATGGCAGCCAAGCTGGGTGGGACGGTTCTTCGGACGCGCCCCACAGCCATCGACCTGACACCGGCCGGCGATCCAATGCGTTTTTGCCGGCAGGCCTTTTCAAACCAAATGAACACGACACGGAGGGAGTCATGACCAGCGCGAACCTTGATGCCATTGCCCGCAAGATGGTGGCACCGGGTAAGGGCATCCTTGCCGCAGACGAAAGCACTGGCACGATCGCCAAACGGCTGGCAAGCATCGAGGTGGAGAACACCGAAGAGAACCGGCGCGCCTATCGCGAGCTTCTGTTCACCACGCAGGGTGGCGGCGACTACATCAGCGGGGTCATCCTTTACGACGAGACCCTGCGCCAGGGCACGGCCAGCGGCGAACCTTTCGCCAAGGTCTTGGAAGCGCAGGGAACGCTGCCCGGGATCAAGGTCGACAAGAGCACGCACCCGTTGTCGGGAGCACCCGACTACCCGATTACCGAGGGTCTCGACGGCCTGCGCGGACGCTGCGAGGAGTACGCAAAACTTGGCGCAAAGTTCACCAAGTGGCGTGCCGTCCTCAAGATCATCAACAGCCAAACGCCCGACATCGCGATCCGCGCCAACGCCCATGCCCTGGCAAGGTATGCGGCAATCGCACAGGAAGCGGGCCTTGTCCCGATCGTCGAGCCGGAGGTTCTGATGGACGGCGACCACACGGTCGAAGTTTGTCAGGACGTGACCGAGCGCACCCTGGCGGCGGTCTACGACGAACTCTTCCGATTTAACGTGCGGCTGGAGGGCACCATCCTAAAGCCGAACATGATCGTTTCAGGCAACAAGTGCGCCAAGCAGGCCGGTCTCGACGAAGTCACCGACCGGACCCTCGAAGCGCTCAAGCGCCATGTACCGGGTGCGGTGCCAGGCATTGCCTTCCTATCGGGAGGCCAGAGCGAGGAAGAAGCGACGGCACATCTCAACGCCATGAACGCCAAGGGTCCCCACCCTTGGGAGCTGACGTTCTCCTATGGGCGCGCGCTCCAGCAGTCGGCGCTCCACGCTTGGAAAGGCGCGAGTGGCAACGTGGCCGCGGCGCAACGGGCATTCAAGCATCGCGCCCGCATGAATAGCCTGGCGCGCACGGGCGCCTATCGCGCCGAACTCGAAGGCGAGCTTGCAGCGTAACGGCATACAACCGGCAGCACGCTGCAGGCTGTATCTCATCAGCCCACCGGTCATCGACGCCGGCTTCGGGGATCGCCTCGAGGACGCCATTGCGGGCGGGGACATCGCCTGTCTGCAGCTAAGGCTCAAGGATGCCGACGACGCAACGATCATGGAGACTGCCGCTAGCCTGCTGCCGATCACACGAGCCAACGACATCGCTCTGTTGATCAATGACCGACCGGACATTGCGGCGCGGTCCGGAGCGGATGGCGTCCACATCGGACAGGACGATGCCAGCTATAGCGACGCGCGCGCCACAGTGGGCCCCGATGCCATCGTCGGCGTCACCTGCCACAACTCGCGTCACCTTGCGATGGAGGCAGCTGACGCGGGTGCCGACTATGTCGCCTTCGGCGCGTTTTTCGATTCCGCAACAAAGACTCCCAAATACCGCGCGGACGTTCCGCTACTGGAATGGTGGAGCAGCCTCATCGAGGTACCGTGCGTGGCCATCGGCGGCATTACCGCGGACAACTGCGCACCGCTGGTCAAGGCAGGTGCCGACTTCCTCGCAGTGGTCTCGGCGGTGTGGGATCACCCCGAGGGACCGGGCGCGGGCGTGCGGGCGCTGAATGCGGAAATCACCCGCGCCCTATCCCGCTAACCACCGGCGACGGGCAGCCAGAGCACGTCATCGATCGCCGATGCCCCGGTCGCCAGCATGACGAGCCGGTCGAAGCCCAGCGCCATGCCCGCGGTCGGTGGGATCCCATGATCCAGCGCAGCGAGCAGATCCTCGTCGATCGGGTAGGCGGGCGCGCCGAGCCGCGCCTTGGCCGCTACGTCGGCTTCGAAGCGCCGCCGCTGGATAGCGGCGTCAGTCAGTTCGCCGAAGCCGTTGGCGAGTTCGAGCCCGGCGACATACAGCTCGACGCGTTGCGCAATACGCGGGTTGGCAGGATCAAGTTGCGCGAGAGCGGCGAGTGGCGCCGGCCAGGCTTCGAGGAACGTGGGTCGTTCGAAACCAAGTCGCGGTTCGACGCAATCGACAAAGACGCGAAAGAACGTGTCCTCCCAGGTGTCGCCGCCGCGCCACGGAATGCCCACAGCACGCGCCGCCGCCGAGAGGGCCAGGTCGTCCACCGTGCCGTCATCGGCAATGGTCGCCAGCACATCAACACCGGCGTAACGGGTGAACGCCTCGGCCACCGTCAGGCGCTCGAAGGAACCCGCGACATCGGCACGGCCGCCACCCCAACGCATGAGACCATGTGACAGGGCCGGCGGCACCGCGTCCAGCGCGACGCGCACCAGCGCCTCCGTTTGAACGATTAGATCGGTCCACGGCGCGTCAGCAGTGTACCATTCAAGCATGGTGAATTCGGGGTGATGGATCGGCGAGCGCGCCTCGTTGCGCCACACATGCGCAATCTGGAACAAGCGAGGAACGCCGGCCGCCAGCAACTTCTTCATCGCGTATTCCGGCGATGTGTGCAGAAACAGGCGCCGGGTTGCTTCGTCAAACGGTTCCGCCAGCTCCGTCGCGAACGCCCTCAGGTGCGGCTCGAGGCCCGGTGAAACCTGGAGCGCCGGTGTGTCGACCTCTATGAATCCCTGATCGGCAAACCAGCCACGAACGGCCGTGAGGATTGCCGCGCGGGCCTCAAGGTAGGGGCGCCGCCGGGCAAATCGATCGGGGCGCCAGGGCGGCGCTGTAATGCTGCTTTCCACGAATACGTCAAACCCGCTATATCCCGCCCACTGTAGCAGCACGCCGCCCCAAGGCGAGGAGGGCACCATGCCGCAATCCCGTACCCTGCGCACCGCGGGCGCACTTGCCGACGCCGGTTTGGTGACGAACGACATCGTTCCGGCACTCGATGCCGTGGCCGAGCGCTACGCCGTGGCGGTCACGCCTGCAATCGTCTCCCTGATCGACCCAACGGACGCCGCCGACCCGCTAGTGGCGCAATTCGTGCCGCGATCTGACGAATTGAAGAGCGTGGCGAGCGAAACCGACGATCCCATCGGAGACGACGCTTTCAGCCCGGTGAAGGGTCTAGTACACCGCTATCCCGACCGCGTGTTGCTCGCCCTCACACACACCTGCGCCACCTATTGCCGTTATTGCTTCAGGCGAGAACGAGTCGGACACGGGACCGCGCCGCTAACGCCGGCAGAAACGGGAGCGGCACTGGACTATGTCCGCGTCCGCCCCGACATCTGGGAAGTGATTCTGACCGGCGGCGACCCGCTCGTCCTGTCGCCGCGCCGGCTGGGGGCGGTCGTCGAACAACTCGACGCGATCGATCATCTCGGCGTCATCCGCCTTCACACACGCGTGCCGATCGTCGATCCGGCGCGGATCGATGACGCACTGGTCGCCGCGTTACGCGCGAACAAGGCGATCTACGTCGTTGTCCACTGTAATCATGCGCGTGAGCTTTCGGTCGACGCGATCGCAGCGACACGGCGCCTGATTGAAGCCGGCATCCCGGTCCTGTCCCAGTCGGTCCTGCTGAAAGGGGTCAACGACGATGCCGCGACGCTTGAAGCGCTGTTTCGAGCGCTGGTGCAGGCACGTATCAAGCCCTACTACCTCCACCATCCCGACCGTGCGCCCGGCACGGCCCACTTTCGACCCAGCCTGGCCGACGGACGCGCGCTCGTGGATGGCCTGCGGGGCCGCCTGTCCGGACTCGCCCAGCCAACCTACGTACTCGACGTTCCGGGCGGATACGGCAAGGTTCCCGCCGCACCGGCGCGCATTTCTGAGGCCGGGTCGGGCGAATTCGTGGTCCGGGATCCGCAGGATCGCCTGCATCACTACTGCGACGAGGATACCGGCGGGCGGTTTGCTCCAGACCGGGCAAGCTGATAGGTTCCGCGCCGCCCGCGACCCCTTACATTCAGAGCCAACGATGAAGATCAACGCCAACCAGATTCGACCCGGCATGGTGATCGAATACGACGGCCGCCAGATGGCCGTCATCAAGATTCAGCTGATTCAGCCCGGCAAGGGCGGCGCCTTCATCACTGTCGACATGCGCGACCTCGTAAACGGCATAAAGACCAACCAGCGTTGGCGCACGGCCGACACGGTGGAAAAGCTGACGACTGAAGAACGCGACTATCAGTATCTTTATGCGGAAGACGATAACTACACCTTCATGGACCCGGAATCCTACGAGCAGATCACGATATCAGGCGACCTGATGGGAGACGACGCCGCATATCTCCAGGACGGCATGACGGTCATCGTCAACAGCGTCGAGGGCAAGCCGATCGGCGTCCAGCTCCCGGCTACGGTCATCCTCGAGGTGATTGAGGCTGAGCCTGTGGTCAAGGGACAGACAGCGTCGTCGTCCTACAAGCCCGCCAAGATGGACAACGGCATGCGGGTCATGGTGCCGCCGTTCGTAGAGACCGGCACGCGGATCGTCGTCAACACGGCGGACGGGACCTACCTGAAAAGAGCCGACTAGGCGCGCCTATGTCGGGCCTGCGCTCGCCAGTCGTCAACGTCATGTCCGGCGCGGCCAAGCGCGTCGGCCGGCAGCTGGTGCGCGACTACGGCGAGGTCGACAAGCTCCAGGTCTCGGTCAAGGGACCGGCCGACTTCGTGAGCGCCGCCGACCGAAAGGCTGACCGTACCCTGCGTGACATCCTCGGCAAGGCGCGTCCGGGCTGGGGTTTCCTTACGGAGGAAGGCGGAGAGACCCCCGGCAGCGACTCATCCAACCGCTGGATCGTCGATCCGCTCGACGGTACGACGAACTTCCTGCACGGCTTGCCGCATTTCGCCATTTCCATCGCCCACGAGCGCGATGGCGAGATCGTCGCGGGTCTGATCTATGACCCACTGAGCGACGAGACCTTTGCCGCCGAGAAAGGCGCCGGCGCCTATCTCAACGACCAGCGCCTTCGTGTCTCGGCGCGCCGCGACCTGGGCCGCTCCGTTCTGGCGACCGGGGTGCCGACGATGCGGACACCCGAGACGATCATGCCGTTTCTCAAACAGCTCGCGACTCTGAGCAACAAGGTCTCGGCAATTCGGCGATTTGGCTCCGCCGCCCTCGATCTCGCCTATGTCGCGGCAGGCCGCTACGAGGCCTTCTGGGAAAGCGGCCTCAGCCCCTGGGACCTCGCGGCCGGCATCATC
>JAYQVF010000044.1:0-18222 GCA_038148335.1 Alphaproteobacteria bacterium | reverse complement strand
CTCGAGGCGGTTTGCGGCATCTACCTGCCGGTGCTGGCCGGCGGAACCTGCCTTCTCGCGCCGGAGGTGGCCGCCGCGTCGGGGATCGAGATCGCCACCCGGCTCGGCGAAGCGGCCGCCGCGCTTCGCCCGACCACGACCGTGTTGGTGCCGCAGTTGCTGCAGGGCTGGGTGATGCTGGCGTCAGTCGAACGCGTCCGGGTCCCAGACACGCTGCGCTTCGTCGCCGTCGGCGGCGCCGCCGTTCCCGAACCGCTCGCGGATCGCGCGTGGGAACTCGGGATTCCGGTGCACGAGGGCTACGGTCTGACCGAGTGCGGCTCGGTCGTCGCCGTCAACGTGCCGGGCCGGCGCCGGACCGGGACCGTCGGGCGGCCTCTGCCCGGCTACGAGATTTCGATCGCCGATGACGGCGAGATCCTCGTTACCAGCGATAGCGTCACGCCCGGCTATCTCGGCGAATCGCCTGTCGCCGGCGCGCCGCGCCGTTGGGCGACCGGCGACCTCGGCCACCTCGACGCCGAGGGCTGTCTCTCGGTGCTTGGTCGCAAGGGCAACCTGCTGGCCACCGCCAACGGTCGCAACGTCGCACCCGAATGGATCGAAACCCGTTTGCTCGCCGACCCGCGCATCGCCACCGCCGTCGTCCTGTGCGCCGCGGACGGTGATCTCGCCGCCATCCTCGAACCTTCGATGCTGGGCGAGATGTGGTTCGCGCGCGCCGGATCCGATCTGGTGGTCTCGCTGGCCAAGGATTTGTGCGCCGGCCTGCCCGGCTACGCCGTGCCGCGCCGGATCAGGGCACTGAAGGCCGGCGAATTGGCGCGAACCGGCCTGCTCACCGGAAACGGCCGGCCGAGGCGCCGCGCCATCGCCGCGCACTACGGCGAATCCCTGTCCGATCCCGCCCCGACTCCGGAGAACAGTCATGCCTTTCTTTGAGCGTCTCGTCACCGAGACGGCCGCCGAACGCGATGCGTTCATTGCGATCCCGGTCATCCAACGCGCCCTCGCCCAAGGCGTCCCGCGCGCGATGTACATCGCCTTCCTCGAACAGGCGTATCACCACGTCAAGCATACCTGCCTGTTGCTGTCAGCGGCGGCGGCGCGCTGCGGGACCGACGATTCACGTTTTGTCGGCGCGCTGCTCGAATACATCGCCGAGGAACGCGGTCACGAAGAGTGGATTCTCAACGACATCACGGCCCTCGGCGGCAACGCCGAAGCCGTGCGCGACGGCGAACCGCAACTGCCGGCGCGTCTGCTGGTCGCCTATGTCTACTACGCGATCGACCACATCAGTCCGTACGCAATGCTCGGAATGGTGCACGTCCTCGAAGGCATGTCCGCCGCCTTCGCGACGGCGGCGGCGTCCTCGCTCAAGGTTTCGCTCGGCGTCACCGGCGAGCGCGGCTTCAGCTATCTGAGCTCGCACGGCCGGCTCGATCAGGACCACACCGCTTTCTTCCGCGAACTCGTGGAAGGGATCAACGATGCGAGCGGCCAACGGGCAATCATCGATACGGCCTGCGTCGTGTACCGCCTGTACGGCGACATCTTTCGCGACATTGACACGCGCCTGGAGGGCGACCGCGATGCGGCTTGAAGAAAAACAAGTCCTGATCACCGGCGCGAGCAGCGGCATCGGCCGCGCGCTCGCCGTCGCCTGCGCCCGGCGTGGCGCCCGCCTGATCCTGACCGGGCGCAATGAAGGTGCACTTGAGGAAACCCGCGGCCTGTTGCCGACGACCTGCGACGTCACGCTGGTAGCGGCCGACATCGCCACGCCCGAGGGTCGCCGCAGGATTCGCCAAACGGCGACATCGCAGGGGCCGCTCGACGTGCTGATCAACAATGCGGGCGTGGTGCTCAGCGGACGGATCGAGGACAACGACGATGCGGCGCTGGCCCGCGTGTTCGAAACCAACGTCCTCGCGCCGATCGCACTCACCCGCGACCTGATGGCGCCGCTACGTCGGGCGCCGGCCCCGCGGATCGTCAACGTCGGCTCTGTGTTCGGCGACATCGGCCATCCGATGTTCTCCGCCTATGCCGCCAGCAAGTTCGCGCTGCGCGGCTTTTCCGATTCGCTGCGTCGCGAGCTCGCCGGCGAAGGGATCGGAGTGCTTTACGCTGCCCCGCGTGCCACGCGCACCGGTGCCACGGCCGCCTTCGCCCACCTCGTCGTGCCGTTCGGGATGGCTGTCGACGACGCAGACACGGCGGCGGCGCAGATCGTCAGAGCCATCGAGCGCGACCGGGCGCACGCCTACGCACGCGGTCCTGAGCGGTTCTTCGTCCTCGTGCAACGCCTGCTTCCCTTCCTGGTGGATCGTGCCCTTGCCAGGAAGCAGGCCAAGTACATCCGCAGCGCCGCAACCCTCCCGCGAGCCCCCTAGCGGCAACGTCGGCCTCTGCGGCCATTCGCTGGGCCGATCGAAAGGACTGCCATGCTTCCCGCCGAACTGTTCCATCCGATCGCGATCCATTTCCCGATCGTCCTGACAATCCTGCTGGCCGCCTTCGATCTTGGATGGGCGTCGCGCAGTCCATTTCCCGACCATCGCGGCGCGGCGGCCCGGATATCGACCGGCCTCGCCCTGCTGGCCGGTGTTGCGGCTCTCATCGCCTTCGCTCTCGGCGATATCGCCTATGACATCGCGGTGGCCCGGGGCGGACCTGCGGATGCGCTGGAAATCCACGAAGGCCTCGGCAGCATGACGGCGATCGCTCTGGCGGCCTGGGCGCTGGTTCGCGGCTGGCTGTGGTGGCGCGGCCGCGGCTTGTCCCGGCGATCGGTGGCGGCGTTCGCAACCGTCGAGGCAGCCGCGATAGTGCTGGTAATCGTGACCGCCTTCTACGGCGGCACGCTGGTCTACACCTACGGCGTGGGCGTCACCACGACCTGAACGGCGCCCGCCTCATCCAGAGGCGCCCGACGCGCGCTGAACGAACCGCATGGGCGGGCCGGCCAGCTTTGGTGCGGGCCGGCTTTGGCCTACAGTGCGGACCAACTCGCTGCACTCTCGGTTTCGATGACACGCGCACGCCCCTCGACCACGATTCCCGACCCGACGCCAGGGCTGCGCCCGTCTTGAACGCTGCTGCCGTAATGCTGGCGACGTCACTGCTGGCCCTGATCGGCCCGGTGGCCTACCTCGCTCCGATGGGCCTCGCACCCCTGCTGGTCCTGGCCGCGCTGGCTTCGCTTGTCGCTGCCCTTCCCGCGTTGCGCGCCTCGGATGCAGCGCCGATCCGGCTCTTCCTGCGCGCCGGCATGGCCGCATGGCCGCTCTTGATTGTCGGTCTGGCGTCCGTGGCCTGGTCGATCAACCCGTCCGCGTCGCTCTACAAGACTGGACAGCTGGTGGTCCTGATCGCGTTGGCCGCCTGGCTGGTGCCGGCCTATGCCGGCCGCACCGCCGCAGACCGGCCGCGGCTGCTCGCAACCGTGGCCTGGGGCTTCCTGGTCGCAGCGGTCGTGGTCCTGGCCGACCTTGCGTCCGGCGGCGCGGTTACGGGCTGGGCCCGTCCGGTTCCGGAGAGTGCGCTCTACGTCAGCTACAGCCGCGGCGCCGCGGTCCATGCCATTTTCGGGCTGCCGCTGAGCCTCGGCCTGTGGCGCTTCGGGCGCCGGCCGCTCGCCGTGGCGACCCTCATCGCCGCGCTGATGCCGCTTGCCCTCGATCAGGTCTCGGCCCAACTGGCGCTGATCGTGGCCGCCCTGACCGTCGTCGCAGTGCTCGCAGTGCCGGCCGCACGCTGGCTGCTGCTGGCCGCGCAGGTCGCGATAATCGCCGCCGTACCGCTCGTTCTGCCCTACGAAAACCTAGATCGCCTCTGTCCGCTGATCGATACCAAGGCCTCGGTCGTCCATCGCGTCATGATCTGGAATTTCGCGCTCGAACGCTGGGCGGAGCGTCCGCTCGCCGGCTGGGGTCTTGCCACGGCGCGCGAGGTTCCAGGCGGCGACGCCTATGCCGACTTCGTGTCGCCCTGCGGCCGCGACGTAAAGACGCTGGAGAGCGGGCGACTCGATCTGCCGCAGTTATTGCCGCTGCACACCCATAACGCCGCCGTGCAGGTTTGGCTCGAGCTTGGCGTCGTCGGCGCGCTGGCGCTGATCTGGCTCCTCGTCCGGCTAGCCGGCGGTACGTTCCGGCGCGTGCGCGACCGCGCCGGTCAGGCGGCCGTTGCCGGGTTGGCCGCCGCAAGCTTCAGCGTTGCCGTAGTCAGCTTCGGAGCCTGGCAGTCCTGGTGGTGGTCCGCCGTTATCCTCGCAATGGCAACGATCGGCGCCGCGGTTTACGACAGCGCGGGCAAACCTTCGGGAGGCGCACGATAAACTTGCGTGATGCATATCCCGTTGTCGAAGTCGCCGATGCGGTACGGGCGAAGCTGTTCGATGAAGGAACGGACGTCGCTGGTCTCGGCATTGTCGACGACCAGGATGCCGCCAGGCGCGAGAAGCGACGGTACCCGTCGCAGACAGGCTGTGCGGAAATGACCGTCGACCAGAATGAAGTCGTAGGCGGGCGGGACGAACCGCTGCGGCGCGGCGGCATAGGCGTCGATCGTGGCAGGATCGACATCGTAGTCGCGCGGCACGTCGACCAGCACCATCTGCGCCACGTCGGAAAAGCCGCTTTGCTTGAGCAATCCCTGCACCTCGTCGTGCCACGCCCGGCGTCCTTCGATGCTGACGAGGGTCAGGCCCTGGCGGGCGAGCCACAGCGTCGAGCGACCGGCGCCCCACTCCAGGCCGCGCATGCCGGGACGCAGCAGTCCTTCGATGAACGGGATCGAATCCGGAACCAGCCACGGGGCTTCCGGGTTTTCGCGCTCGAAACGCGCCTGGCGGCGGTAGACCGGCGAGACCATGGCGACGGTGCTGCGCAGCCCGCGCCACAGGCCGAGCGCAACGGGCGAGCGGTGCATCAGGTCGGGACCGAACACCAGATTGGAAATCCTGCGCGCAATGTCGAAAGCGGCGCGCCTCATCTCCCACCACCCCGTGCGGTCGGGCACGTGAGCGTCCCATGTGCGGTATAGCCGGTATCGTGTCGCGGAATCCCGCGGATCAGGCGGAGCGGGTGGCAGCGATGATCGCCGCCCTGCGCCATCGCGGACCGGACGGCGAGGGGACGTGGTTTTCCCGGGACGGGCGCGCCGCCCTGGGACACACGCGGCTGTCGATCGTCGACCTGTCGCCGCGCGGCCGACAGCCGATGGCCAACGAGGACGAGACGCTCTGGCTCAGCTTCAACGGTGAAATCTACAACTGGCGCGCACTCCGCGCCGAACTCGAAGGCCGCGGTCACCGCTTCCGCTCCGACGCCGACTCGGAAGTAATTCTGCATCTATGGGAAGACGAGGGCGAAGCCGCTTTGTTGCGCTTGCGCGGCATGTTCGCCTTCCTGCTCTACGACATACGGACCGGCCGGCTCACCGCCGCGCGCGACCGAGTCGGCAAGAAGCCGCTCGTTTACGCAACGGGGAACGGCACCGTGGCGTTGGCTTCGGAGATCCCGGCACTGATGACTGTTCCGGCGATAGACCGGGCGATCGATGGCGATGCGGTGGCTCTCTATCTGATCGACAACATGCGCCACGTTCCGGATCCCTGGACGATCTATCGCGACATCCGTCGTCTGCCGCCGGGCTGCGCCATGCACGTCCGCGACGGTGCGGTAGAGCGGCTGTGGCGCTATTGGCATCCGGCGTTGGATAGACGAGATGTCACACCCGCGCAAGTCGCCGCCACGCTCGACGAGGCCGTGGCGTTGCGCAAGGAAGCCGACGTCGAAGTCGCCGCCCTGCTGTCGGGAGGCGTCGACTCCTCGGCGGTCGTGCAGTCGATGGCGGCGGCCGGCGGCGGTGAGTTGCGGACCTACGCACTGGGTCGCGATGCCGACGACGACGAGCTCCCGCGCGCCCGCGCCATGGCCGCGCGCATCGGCACGCGGCACCGGGAAGTGCTGTTCGACCCGGACCGTCACCATGACGGGCTTGAGGAACTGTTGCGGCGCCACGGCGAGCCGATCGCGCTATTGCCGCTTGTCCATACGCTGCAGTTGTGCCGCGCGATCCAGGCCGACGGCGTCAAGGTCGTGGTTACCGGTCACGGCGCCGACGAACTCTTCTTCGGCTATTCGAGCCACCTTCAGCAGGCGCTGCTGAGCCGGATCGAAGCGTTCCTGCCGGCCGCATCGCGGCCGCTGTGGCGACTGCTGTCAAAGCTTTCGCCGCTGCCGGAACGCCTGCGGCTCGGCGCGCTCGTCCTATCGGCGCCACCAGGCGCCCGCCGCGCCGCCCTATTGCAGCGCAGCGCCGAGTCGATCTGGCCGGCGATCCTGCGCCCCGATGCGACCCGCGATCCAGGTCGCCTCGTGCGCGCCTGGGCGAGCCACCTGCCGATCGGCGCCATCCCGAAGGCCTACATCGACGAAGCGGCGATCGCCGCCCTGCTCAGCGAGAACGCCCATTCCGTCACCATCGCGGGCGACCTGCCGGCGATGGCCGCCGGCGTCGAAACCCGAAGCCCGTTTCTCGACCAGGAGATGGTCGACCTGGCGCTGGCAACGCCTTACCGCGACAAGGTACGGAGCCTGCGCGATCCGGCCGGACTCAAATGGATTCTCAAGCAGGCGCTGCGCGGCAGGGTCCCCGACGACCTTCTGTTCGCCTCCAAACGCGGCTTCGGCACCAATATCCAGGAGCGCGATCTGCTCGTGGGGCCGTGGCGCACGCGCGTCGACCAGGCGTTTACCGCCTTCGACGACCTCGGCGGCCTGGTCGACGCCGGCAAGGCGCGCGCGCTGTGGCAGCAACTGCAACGACAGCCGACCACGGCCGTGGCCCGCATGGTATTCAAGCTGTATGTGGTGCAGCTATGGCGGCAGGCGACGGCGTGAGGCGCGCGAACCGGTGACCAGCATCCGCCCGGCCGGCATCGCGGCGACCGGAGGCGCCCGCAACGGATGATTGCCCGAGTTGTTGCGGCAGCGCGCGCCACAGCCCGCCAGATGCTGGGCGACCGCGATTACACCGGCGCGCTGGTTTCGGGTTACGCCCAGATGGCGGTCAATGCCGTGGTCCAGGTCGCGATGGTGCCGCTCTACCTCGAAACGATTGGCCGTGCCGGGTTCGGGCTGCTCATGGTATTGCTGGCGCTCGCCACCTATCTCGCCGTCGGCGCGCTGTGGCTGACCGGCGGCACCACCCGCACCCTGGGCGAGATGGCGGCGCAGGAGGATCGCACCGGGTTCGCCGAAGTCTGGGCCGCCGGCAAGACCGCCGCACTCTTTTACACAGGAAGCATCGGCGTGGTCGCGCTGGCCGTGGTCGCGTTGTTTCCGGATCTTCTGGGAGGCGACATCCTGGATGTGCCGGGCCTGTGGCCGGCACTGGTGCTGTTCACGCTCAACGTCATCGTCAGCTGGGTCCTCGCGATCGATCGCGTTGGTCTCAACGTGACGCGCCAGCAAACGTGGTCGAACGGCCTCGGCATCGGGGCCCAGGTGGTCTTCGTCGTCGTGGCGGTGCCGCTGCTGCTGAGCGGTGCAGGCCTGCCCGGCGTGACCGGGGCCTTGCTTGCCGGCAACCTCGTCGCGTTGGTGGCCGCGGGCATCCTGTGGCGGCGCCTGGGCTACCAGCTGAACTGGTTGCGCAACATCGCGGCTCAGCGCCGTCGTGTCGGCGCCATGCTGTCCCGCCGCGGCCGCGACTTCACACTCTACGGCGTGCTCTCGCTCACGCTTCAGGCCGACATCCTGATCATCAGCCTGATCGGTGGCCCGCTGCTCGCCGCCGACTTCGCTCTAGTATGGAAGATCGCCGAGGTGGTCGTCGTCGCGCTGGGGCGGATTCCTGACGCCTTGCAGCCGCGGATGATTCACCACGACGTGCGCGGCGAACACCAAGAACTCGCCACCTCCGTGCGCCGGATCGATCATCTGATGATCGCCGCGGCGGCCACGTTCGGTATCGTGTACGCGCTGGCGGGGCCTGCGATCGTCGACTTGTGGGTCGGCAGCGAACATGCGCCCGATACCACTTATGGCTACATCCTGGCCGGCGGCGCCGCGTTCTGGCTGGCGATCACCAAGCTGCCGATCGCCGCCGCGTTCGTTACCTTGCGGTTGCGCCCGCTGGTCGCGATCATGGGGGTCGAACTTGCCGCAAAGATCGCCCTTATTGCGGCTTTGGTGGGTCCGCTCGGCTTCATCGCCCCGCTTGCCGCGATCAACATCACGCAGCTGTTCGGCGCGGCTTGGGCCTATCGCTGGCTGCTGCGCCAGGTCGCGAGACGTTAGGAAAGAGCATGCAGGCTGGCGACACCGCATCCGCGAACACGGGCACGCCGCACTCCCGCGCCCGGCACTTTCCCGCGCGCTGCGATGCCGGCCTTGCCGACCTGTGGGACCGTTGGATCGAGCACACCCGCGGCGCGATGCACATCAACCACGAGGGAACCGGCGGCGATCTCCCCGGCCACATGGACATCTGCTTCGATGCCGCCCGGGCCCAACTCGACGGCGCCCTCGCGCGCATGGGTTCCGCGGTGCCGCCTACCGTCGGGCGCATCCTCGAAGTCGGATGCTCCACAGGCTTCAAGCCCTTTGCGCTGCAGCACCGCTTTCCCGAAGCCGAGGTCTTCGGCATCGACCCGGATGCCGACGCGGTCGCACTGGCGAGCGGTATGGCCGAACGCCTCGACCCGGCGCGCTACGCGCGCGCGCCGGCGTTCCGCGTCGGCGTCGGCGAGAATCTTCCGTTCGACGACGGAAGTTTCGACCTGATCTTCAGCCTGACGACGATCGAGCACGTCGCCGACGTCGATCGCGTTCTGGCCGAAATGGCGCGGGTGTTGCGCCCCGGCGGCGTACTCTATCTCGAAGCGCCGAACTATCTCTGGCCCTATGAACCGCATGTCGGCGCAATCATGCCGCCGCTGTGCCCCAAGCCGCTGTTGCGCGCGCTGGTGCGCCTGCAGGGTAACGGCGACCAGGCCTCCTTCGTCGACCACCTGAAGTTCGTGCACCCGCACTGGATGGAACGCCGCTTCGACGCGCTGGGCCTGACGTGGCGCAATCTGTATCTCGAAAAGATGCGGGACATTCTCGGCGGCCGCACCGAAGCGATTGCCTATCGCCGCCTCGCCGGGGCGCTGCGCGTGATGGGCAAACTCCATCTTGGCGCGCTGCTGCTGGCGCCGTTCGCGTGGGCCGGCCTGTACCCCTCGGTCATGTACGCCGCCGTCAAGCCTGCGGAACCGGGAGCCCGGACAACGTGACGGCGCCGCGCGTCTGGTTCTATCCGCACGGCGTCCTGCGCGCGCGCCAGCTCGACGTCATCCGCCGCTGGCCGCCGGACCGCGTACTCAACGCAGAGCTTGCCGCGCGAACGCAGCCGTCGCTCGCCGGCCCCGGCGCGCGCCCGGCCGCATCCCGCGCCGGGTTCCTAGGCCGCCTGCCGTTGCCGAACGTCAAACGCCGGCCGCCCGGCCTGCCGGCCGATGCCGCGGTCTACCTGTTCGGCGCGGTTGCCGACCGCGGGCCGTTCATCACCGATCTCGACACCCCCTATGCACTGACGGGCTACAACCTCTCGGCTCTACCGCTGTGGCGCTTCGTTCTCGGCCGCATGCTGCGCAGCCGCCGGTGCCTCGCGATCCGCTGCATGAGCGAGGCTTGCCGCCGTTCGCTCGCGCTGGAGTTCGGCGACACCACAGCCGCCAAAGCCATGGTTCACTATCCCCACATCGCCGGCGCGCCAGCCGCGCGTCCCCCGCGCGCCGCTGCCGACGGATGGGACGGTCCCCGCTTCCTGTTTGTCGGCACCCAGTTCGAGATCAAGGGCGGCGCGGCGCTCCTGCGCGCCTTCGCCCGAGTGCGCGACGCCGTCCCGTCCGCACAGCTCGACCTCGTGACCCACCTGCCCGATGCGCGTGCCGACCAAGCCCGCCAGCCGGGCGTGGCGGTCCACGACGCGGGTCTCGATCGCGAGACCCTGTGGGGACGTTTCTTCGCTCGCGCCGACGTTCTTGTACTGCCGACCTACGTCGACAGCTTCGGCATGGTGGCGTTGGAGGCGCTCGCCCACGGCCTTGCGGTCGTCGCGACGGACGTCTATGCCCTGCCGGAAATGGTGCAGGACGGAGTCAATGGTGCGCTGTTGCACGCACCGCTGTCGATCTGGGACGGCCATCGCCCGGGACCGCTGTACCGCGCGCTCGACACCGCGCCGGAGGTCGCCGCGAGCCTCGACACGGTTTCGTTCGAGCGCGACCTCGCGGCCGCGATGATCCGCTGCGCCGATCGCGAGATTCTGGCGCGCGCGCAGGCCGCGAGCCGGCGTCTCTATGAAGAGCGCTTCGCCCAATGAGCGAAGCCGCGCTCCTGTCCGTCGTGGTCCCGGCCTACAACGCGGCCGCGACCATCGGCGCGACGCTGGACTCGATCCACGCGCCGAACGACTGTCCCGCGATCGACGTTGTTGTCGTCGACGACGGCAGCAGCGACGCCGAGCAGCTCTGCGCCGCCATCGGCGCGTATCCCGACATCCGCCTCGTGACGCACGAACGCAATCGCGGCATGTGCGCCGCCCGCAACAGCGGCATCGCCGCCAGCCGCGGCGCCTTCGTCATGATCCTCGACGCCGACGACACCCTGGTGCCGGACTGGCCTGCGGCGTTCGCGCGCATTCGCGCGCGGTGGCCAGCCGAATCGAACCTGTGCTTTGCCGGATGCCGCAACACCGCCGGCGCGCCGACCATGCGTGAGCCGGGCTTCGAAGGCCTCGTCGATCTCAGGACCTTCGTGTCCGAACGCTATGCCGGCGAGTACCTTCCCGTGTTTCGCGGCGACTACGTCCGGGCCCATCCCTACATCGACATCGGCACGCGCAAGTCGTGCGGCACGCTGTCGTACTTCGCCTGGGTCCGCGATGCCGCGATCTACGTCTCGCCCGAGGTCCTGCGCATCTATGATGACCGGCGCGGCGGTTCGGTCAGCCGCGACTGGTTCAATGCGGCCAAAGCGGGAGAAAGCGTGCGTTGCCTGGAAGAAGAACTCGCCCGCTATGGCGACATGCTGCGGCAGCTGGCGCCGGACAAGTTCGCCGAGCGCTGGCTCAAGCTTGCCATCTACCGGCGCGCAGCGGCCCACGCCGGCGCCTGGTCGGCATGGCGCCGCGGCGCAATGAGAAAGCCGGCCGTAGGCGCGGCGTCGGCGCTGGCCTTGATCCTGGGACCGGGCGCGATGACGAGTTTCCTCGCCCTGGCAAAGCGGCTGAACGTGGTAAAGCGCTATGGCTGAGATGTCGCCGGATTACTACGAACGGTTCTGGGCCGATGCCGACTATACGCTTGCCTATGCCCTCGATTCGGCGCAACGCGACCGGCTGCCCGCGGTGCAGCAGGTGGCGGGCAACCGCTTGCCGTTCCGGCGCGTGCTCGACTTCGGTTGCGGCAACGGCGTCTTCACGCACTGGATGTTCGAGAACGGGGTCGCCACGGAAATCGCAGGCTACGACGTCTCCGAGACCGGCACCGCCTTTGCCCGCGAGAGGTTTGGACGCCCTGGCCTCTCGTTCCACCGTTTCGATCCGGCACGCGGACTGCCCGACGACACCCGCGACTTCGATGCGGTAATCGCATCGCACGTCCTCGAACACGTGCCCGATCCCTTCGCGACGCTGAACGACCTGAAGAGCCGCGCGCCGTGGCTGATCGTCGAGGTGCCGCTCGAAAGCGCTTTGGTGCCGAACACTTACTATCGCGTCACCGGGCGTGATCGCCGCGCCAATCCGGTGGGTCATCTGCACTTCTGGACGCGTGCCGAATTCGAAGCGCTGTTGCGGCAAGCCGGGCTCGTCGTCGAGGCGCGCCATCACTATTCGTCGGCCCCCTTCTCGCCCTATACCGCATCCTGGAAGCGCAGCATCGAGCGCGCCGCGCTTGGCCTGCTGGGGCTGCGGACCTACGGCCGCCTGATGGCCACGCACTACTGCGTGCTGGCCCGCGCCGCGAAGTAGGGCCAGGACCGCCATGTGCGGAATCGTCGGATGGATCGGCGATAGCGTCAAAGAAAGCAGCTTGCCCGTCACGCGACGGATGCTGGCGGCGATGGCGCGCCGCGGTCCCGACGGCGAGGGCGAATGGATCGACGATGCCGCGGGCGTATGGATCGGCCATCGCCGGCTTGCGGTGATCGACCTGTCGCCGACCGGTCATCAGCCGATGACCTCCGTGTCGGGCCGCTACGTGCTGAGCTACAACGGCGAGATCTACAACTACCCGGCGTTGCGCCGCGACCTGCAGGACCAGGGCGTCGCGTTCCGCGGGACCAGCGACAGCGAGACCCTGCTGGCGCTGATCGACCGCGTCGGCATCGAGGCGTCGCTGCCGCAACTGAACGGCATGTTCGCCTTCGCCTTGTGGGACCGCGAGACCCGTACGTTGTGGCTCGCCCGCGACCGTCTCGGCATCAAGCCTCTCGTCTACGCGACGAGCGGCAACCAGATCGCGTTCGCCTCCAACCTTTCCGCGTTGCGCCCGCTGCCGTGGCTGGACGACACCCTCGATCCCGGCGCCGTCGCCGACTACTTCCGCTACCTCTGCGTCCCGGCGCCGGCGAGCGTGATCCGCGGCGCCCGCAAGCTGCCGCCGGGCGGCCTGCTGCGCTGGCAGGACGGCGCCATCGTCGAACGCCGCTGGTGGCGGATCGAGGACGTCGTCGCCAATGCGCGCGCGCAATCACCGCAACACGATCTCGGCGGCGCCGTCGAGGAGCTCCAGGCGTTGCTCGACGATGCCGTCCAGGGCCAGCTCGTGTCGGACGTGCCGCTCGGGGCGTTTCTCTCGGGCGGCATCGACTCATCGCTCGTGACGGCGCGGATGCGTCAGCATGCCCAGACCCGCACCTTCACCGTCGGCTTCCCCGGCAGCGCCAGCGACGAGAGCGAGGCCGCGGCGGCAACGGCGCGCCACCTCGACGTGAAACACGAGACCATCGTCCTCGCCCCCGACGAGGCGATGGCGCTGGTGGACGATATCGCGCACATCCACGACGAGCCCTTTGCCGATGCTTCGAGCTTGCCGACGGCCTTGCTCTGTCGCGCGACCCGCGCGCGGGTAACGGTAGCGCTGGCCGGCGACGGCGGCGACGAACTGTTCGGCGGCTATCCCCGCTATTTTCACGGCGCCCGCATCGAACGGATGCGGCGGCGTCTTGGCGGTGGCGGCAGCCGCCTGGCCGCCACGGCGCTCAACGCCGTGCCCCCCGCTATGGGCCGCGCGTTCGGCAGCCTGCTTCCCGGCGGCGGCGGCAGCGAGGGCGGCGCGACACGGCTGCGCCGCCTGGCGCTCTACCTTGCCCATGACCGAAAGGACACCTATCGCGGCGCCATCGCCGCCTGGCAAGAGCCGCCACTGTGCGATCCGGCATGGCGGATCGCCGAAACCGGCGCGGTCGACATCGACCGCTACGCCGATCTGCCATGGGCCGAAGCGATGATGGCGCAGGACCAGGCCGGCTATCTGCCGGACGACATTCTGACCAAGGCGGACCGCGCCTCGATGGCCGTCGGCCTCGAGGTACGCGTCCCGCTTCTCGATCATCGCCTGGTCGAGTTCTCGTGGCGTCTCGCGCCCGCGCTCAAGTGGGGCGATTCGGCGATCGCCGGCAAGCGCATTCTCCGCGCGCTCCTGGCGCGGTCGTTGCCGCCGGCCCTCATCGACCGGCCCAAGAAGGGCTTCGGTGCGCCGCTCGCCGACTGGCTGCGCGGACCGCTGCGCCCATGGGCCGAAGATGTTCTTTCGGGCGACGCGGTCCGCCGTGACGGCATTCTCGACCCCGCCCACGCTGCCGCCGCCTGGGCCCGTTTCGTGGAGTCGGGTGAGGGATTCCAGCAGGTGTGGACGGCGATCCAGTGGCTGCAGTGGCGGGAGGCCTGGCATGATGCCGCGTGAACGGCCGATCCGCGTACTCCACGTCATCACGGGCCTCAATGTCGGTGGCGCCGAGCGCATGCTGGTGAAATTGCTTGCCGGTTTTGACCGGCGCGAAATCGAAAGCACGGTCGTCAGCCTGACGGGCGAGGGCGCACTCGCTGGCGCGGTGCGCGAGGCGGGCGCGACGCTGCACGAACTGCGGATGGCGGGCGCGCGCGATCTGCCGCGCGCGCTTCGCCAGTTGCGGCCCATCGTCCACTCGGTCCAGCCCGACGTCCTGCAAAGCTGGCTCTACCACGCCGATCTGCTGACCACGCTGGCGCGCGGCGCGGCGCGCGAGGCGCCGCTGGTGTGGACCCTGCGCTGCTCGAACATGGACCTTGAGCGCTACGGCATCGGGACGCGCATCGTGCGCTGGCTGCTCGCACGCCTGTCGCGGCGCCCCGACCTGATCCTGGCCAACAGCCGCGCGGGCCTCGATTGGCATGTCGCCTTTGGCTACCACCCCCGCGCCACCGACGTGATCCCGAATGGATTCGACGTCGCCCGCTTTCGCCCCGATCCCGAGGCCCGCGCAAGGTTGCGCCGGGAACTCGGTATTGGCACGGACACCGTGCTCGTCGGCACCGTTGCGCGGGTCGATGCGATGAAGGACTACCCGAACCTTTTGGCGGCCGGCGCGCAGCTCGCTGCGCGCGATCCGCGTGTCCACCTCGTCGCTATCGGCAAGGATACCGAGACCTTGTTGCCCGGACCGCCGGCTCTCGCAGGTCGGTTGCACGCGCTGGGCGTTCGCAGCGACGTCGAGCGTCTCCTGCCCGGGCTTGATGTCTTCTGCCTGGCTTCGGCGTTCGGCGAGGGATTTCCCAACGTCCTCGGCGAAGCGATGGCGTGCGGCGTGCCGGCCGTCGTCACCGACGTCGGCGACGCGGCGGCGATTCTCGGCGCGTGCGGCAGGGTCGTCCCGCCGGGCGATCCGGACGCGCTGGCATCGGGTATCGGCGCGCTGCTCGCGCTTGATTCAAATGAAAGAGCGTCGCTCGGCCGCGCAGCCGCCGAGCACATCCGGTCCAACTACGAGATTGGTGCGGTCGTCGAACGTTTCGCAGCGCTGTACCGCAAGCTCGCGGCAGCGCCGCGGTAATGCACCGGCGGCCCTTCAGGCCGCGCGGCGCGCATCGGCAGCGGCCGCACTGAAGGCCTGCGTGCCGAGGTGCGGTTCCTTCAGCGAAAGCGCATGAAGACTCGTCGCGAACAGTTGCCGGCAGAGCGAGTCGATGGACGAAGGATCGTGCGCGCGCCCGGCGGCAATGTCGGCAAGCGCAGCGTGGGCCGCGCGGCAATAGGCCACGACCATGTCGTCGTCGAGCGCGACGGTCTGCGCCGCAATCTGCTCGCCGTCTGCGCCGGGCCGCACCGTCACGATGTAGTTGATGCGGGTCGCTTCGCCGTCATTGAGGATGCCGCGATGGTAGGTCGTCGCGGGCCAGGTGAGGTACTCGTCCGCATTCAGCCGCGGGGTGGTCACTTTCTTGATGCCGGCGGCGCGCGCCGCCCGCGCCACGACCCGCGTCAGGTCGAGCGGCACGTCGGGCAGGAACGAAATGGCCGTGCCCGACACGCGCAGCGGCACCCAGTGCATGCGTCGCGCGTTGTCGTCGTCGTCGCGATGCCAGCCGCCCTCGTCCCAGCGGTCTTCCCTGAAATGAATCATGACGTAGGGAAGTTCGAGCACGTCCTTTGCGATCTCGGCGCGGAACAGCCGCAGCAGGGTCGCATCGTGGGCGATCACCGCCTTGAGAATGGCCTTGATCAGCTCCGCGTCCAGAGAGCATCCGTCGATCATGTCGATCTTGCGGCCGAACACGCCCTCGCACAGCGTGACGAGCGCACGCGCGCGATCCTGCATGATCGCGAGGGACGCGCTTCGATGGCGGGTGTAGGTCATTGTCTCGCTCTCGGTTTGATCCCGGCGTCCCGATTATCGCGAAGTCCGGGGCACGCTCCAATGGCGTTCCGGCTGCGGCGGATCGTCACCCGCCAAGCCAGCGGCGCTGCCAGTGCGCCAGGACCACGATCCCCCACAGGCTGAGTTGCCAGTTGCGCCGCCCCGACAGGTGCTCGCGCCAGCGCCGCGCCACCGGCCCGGAACGCACCAGTCCCCCGGCGGCAACCTGGGCAAGATCGCGTTCGGCCCAGGCGCGGAGCGGACCGCGCAGCCAGTCGCCCATCGGCACGCCGAAACCCATCTTCGGGCGCTCGATCAACTCGCGTGGGACACGGCGATAAAGGACCTCGCGCAGCGGCCATTTGGTCAGGCCATCGCGAACGAGGTCGCGCGGATCGGTCCGCCAGGCGCGTTCGACGATCCGGTGATCGAGCAGCGGCACGCGCGCCTCGAGGCTCGTCGCCATGCTGGCGCGATCGACCTTGGCCAGAATTGATTCCGGCAGGTAGGCGAGCATGTCGAAGCAGCGGAAAGCCTGCAGCGGGCCGAAGCCGCTGGGCGGTGCCGTCGCGGCGAGCGTCGCGTCGGCGCCGGTCGCGGCATCGGAAATGCGATCCGGCTTTGGCCACACGCTGACCAGCCGCCGATAGACCGTCATCGGATCGCCCGCCGGCAACAGCTCGGCGACCTTGGCGATGCGATCTGCGCTGTATGTGCCGCCGAGAGGCAGCGCCTGGAGAACCGGCAGCAGCGCCGCGACCGTTGCACGCGTGCCGCTTCCAAGCGGCCCGGGCAAGCGCCGCGCCACGTCCCATGCGCGGCGGCCGAGGTCGTAGTGTTGATAGCCCGCGAACAGCTCGTCGCCGCCGTCGCCCGACAGCGCAACGGTGACGTGGTCGCGCGCCAGCCGCGAGACGGCAAACATCGGCAGCAGCGATACGTCCGTGACCGGTTCGTCCAGCCCTTCCAGCGCCGCATCGAACAGTTCGGGCACGTCCGACGGCTTGAGCCGCAGCTCGGTGTGTTCGGTCCCTAGATGCTTAGCGACGGCGCGCGCATGCGCGGTCTCGTCGAAGCCGCTCTCGTCGAAGCCGACGGCGAAGGTCTTCACCCGCGCGCCGCCCCGCGCCTGCATCGCCGCGACGACCGCAGAGCTGTCGATACCGCCGGAGAGAAAGGCGCCAAGCGGCACGTCGGAGACCATCTGCCGCCCGACCGCGTCGTCGATCAGCGCCGCCAGCGCGTTCGCATCGTGCGGCTCCGGCGCCGCCTGCCCTTCGGCGGCAATCGCGCGCAGGTCCCACCAGCAGCGTGCATTGACGTTTCCGCGCGCATCGATCTCGGCGAGCCAGCCGCCCGGCAGCTTTTCGATGCCACGATAGATCGACAGCGGCGCCGGGACGTAGCCGTAGCGCAGGTATGCCGTCAGGCCGTCGGCGTCGATCGCCGGGGAAAACGCGGGATGCGCGAAGAACGCCTTGGGTTGCGATGCGAACAGCCAGGCGCCGCCGGCACGGCCCCAGTAGAGCGGTTTGACGCCGAGACGATCGCGCACCAGCCAGAGCTTGCGGGTTTCGCGGTCCCACGCTGCAAAGGCGAAGATTCCGTTGGCGCGCTGCGCCGCGGCCTCGACGCCGACGGCGTCGATCGTTTCGAGCAGCACTTCCGTATCGGCGTGGCCGCGAAAGGGAGACGAACGCTCGCCAAGTTGCGCGCGCATCTCGTCTGCGTTGTAGATCTCGCCGTTGTAGGCGATGACCCAGCGGCCGCTGGCCGAACGCATCGGCTGTGCCCCGGCCGGGCTGATGTCGATGATCGACAGCCGGCGATGGCCGAACGCCACCGCGCCGTCGTCCGCGGCCCAGTCGCCCGCGGCATCGGGCCCGCGCGCCGTGAGGCGCGCCGCCATTTGCGTTGCGATGGCGCGCGATGCGGCCGCCTCGGTTCGCCCCCCCGTTTCAAGAAATCCTGCGATGCCGCACACGCGCTGTCCTAGCCGATTCCGCCCCGACGCCCCGAGGGCTGCGCGATGGTGCAGGTCGATCGCCCGGTGCGCAATGCCCGCCACGGCACCGCGCAGACACGCCGCTGGTCAGAGGAATGCGGGACCGCCATCATGCGGCAACTATGACAACAACGGCACAGCAGGCGCTCGCGGATCTGTGGGACACGGTCGACCTCGATCGCGCAGCGCTCGACAACGTCGATCTCACCGGCGCTGAACCGGCGCTGCCGTCGAGTTTCGCCCTCGGCACGGCGGCACAGGCATCGATCGCCGCGAGCGGCCTTGCGGCCGCCGAACTGCATCGCGCACGTGGCG
>JAYQVF010000043.1:13114-18423 GCA_038148335.1 Alphaproteobacteria bacterium | reverse complement strand
CGCGTAGCCGGCGGAGTGCGCTTTGTTGAAGCCATAGCCGGCAAACTTGTCGACGAGGTCGAACACGTACTCGGCGCGGCCCTTGTCGACTCCCCGCTCGACGGCGCCGGTCACGAAGACCGCGCGCTGGGCACCCATCTCCTCCTTGATCTTCTTGCCCATCGCGCGGCGCAGGAGGTCCGCCTGGCCCAGTGTATAACCGGCAAATACCTGGGCGATTTGCATGACCTGTTCCTGATAGATGATCACGCCATAGGTGTCGCGGACGACGGGCTCGATCGTTTCATGCAGGTTTTCCGGCTGCTCGCGGCCGTGTTTGCAGGCGATGTACTTGGGGATGTTCTCCATCGGCCCCGGGCGATAGAGCGCCACCAGGGCGATGAGGTCCTCGATATTGTCGGGTACGGCCTCGCGCAACAGGTCGCGCATGCCGCTCGATTCAAACTGGAAGACGCCGACCGATTCGGCCCGCTGCAGCATCTCGTAGGTTCGTTCGTCGTCGAGTGGAATCGCCGCGATGTCCACGACGTCTCCCTTTTCGGCGATGAGTTTCTGCGCCCGGTCGATCACGGTCAGAGTCTTGAGGCCGAGAAAGTCGAACTTCACCAATCCCGACATCTCGGCGTACTTCATCGAGAACTGTGTGACGGGCATGTCCGAGCGCGGGTCACGGTAGAGCGGGATCAGTTCATCCAGCGGCCGGTCGCCGATCACCACACCGGCCGCATGGGTCGATGCGTGGCGGTACAACCCTTCAAGCTTCATCGAGATGTCGAGGAGGCGGTCGACGCCATCCTCGGTCATGCGCATGTGTTGGAGGCGCGGTTCGTCGTTGATCGCGTCCGCAAGCTTGACCGGATTTGCCGGGTTGTTGGGCACCATCTTGCAGATGCGGTCGACCAGGCCGTAAGGCAGCTGCAGAACGCGTCCGACGTCACGTAGCGCCGCGCGGGCCTGCAGCGTACCAAAAGTGATGATCTGGGCGACGCGATCGTGGCCGTACTTTTGCTGGACGTAGGCGATGACCTCGTCACGACGTTCCTGACAGAAGTCGATATCGAAGTCAGGCATCGAGATGCGTTCCGGATTGAGGAAGCGCTCGAAAATCAGGGCGAATCTGAGCGGGTCCAGATCCGTGATCGTGAGCGCCCAGGCAACCACGGAGCCGGCCCCTGATCCGCGGCCAGGGCCGACAGGGATGCCCCGCTCCTTTGCCCATCTGATGAAATCCGCAACGATCAGGAAGTAACCGGAGAAACCCATCTCGGTAATAACGCCGAGCTCGAACTCGAGCTTCTCGTGATACGGCTTGGCTTTCTCGGCACGTTCCGGGGCGCTCATCTCCGCGGTGTAAACGGCCTTGTCGAGCCGCCGCTCCAGACCCTCACGGGACTGCTTGCGCAGAACGTCGTCCTCCCCACCGTCGCCGGTGAATGCCGGCAGGATTGGGTCCCGGGTCGGCGACATAAAGGCGCACCTCTGGGCAATCACCAGGGTGTTCTTGACCGCTTCGGGCAGGTCCTTGAACAGCATGGCCATTTCGTCCGCGGACTTGAAGCGATGCTCCGGCGTGAGTTGCCGGCGGTCGCCCTCGCTCACATAGTTGCCGCCCGCGACGCAGAGCAACGCGTCGTGCGCCTCGAACATCGCGGCGTCGGCGAAATAGGCCTCGTTTGTTGCGACCAGCGGTATCTCGTGCTTATGGGCGAGTTCCAGCAGGACGTTTTCGATCCTGTTCTCGCGTCCCAGACTGTGGCGCTGAATCTCCACATACAGGCGCGCCGGGAACATCTCCGCCAGGCGAAGCAGGAGCTGCTCGGCGTGCTCGTTCTGGCCGGCCTCGATCAGATGGCCGATGTGCCCGTTCGGGCCGCCGGTAAGGGCAATGATTCCCTCTGCGTGGCGGGCGAGCGCCTCGAGCGCGACCTGTGGCGTTTCGCCCGCCGGCGTTTCGAGAAAAGACAGCGAGGAAAGTTTCAGCAGGTTGGCGTAGCCGGTCTGGTTCTGGGCCAGGAGTACCAGACGCCGGGGTTCGCTACGGCGTGTTTCGGTGTCGGTTGGGCTAGCGATGGCTAGCGAGGTGCCGATGATCGGCTGGATTCCGGCCTTGGCGCAAGCGAGCGAGAACTCCAACGCGCCGAACATATTGCCGGTGTCCGTCATCGCGACGGCCGGCATCTTGTGTCGCTGGCAGAGCGACACTAGATCCTTCAGGCGCAGCGCCCCCTCGGACAGCGAATACGAGGTGTGGACGTGGAGATGGACGAACTTGGCGTGGGCCATGGGCATCGAAACGATCCCATAGCAATCCGTTCCTGTCAGCCGCCGAAGCGGACCCTAGGGAAAATTCCTGTGGATTACTGCTCGACCAGGATGCCGTCGGCCAGACGTACGACCCGGTTCATTTGTGCCGCCAGAGATTCGTTGTGGGTTGCGATCAGTGCCGCAAGGCCGGCTCCGGCCACCAGGGATTTCAGTTCGCCGAACACCTGTGCCGCCGTGTTGCCGTCGAGATTGCCGGTGGGCTCGTCCGCGAGGAGCACCGCAGGCCGGTTGGCCAGCGCGCGGGCGATCGCCACGCGCTGCTGTTCGCCGCCGGACAGGCGCGCCGGCCGATGTGCGGCCCGGTGTTCCACGCCGAGGCTGCGCAGCAGGTCCAGGGCGCGTTCGCGGGCGACGCCGCGCGGCGTTCCGGCAATGAGCTGCGGCAGCACGACATTTTCGAGCGCCGTGAACTCGGGCAGCAAGTGGTGGAACTGATAGACGAAACCCAGGGCGTCACGACGAAGGCGAGTGCGCTCCCGCTCCGTCATGCCGTGCGAGGATATGCCATCGATGACGGCCTCGCCGCTGTCCGGCTTATCGAGCAGGCCGGCGATTTGCAGCAGCGTGGACTTGCCGGCGCCCGACGGGCCGAGCAGCGCAATCGTCTCGCCACGGGCAATCGCCAGCGAGGCGCCGCGCAGGACCTGAATCTCCTGCCCCCCCTGCTCGAAGGTCTTGGTGACCTGACGCAGTTCAAGCGCGAGTGGCGTTGGTGCGTCGCTTGTCATTCGTAGCGCAAGGCCTCCACGGGATCGAGCCTTGCTGCACGCCACGAGGGATAGATCGTGGCCAGAAACGACAGGCCGATTCCCATTGCGACGACGGCGATCACCTCGTTCCAGTCGATCACCGCCGGAAGCTGCGACAGGAAATAGACTTCCGCGGCGAACAGGTTCGTGCCGGTCAATCCTTCGAGCCAGCCCTGGATCGTCGCAATGTTGTCGGCGAATGCGACGCCCAGGACGAAGCCGAGAACGGTGCCGACCAAGCCGATGCTTGCGCCGGCAATGAAGAAGATGCGCATCACGCTGCCGCGTGTCGCTCCCATCGTGCGAAGAATGGCGATATCGCGGCCCTTGTCCTTCACCAGCATGATCAGGCTGGACACGATGTTGAAGGCCGCAACAAGGATGATCAGCGTCAGGATCAGGAACATCACGTTCCGCTCGACCTGGAGGGCGTTGAAATAGGACGAGTTGACCTGCTGCCAATCGGTGAATCGTTCCCGGCCGCTGATGAGTGGCAACAGGCGACGCCGAGCGTCGATGACGTCGTCCGGGTTATCAAGCACGACCTCGATGGCGGTCACCGCGGCCGGTAGCCGGAAGTAGAGCTGAGCCGCGTCAAGGGGCATGTAGATGAAGGTCGAATCGTATTCGAACATGCCTACGTCGAAGAGAGCCGCCACGCGGTAGGTGCGCGACCGCGGTACCGTACCCACCGGTGTCGAGGTTCCCTGTGGGGAGATCAGCGTAACGGGGTCGCCGAGGCCAATCCCGAGGCGATTGGCGAGCCGGCGGCCCATGACGACATCGTTTTTGGGGTCGAGGCCATCGAACGAGCCCGCGATGATTCCCTGGGCAAGAACCTCATGTCGCTTCATGTCCTCGCCGCGCATACCGCGAACGAGCGCGCCGGCCGCAAACTGGCGGGATGTCGCCATCACCTGGCCTTCGATCATTGGGCTTGCCCGCACCACGCCTTGAAGGGTGACGATACGGGCCGTGAGGTCGTCATAGTCCTCAAGCGGGGCGGCAATCCCCTGCACCATGATGTGACCGTTCAGCCCCAGGATGCGTCCCAGCAGCTCGGCGCGAAACCCGTTCATGACCGAGAGAACGACGATCAGGGTCGCGACCCCGAGCGCGATTCCAAGCAGGGAAAAGCCGGCAATGACGGAGATGAAGCCCTCGGCACGGCGCGCGCGCAGATAGCGAAGCGCGACCAGCCATTCAAATGCAGAGAACACGATCAGCCTCGAACGGCACGAGCGGCCGCACTATCCGGTGAGGTGGGCAAGGGCCGATTCCGGGCTCAGTTCATAGCGTTTACCGGTCGCGCGGTTCTTGATCTCGACCAGGCCCTGCTTCAGGCCGCGCGGGCCGACCACTATCTGGAGCGGCAGGCCAATGAGATCCATGTTCGCGAACTTGACCCCTGCCCGCTCGTCCGCGTCGTCGTAGAGGACGTCGAGGCCGGCCATCCCGAGACTGGCATAAAGTGCTTCGCACGCCCTGTCGCAGTCTGGGTCGCCGGTCTTAAGATTGACCAGGCCCACGTCGAAGGGTGCCACCGGACGAGGCCACACAATTCCATTGTCGTCGTGGCAAGCCTCGATGATGGCGCCGACAAGCCGGGACACGCCGATCCCGTAGGACCCCATTTCCAAGGTCACGGTCTCGCCGTCCTGATTGACAACGGTCGCCCCCATGGCTTTCGAGTACTTGGTTCCGAAATAAAAGATGTGGCCGACCTCGATTCCCCGCGCGCTGAGCCGGCGCTCTTCGGGGACTTCGGCGGCAAAGCGGGCCGGGTCATGCATTTCGTCGGTAGCGGCGTATAGCGACGTCCAGTCGTCGACCACTGGCTGCAGGTCTCCCTCCAGGTCGATCTGCTGCTTCAGCAGATCGCGTTCGAAGAGTTGCCGGTCACAGAAGACCTCGCTCTCGCCGGTCTGCGCGAGGATGATGAACTCGTGGCTAAGGTCGCCGCCGATCGGGCCGGTATCTGCTTTCATGGGAATCGCCTGCAGGCCCATGCGCGCGAATGTCCGCAGATAGGTGACGAACATCTTGTTGTAGGCACGTCTTGCGCCCTCGTAGTCGAGGTCGAAGGAATAACTGTCCTTCATCAGGAACTCGCGGCCGCGCATCACCCCGAACCGAGGGCGAACCTCGTCCCGGAACTTCCACTGGATGTGGTAGAGCAGCTTGGGCAGGTCGCGGTAGCTTCGCACCGAGGCTCTGACGATCTCGGTGATCAGT
>JAYQVF010000043.1:0-13104 GCA_038148335.1 Alphaproteobacteria bacterium | reverse complement strand
GTGATCAGTTCCTCGTTTGTGGGACCATAGAGCATCTCTCGTTCGTGGCGGTCGGTGATGCGGAGCATTTCCTTGCCGTAGTCGTCATAGCGGCCACTCTCGCGCCACAGCTCCGCCGGCTGAATCGTCGGCATCAGCAGTTCCTGACAGCCGGCGGCATCCTGCTCCTCGCGAACAATCTGCTCGATTTTGAGCAACACTCGGAGCCCAAGCGGCAACCACGAATAGATTCCCGCCGAAGACTGCCGAATCATCCCTGCGCGCAGCATCAGCTGGTGAGACACGATTTGTGCCTCCGAGGGAACCTCTCTGAGCGTGGGAAGAAAGAAACGCGACAAACGCATTGGCGCCTCAGTAAAAAAACGGGTCGAGTCAAACGCGGCCAGACTTTAGGCAATGCCCCTGAAGCTGGCAACGAAGGTCGCTAGCGGTCTTGTTCACCGCCAAGGCGCTGCCGGCAGGCAATCACGACGGCGTTGCGTTGCCGATCGGTCAGCGGTTGTCCGTTCAGAAGAACCTCGTCGCCGCGGACCGTGATCTCGCCAATTGCCGCCCTGCTATCGCTCAAGCTGTTGGTCAGTCCTGGAATCAGGTCGACCAGCCGCACGGTCAGAGCGAAGGTGACCTCCCGTGGAAGAACCTGTGAAGCGGTTTCATCGAGGTCGGCGCTGGTCACAGGCCGCCCATACGCGTCAACGCCAGGCTTGTAGTCCGCGGCGCCGGTATCCTCGTAGGCAACCAAACGACGGCAATCTTGCTCCGCCACGACGATCTGGACGGTCTCGGCGGATACGGAAGAAGGCGTTTCGGCGGCGCGTCCCAGAACCGCCGTCAACCCCACAAAAGCGCAGAAAACTGGGAGTCTCAGACGGGGGTACCCACTGATTCGTGAGGTTCCCGAGGTCCCGGAAGTCAACCGCAAAATTTGCTCCAAACGACGATATTGAGGGTGACGGTCCAAACCCGTCCCGTTAATATTCGCGCACTCAGGTTAGGGCTTCGGCTCCGGCCCGAGTTTAGGGAGGAACAAACCAACAAACAGTAAAATCGGAGCCCCTGAAGGGTTTCGGGGAGCTGCTCAAAGCAAGGCCGAGAGGCCTTGCTTTTTTGTTTATTATCAGCGACCTAGAAAAGAAAGCTGATGTGACTGCTAAAGCGGGCCTGTGTCGCGCAGCTGAATCCAGTCGCTCTGCACCACATACCAGATGATCAGCCAGAAAATGGCTGCCAGGACGGTCGTGACACCTGCCTTTAGCCAGAGTCGCGGTTTCGCCGGCGCGCTCGGAACATTCCCCTCCTGGACCTCTTCTTCGGGCCTGTTGCCCCAAGGCAGGACCATGAACAGCGTGATCCACCATACGACGAAATAGACCCCGATTCCGGTCACGATGCCCATGGCTCTAGGCCTGTTCCAGTTCGATAAGAGTCCCGAAGAAGTCCTTGGGATGAAGGAAAAGGACCGGTTTTCCATGCGCGCCGATGCTGGGCTCGCCCGATCCGAGAATTCGGGCGCCGACCGCGACCAGGCGATCACGGGCCGCAATGATGTCGTCGACCTCGTAGCAGAGATGATGCATGCCTCCGCTCGCATTCTTGTCGAGAAACGCCGCAATCGGCGACTTCTCACCCAAAGGGTGGAGCAGCTCGATCTTGGTGTTCGGAAGCTCGACGAAGACCGTCGTCACGCCGTGATCCGGCAGGTCGACGGCCTCGGACACCTCGGCGCCGAGGATCTCGCGGTATTTGGCGCTCGCGGCAGCTAAATCGGGTACGACGACGGCGACGTGATTGAGTCTGCCGATCACTGAACGACCTCCATTCCCTTGCGTTTCGGGTTTGTCGCGACAGGAAACACCTTTATGTCGATCAAGGGGCGTTTTTGCGAGCCATTCTTGACGATCCGGTTGACCGCCCGACGGACGACCATTTCGACCTCATCAGGATCGTTGCGGCGGCTGCGCGGCAGGCGCTGGATCATGGCCTCGATTTCTTCCTCGACCTCCGCCTCCAGGTCCTCGCCGGGCTCCGTCGGTAGCCCATGGAGGCTGACCCGTGCCTCGGCCCAATCCTGCGCTGCCTGCACCGCCACGGTGACGATCCCGTTGTACATCAGCCGCCGCCGCGCCCGGATGACATCGGAGTCGGTCGAAACCAGCATACCGTCGTCTACGGCGTAGCGCCCCGATACCACATGGTCGATCGTCTGGGCGGGGCCTGGCGCCAACCGGATCACGTCACCGTTGAACGGCACGATGACGTCGGGCACTCCCAGGGTCCTGGCGAGCGACGCGTGCTCGGCGAGATGAACGGCTTCGCCATGAACCGGGACTGCGATCCGGGGGCGGATGTGGGCGTACATTCGCCGGAGTTCCTCGCGTTTTGGGTGGCCCGAAACATGGACGAAGTGCGTTTTCTCCGTCAGGACCTCGACGCCACTCGACACCAGGCTATTGCAGAGTGCACCGATGGGCCGTTCGTTGCCCGGAATGATCTTGGACGAAAAGATCACGCTGTCGCCTTCCTGGACCTCCACGAACGGATGATCCCGGAAGGCGATGCGGCTCATCGCGCCCCTCGGTTCACCCTGGCAGCCGGTGCACAGGACGAGGACCTTGTCGCGGGGGAGCAGCGGTACGTCCTCGTCGCGGACGATCTGCGGGAGATGGGACAAGTAGCCCGCCGACCGCGCCGATTCGAGCATGCGCCACATCGACCTGCCGGTGACGGCGAGGGTTCGTCCCAGGTCGGAGGCGATTTCGGCGACGCTTTGCAATCGTGCGATGTTCGACGAGAACGTCGTGACAATGACCCGGCCGGTGCGATCTGCGATGATCTTGCTTAGGCTTTCCTTGACCGCGCCTTCCGATCCCGATTCGCCGTGGCCGAACACGTTGGTCGAGTCGCAAACCATGGCGAGAATGCCGCCGTCACCGATCTGCCGCAGGTGCGCCTCGTCCGTCGGCGCACCGACTCCGGGGACCGGGTCGAGTTTCCAGTCTCCGGTATGAAATACCGAGCCCACGGGGGTCCTGATGGTGAGCGCGCTGCCTTCGGGGATCGAGTGCGTGATCGGGAAGTAGGTCACGGAAAAAGTTCCGATCGGGACTTCGTCGCCGTAGTCGACGACGGTAATCCGGGCGCCGTCGATGCCGTGGTCGGAGAACTTGCGCTCAAGCACGGCTGCGGCAAACCGGGTTGCATAGATCGGGCATCGCAGCCGCTCCCAAAGATAGGGGACGGCGCCGAGGTGGTCCTCATGGGCGTGGGTGAGCACAAGGGCCAGCAGATTGCCGCGTTCCTGCTCGATGAAGGTCGTATCCGGGGTGAGGATATCGATTCCCGGAAGGGACTCGTCGGCAAACGTGATTCCGAGGTCGACCATGAGCCATTTGCCGCCGTACCCGTAGAGGTTCAGGTTCATGCCGATTTCGCCGGCTCCCCCGAGTGGCAGGAAGAGGAGTTCCTGGTCCGCCACGTCTAGCCTCCGCCCCTTGCACGCTTCCAGATCTCGACGATGCCCTTCATCGTGATATCGGAATCGACGTGGTCGATCGCGGAACTGGCGTCATTGAACACAGGCGCAAGCCCACCGGTCGCAATGACCTTCATCGGTTTGCCGAATTCCGTCTTGATGCGCTGAACGATCCCTTCGATCAGTCCGAGATAGCCGAAATAGACACCCGACTGCATTGCGGTCACCGTGTTGCCGCCGATCACCTTTGCCGGACGCTCCACCGCAATTCGGGGCAAGTGTGCGGCCGCCTCGTGCAACGCCTTGAGCGACAAGTTGATCCCTGGGGCTATGACTCCGCCATAGTAGTTCCCGCCTTCATCGATGATGTCGAACGTCGTACCAGTACCGAAGTCGATAACGATGGCCGGACCGCCGTAGTGCCGGTGTACTGCGACGGCATCGGCGAGACGGTCTGAGCCTGCGCTGTCCGGCTGGTCGATCATCACGTTGATTCCCAGGTCGAGATGGCGACTGACGACCAGAGCCTCGCAGCCGAAATAGGACCGGCAGAGCGTGCGCAGGTCGAACAGGGCGTGGGGAACAACGCTGCAGATGACCGCATCGGTCACCATGTCGGGGGACAGGTCTTTCATCGCCATCAGACTGGTGAGCCACACGGCGTAGTCGTCGGCGGTTCGCGGCTGCCCGGTTGCTGCGCGCCAAAGTCCACGGCGCGTCTCGCCGTCGTAGATGGCAAAGACGATGTTCGTGTTACCCGAGTCGATGGCCAAGAGCATGTCAGGGTTCCGGTAGGTCAAAATGGACCTCGCCGCCGGAGACAGTCGTAATCTTGCCGTCCGGCAGCGTTGCCAAGAGTGCGCCAGTTTCGTCTATGCCGTCAAAGATCGCTTCGAAGGTCTCGTTGCGAAGGTTGATCCGGACGGTCTGGCCCCGCCGGTAGGCCCAGCGCAGCCAGGCCTCGCGAACGGGTTCGAAGCCGTGACGTACCCATCTGTCATACTCGTCGTGAAACAACCGTCTGAAGTCGTTGAGCGCCGATTCCGGGTCAGGCTCCGGATCTCCCAGCGCGGCCAGCGCGGTTACGTTTTGAGAGGTCCGGGGGGCTTCCCGCACGTTGATACCGACGCCAACAACGATCCATGACGGACGCCTTTCGGAGAGCGGCCCGGCTTCGAGGAGGATTCCCGAAACCTTGCAGTTGCGGACCATGACGTCGTTAGGCCATTTCAAGGCCACGGTTTCCTCCGAAGTTCGGGATCGAACAAGCTGGCCTACGGCGAGTGCGGTCACGAATGAAAGCTGGGCGGCTCGTTGTGCCGACACTTGTGGGCGCAGGACCAATGAAAGATAGAGGTTGCCTGGTGGCGAGGACCATGTATTCCCTCGCCGTCCGCGACCTCTGGTCTGACGCCGGGCCGTCACGAGGGTCCCTTCAGGGGTGCCCCGTCCAGCCAATTCGTGCGCGATCTCGTTAGTGCTGGTCGTCTCTTCGAGCGCGTGGCGGTGGTAGAACTCGCTGATCGGCGGGATCAAGGCATCAGGGCTGAAGCGGCGGCTTGAGCCCATCCCAGGACCGGCGCGGGATAGACAACGAAAAACGTGGTGAACAGGCCGGAGACGCCCAGCAGTAGCGTCATCTCGCGTCCGATCGGCCGCTCGAAGGCTTCCGCGGGTTCGTCGAAATAAATCACCTTGATGATGCGCAGATAGTAGAAGGCGCCCACAACGCTCGACAGGACTCCCAAAACGGAAAGGATGTAGAGCTTCGCCTCGATGGCGGCGAGGAAGACGTAGAGTTTGCCGAAGAAGCCGGCGAGCGGCGGAATGCCGGCGAGCGAAAAGAGCAAGATCGCCAGGATTAGGGCAAGCATGGGGTTGTTGCGTCCGAGCCCGGCCAGATCGCTGATGTTCTCGACCATCTGTCCCTTGACCCGCATCGTCAGGATTGCGGCAAAGGTGCCGACGTTCATCGCCAGGTAAATCGCCAGATAGATCAAGACGCCCTTGATCCCCTGCTCCGTGCCCGCGGCCAGGCCGACCAGAGCGAACCCCATGTGTCCGATCGAGCTATAGGCCATCAGGCGCTTGATGTTCGTTTGCCGAATGGCGGCGAAGGCCCCGTAGCCCATGGATAGGATGGCAATCAGCGTTACGACCTGCTGCCAGTCGTCGACGACGCCGGAGAACGGCGCGACCATCGCGCGGACGAACAGGGCCATCGCGGCAACCTTGGGGGCAAGGGCGAAAAACGCGGTGACCGGTGTCGCGGCGCCTTCATAGACGTCCGGGGTCCACATATGGAAAGGAACCGCAGAAACCTTGAAGGCGAGGCCAGCGATGAGAAATACCAAACCGATGACCAGGCCTACAGACGCGGTCTGGCCGGCGGTGGTGTAGAGCGTCGAGATGGCTTCGAAGTTGGTCGAACCGGTGAATCCGTAGATCATCGACGAGCCATAAAGGAGCATGCCCGAGGACAATGCGCCCAGGACGAAGTACTTGAGCCCGGCCTCTGTCGATTTAAGCGTGTCACGCTTGAAGGCGGCGACGATGTAGAGGGCAAGGCTTTGTAGCTCGATGCCGACATACAGCGAGATGAGGTCGTTGGCCGACACCATCATCAGCATGCCTAGCGTCGCGAGCAGCAGGAGCACGGGGTATTCGGGCCGCTCCATCCCTTCCCTGCGGATGAAGTCCATCGACATCAGGAGGGCCGCTGCCGAACCGATGAGGATGAGAGCCTTGGCAAACGAGGAAAAGGCGTCGACAACGAACATGTCGGCGAATGTCGTCGTACGCCCCTGCGGTCCCGAGAAGACCATGACGAAGGCGACCGCGAGAGCCAGAACGGCGAGCCAGGAAACGAACCGGGTGGCGGAGTCGCCGCGGAAGACGCCGATCATCAGGAGCAGCATGGCCGAACCGGCGAGCCAGATCTCCGGGAGTGCCGGTAGGATATCGGGGACGTGCATCTGGGGCATGTCTACCTACCCGCCACGGACAGCGATTGGACCGCTTCGAGGGCGGTCTGATGATTGGCAATCAGGTTCTCGACGGACACGTGCATGACCTCGAGCAGCGGTTGCGGGTAGACGCCGAAAAAGATCACGGCGCCGAGCAGCGGCACGAGAATGACGAGTTCCCGGCGGTTGAGATCGAGGATCCCCTGAAGGTCGGGCTTGTCCAGAACCCCAAAGATCACCCGACGGTAGAGCCACAGGGCGTAGGCCGCGCTCAGGACGACACCGGTGGTGGCGAGGACCGCGACCCAGGTGTTGACCTGGAACACCCCGACGAGAACGAGGAACTCACCCACAAATCCGGTCGTCCCCGGGAGGCCGACATTTGCCAAGGTGAACACCAGGAAGAACAGCGCGTACTTGGGCATGCGGTGCACCAGGCCGCCATAGCGGGCGATCTGCCGCGTGTGCATGCGGTCGTAGATCACACCAACGCACAAGAACAGTGCGCCCGAAATCAGGCCGTGGCTGATCATTTGCATGATCCCGCCTTCGATGCCCTGTTGGGTAAAGGTGAAGATCCCGATCGTGACGAAACCCATGTGCGCGACCGAGGAATAGGCCACCAGTTTCTTCATGTCCTCCTGCATCAGGGCGACGAGGGACGCATAGATCACGGCGACGACGCTCAGCGCATAGACCAGCGGCGTGAAGAAGGCCGTGGCATCGGGCAGCATCGGTATGGAAAATCGAAGAAGCCCGTATGCTCCCATTTTCAGGAGGACGGCGGCCAGGATGACGGAACCGGCCGTCGGCGCCTCGACGTGCGCATCGGGCAACCAGGTATGAACCGGCCACATCGGAATCTTGACGGCGAAGGAAGCGAAGAACGCCAGCCATAGCCATTTCTGGACCGACGGGTCGAAACCATGCGCAATGAGGGTCGGGATATCGGTGGTTCCTGCATCGAAGTACATCGCGAGGATCGCGAGGAGCATCAGTACCGAGCCCGCAAGCGTGTACAGGAAGAACTTGAACGTTGCGTAGATCCGGTTTGCGCCGCCCCAGATGCCGATGATCAGGAACATCGGGATCAGGCTGCCTTCGAAGAAGAGGTAGAACAGGACAAAATCAAGCGCCGAAAAGACACCGATCATGGTCGTTTCCATGACCAGGAAGGCGATCATGTACTCCTTCACGCGCGTCTGGATTGCATCCCAACTGGCGAGAATGCAGATCGGCATCAGGAAGGTGGACAGGATGATGAAGAGCATCGAAATCCCGTCGATACCGACATGATAGGAGATCGAATCGGACAGCCAGCTGGCCTTTTCCACGAATTGGAAATCAGCCGTGCTGTTGTCGAAGCCCCACCAGAGCGGAATCGAAAGGATGAAGTTGCCGAGCGTCGTCCACAGGGCCACGTACTTGGCATTGCGGGCTACGATCGCTTCTTCCCCGCGAATCGCAAGGATGAACAACGCGCCCACGAGGGGCACGAAAATAACGAGGGAAAGGAGTGGCCAGTCGGACATCAGATCACGAACCGAAGAAGAGGAACCAGGTCACCAGCGTGGCCACGCCAATGAGCATTGCGAATGCGTAGTGGTAGACGAAACCCGACTGCAGGGCGGCTGCGCGCCGCGCCACGTTCATGACCATTGCGGCGAATCCGTCCGGTCCGAAACCGTCAATGATGCGCCCATCGCCAACTCGCCACAGGGTGTAGCCCAGGAGCTTGGCCGGCCGTACCAGCAGAGCGTCGTAGATTTCGTCGAAGTACCACTTGTTGAGTAGGAATTGGTACAGCGGGCGGTTTACCTCGGCGATCCGCGGCGGGAGGTCGGGACGCCGGATGTAGAAGTACCAAGCCATGATCAGGCCGAGGATCCCGGCAAATACCGGCAGCATCTTGATCCAGAAGGAAAGATGATGCGCATGCTCGAGAACCTCGAGATTCTTTTCCAGAATGAACAACGCGTCGCCCCAGAATTCCTCGCTTTCGGTGAAGGAATGGACGGCGACAATTCCCGCAAGGACGGCGCCAATCGTGAGGATCATGTTGGGGATGTTCATGATCGAGGGCGCTTCGTGGGCGTGGGCCATGACCGACTGGCTGGCGCGCGCCTTGCCATGGAAGGTCATGAACAGGAGTCGGCCGGAGTAGAGAGCGGTCAGGAATGCGACCGTCAGTCCGAGCCAATAGGCGAAGTTCGCGCCTGTGGCGTGCGATGCCCATGCGACTTCGAGAATGAGGTCCTTCGAGTAGAAACCGGAGAATCCGAAGACGCCGGATACGCCTATGCCTACCAGGGAAATCGAGCCGATCCACATCATCGTTGCGGTCAGCGGCATCAGGCTGAAAAGGCCACCCATCTTTCGCATGTCCTGTTCGTCGGACATGGCGTGGATGACCGAACCCGAACCGAGGAACAGAAGCGCCTTGAAGAAGGCATGGGTGAACAGGTGAAAGACGGCCACCGAGTAGGCGGACAGCCCTGCGGCAAAGAACATGTACCCGAGCTGGCTGCAGGTTGAGTAGGCGATGACCCGCTTGATGTCGTTCTGGGCGATGGCGACGGTGCCGGCAAACAGAGCAGTCATCGCGCCGACGACGGTCACGATTCCCAGCGTGATTGGGGCAAGTTCGAATAGAGGAGAACAGCGGGCCACCAGGAAGACGCCGGCGGTGACCATGGTTGCGGCGTGGATCAGGGCGGAAACCGGTGTCGGGCCTTCCATGGCGTCGGGAAGCCATGTGTGGAGGAACAACTGCGCCGATTTGCCCATGGCGCCGATGAACAGCAGGAACGTGATGACCGTCAGAGTGTCGAGTTCCAGCCCGAGGAAGCCGATGGTCGAATCGGTCATTTCTGGCGCACGCTCGAACACCGTCGCGTAGTCGACGGTGTTGAACACGAGGAAGATGGCCATGATGCCGAGGGCGAAGCCGAAATCCCCTACCCGGTTGACGACGAAAGCCTTGATCGCCGCAGCATTGGCGGTCGGCTTTTCATACCAGAAGCCGATCAGCAGATAGGATGCGAGACCGACCCCCTCCCAGCCGAAGAACAGCTGCACGAAGTTGTCCGCCGAGACCAGCATCAGCATGGCAAAGGTGAACAAGGACAGATAGGCCATGAAACGCGGTTTGTGCGGGTCGTGGCTCATGTAGCCGATCGAATACCAGTGGACGAGCGCCGAAACGACCGTCACGACGACGAACATGACGGCGGTCAGCGGGTCGACCAGGATGGACCATGAGAAATCTAGGGCGCCTGACGATATCCAGTGAAGGATTTCGACGCGAACGACTTCCTCGGTTCCCGTGATCTGGAAGAAACCGATGATAGAAAGGACGGCGCTGATCGACACCGCGACGCTGGTAATCAGCTGAGACGGCCGGTCGCCGAGCCAACGCCCGAATAGGCCGACGATGAGGGCCGCGACGGCGGGCAGGAAAACGAGCAATACGAACATCGGTCGTTCCTAGCCTTTCATCACGTTGATGTCTTCGACTTCGATCGTTCCGCGGTTGCGGAAATAGACCACGAGGATCGCCAGTCCAATGGCCGCTTCGGCGGCAGCCACAGTGAGAACGAACATGGCGAATACCTGCCCGACGAGGTCGTTCAGATGCGCCGAAAACCCGACAAGGTTGATATTCACGGCGAGGAGGATCAACTCGATCGACATCAGGATGATGATGACGTTCTTCCGGTTGAGGAATATCCCGAAGACGCCAATCGTGAAGATGATGGCGCCAACGGTCAGGTAGTGGCTGAGACCGATTTCCATCAGATTCCGCTTCCCGGTGTGACTTTCCTGATCTCAACGGCATCCGACCGCCGCCGACCGACCTGCTCGGCAATGTTCTGTTTGCGGACCCCTACCCTCTGGCGCAGCGTCAGCACGATGGCGCCGATCATGGCAACCAGGAGAATCATGCCGCCCGCCTGGAACAGATACACGTAACGGGTATAGATCAACTGTCCCAACGCGTGGGTATTGGTCGTTTCCGTAATTGCCGGTGCGGGGGCGGCGCCGATTGCGAGGACCTGCGGAGTGTCGATCTGCGTCGAGACGACGAAGATCAATTCGATCAGGAGGATGATGCCGACCAGTGCGCCGACGGGCAGGTATTGGAGGAATCCCTCGCGCAGCCGGACGAAATTGATGTCGAGCATCATCACGACGAACATGAACAGCACCGCGACGGCGCCGACATAGACGATGACCATGATCATCGCGAGGAATTCCGCACCGGCGAGGACGAACAGGCCGGCGGCGTTGAAGAACGCGAGGATCAGGAAGAAAACCGAGTGCACCGGGTTCCGCGCCGCAACGACCATCACCGCAGAAGCGATGATGATCGCGGAGAAGGCGTAGAACGCTATGGCGGAGAGGATCATTTCAGGCGGCCTTAGCGGTAGGGTGCGTCTTTGGCGATGTTGGCGGCAATTTCACGCTCCCAGCGTTCACCGTTCGCGAGCAGCTTGGCCTTGTCGTACATCAGTTCTTCACGGGTCTCGGCCGCGAACTCAAAATTGGGCCCCTCGACGATCGCGTCGACCGGGCACGCTTCCTGGCAGAAACCGCAGTAGATGCACTTGGTCATGTCGATGTCGTAGCGGGTCGTACGGCGCGATCCGTCTTCGCGCGGTTCGGCTTCAATCGTAATTGCCTGCGCCGGGCAAACGGCTTCGCAAAGTTTGCAGGCGATGCATCGTTCTTCGCCGTTGGGATAGCGCCGCAGAGCGTGTTCGCCGCGGAAGCGCGGGCTGAGCGGTCCCTTCTCGAACGGATAGTTGATCGTGACCTTCTTCTTGAACATGTAGCTGAAGGTCAGCGCCATGCCCTTGACGAGTTCGACAAGGAAGAGAGAGCGGACGCCTTGGTCGAGAAAGGCCATTTCCCTACCCTTTCGGCAGCAGATCGAACCACACCAGCACGCCGGCGGTGAGAACGACCCACAACAGTGAGAACGGAAGAAATACCTTCCAGCCGAGACGCATCAGCTGGTCGTAGCGATAGCGCGGAAACGTCGCGCGGACCCAGATGAAGACGAACAACAGGAAGACGATCTTGAGGACGAACCACAGAGGACCTGGAATCCAGGTGAATGGCGCTACGTCGAATGGCGGAAGCCAGCCACCGAGGAACAGGAGTGCGGTCATCGCGCTCATGAGGATCATGTTCGCGTATTCGCCGAGGAAGAAGAGTACGAACGCTATGGCGGAATATTCGACCTGGTAGCCCGCCACGAGTTCCGATTCGGCCTCCGGCAGGTCGAACGGGTGGCGATTGGTTTCCGCAAGGGCAGAGATGAAGAAGATGATGAACATCGGGAACAGCGGGATTGCGAACCAGATGCTCTCCTGCGCCTTGACGATGTCGCTCAGATTCAACGAACCAACGACGAGGAGGACCGTAACGATGACGAAGCCCATCGATACTTCGTACGAAACCATTTGCGCCGCGGAACGCAAGGCCCCGAGGAACGGATAGCGCGAGTTGCTCGCCCAGCCCGCCATGACGATGCCGTAGACGCCCAGGGAAGAAATCGCGAACAGATAGAGGATGCCGACGTTGATATCGGCGATCACCCAGCCGGGCGCGAAGGGGATCACCGCCCACGCAATGAAGGCGAGGATGAACGTCAGGACAGGCGCCGCGAGGAAGACGATCTTGTTCGAACCGGACGGAACGATCGTTTCCTTGAAGAATATCTTGATGAAGTCCGCGAACGACTGCAGCACGCCCCACGGACCGACGATGTTGGGTCCGCGCCGCAGCGTCATGGCGGCGAACACCTTGCGTTCGAAATAGACCAGGAACGCCACGCTGATGGCGACGGGGAGCGCCACCGCCAGGATCTGGGCAATGATGATCAGGAACGGCGCGAGCCAGTCGGTCCAGAAGCTAGCCATTGGTGCCGGTCGCCTCGCCTGACTGAGCCGCATAGGCCGCGCTGCATGCCGCCATGGTGGCAGAGGCGCGCGAGATGACGTCGGTGCGGTAGAAATCAGTGATCGGTGTCGTGAATGGCTGGCCTGTCAGTTCGCCGCTGGAGCCGAAACTGCCCCAGGGCGCGGTGCTGCGCTCATCGGTGTCGGCGAACGTCGGGGCCACCGCTGTCATCCGTTCACGGAGGGATTCGAGCGTATCGTAGGGGAGCGGGTGGCCCAGTCGTTCGGACAGCGCTCGAACGATAGCCCAGTCCTCCCGCGCATCACCCGGCGGGAACGAAGCCCTCAGCGCGCGTTGTACGCGGCCCTCGGTGTTCACATAGGTGGCGGGTTTTTCGGTGTAGGCCGCGCCGGGGAGGATTACATCCGCGCGCGCCGCGCCGGCATCGCCATGGTGGCCCTGGTAGACCACGAATGCTTGACCCAGACGACCCATGTCGAGTTCGTCTGCCCCCATGAGATAGACGAGTTTGATTTCGCCGGTCTGGGTCCCGGCAAGAATCCCTTCGAGGTCACGGCCATCGCCGTGAGGAACAAATCCAAGGTCGAGGCCTCCGACACGGGCCGCTGCGCTGTGGAGAACGTTGAAGCCGTTCCAGTCTTCAGATACAAGCCCGTACTTTTCGGCAATCTGGCGGGTGAGGTCGAGGATCGCTGCTCCGTCGGTTCGTGCCAGAGCCCCCTGCCCGATCACCAGCAT
>JAYQVF010000042.1:0-18656 GCA_038148335.1 Alphaproteobacteria bacterium | reverse complement strand
GGGCATGGTTGCTTCGGGCGATATCCTGGCCGCCAACCCCGAGATTCACGGACCTGTACTCAAGCTCCTCAAGGCTGCGGAGAAGCTGCCGGACTGGCCGGAAACCGGGCTTTGAGCCCGGTTGTCCAAGCGCGCGGCACTAAGCTAAGGTGCCTGCTGGCTGATAGCGGCGCCCAGAACGTCGCGCGTGGAGGCAAGGAATCTTCCGATGAACGAACAACGGCGGCGTCTCTTTGGTTCCGCGCTGCGCCTTGCGTGCGGTGCCGGTCTCCTAGCTATGGCAACCGCGACGACCCCCTTGGCGATGGCTCAGGAGACTGTCGTCATTGGCGGCAGCGGGCAGTCTGCCGTCGAAGTCAATTTGGGAATCCTGAGGGATCTCGACGGAGGGTCGAACCAACGCGCGCTCCGTTTCCCGGGTGAACCCGCCGACCAGAGTATCGTCCTGAGGCCGCCCGGCGGCGCTGCGGGAACAACCGCCTCGACGGAGCGCCGCCCTGCCCTGCGCCCGCCAGCGCCCAGCTTGGCGGCGCGCCCCGCAGCCCCGGTCGTTCGTGCGCCGGTGGCACCGCCTCCGGCACCTGCACCCGCCGCGGCGCCACCACGTAAGACCGAGCCCGCCCCGGCAACGGTGGTGCCACCGCCTCTACCGCCGCCGCCAGCCGTTGTCCGGGACACCAGCCGGGACAGCGCTGCGCCTCAGCGTGTTCCACCGCAGCCCGCAGCCCGGCCCGAGAACGCCGTGCCACCTCCGCCGCCCGCCCGACAGCAAACGGCCGCGCTTCCACCTCCAGCAGAGGGTCAGGCTCTCCAGTTGGTATTCGAACCATCCAGCACGCAGCTGAATGGAGCGGCTGAAACGCAACTGAGGCAACTTGCCGGTTCACTCGCCACAAGCGAGCAACGGATTCAACTCAAGGCCTTCGCCAGTGGCACCAGTGACCGTCCCAGCGCTGCGCGACGCGAGTCGCTGTCCCGGGCGCTGGCAGTTCGCTCGTTCCTCATCGAGAACGGCATCCGAAGCACGCGGATCGACGTCCGCGCCTTGGGCCAGCCTACCGACGGCGGCCCCAATGACCGGGTCGACGTCATACTGCTGACACAATGATCTGAAAATCAGCGGGACCGACGCCCGAGGGGAGCGCAACACGATGACCGGAACCCGCACCTTCCTGACCAGAATGATCGTGTTTCTGGTCCTTGCCGTGATCGTGCTCGCGGTGATCAGCGCGCCCTTGCAGCGTGCGTTCATGGCCAACCCGGCCATCAACGGGCTGATCCTTGGCGTTCTACTGGTTGGAATCGTTTATGCATTTCGCCAAGTGCTGTCGCTCAACCCCGAGGTCAAGTGGATCGACACCTTCCGGCGCAGCGAACCAGGCCTCTCGGTCCAGGAACCGCCGAAACTGCTCGGCCCCATGGCGACAATGCTTGGCGATCGCACCAGCCGCCGGATGCAACTCTCCACGATGGCGATGCGATCGCTGCTTGACGGGATTTCTTCACGACTCGATGAATCGCGTGACATCTCACGATATGTCATCGGCCTCCTGATCTTCCTTGGTCTGCTCGGTACGTTCTGGGGCCTGCTGCTGACCATCTCGGCGGTTGGTGACACGATATCCGCCCTACAAGTCGATGGCGGCGGCGACTTCACTAGCCAGTTCGACTCTTTGCGCAGAGGTCTGGAGGCACCGCTCGGCGGCATGGGCACGGCGTTCTCATCATCGCTGTTCGGCCTTGGCGGATCGCTCATCCTCGGCTTTCTTGATCTTCAGGCCAGCCAAGCACAGAACCGCTTCTACAACGACCTTGAGGAGTGGCTTTCCAGCGTGACCCGCCTGTCGAGCGGCGCGGCCATCGGCGATGGTGACCAGTCGGTACCGGCCTACGTGCAAGCGCTGCTCGAGCAGACGGCCGAGAGCCTCGACAACCTGCAGCGCACCATGACGAGCGCGGAAAGCGGCCGCAGCAGTGCGAACCAGACCTTGGTCAATCTTGCGGAGCGCCTGGCAACGCTGACTGACCAGATGCGCTCGGAACAGGACCTGATGGTCAAGCTGATCGAGAGCCAGATGGAGATCAAGCCGGTCCTGCAGAAGCTGGCGGACGGCAGCGGCGGCATCGACAAGACCGCCCAAATCCACCTGCGCAACGTTGACGTCTACATGAGCCAACTTCTGGACGCGACGACGCGGGGCCAGGAGCAGCTCGTTTCCGAGATCCGCAGCGAGCTGAAGCTCCTCGCGCGGACGATCGCGGCGGCCCTCGACAAGCGGCACGACTAGGAGCGGCCCGTCATGGTGGCCCGGATGCGCGCGCGGAGTCAGGACTACTGGCCGGGGTTTGTCGACGCCCTCTCCTCCCTGCTCGTCGTCATCATCTTCCTGCTGGTGGTATTCGTCATCGCCCAGGTTTTCCTGTCTCGCGCGCTTTCGGGGCGGGACGAAGCGCTCCAGCGGCTGACCTCGCAAATCAACGGACTGACCGAACTGCTGGCACTCGAGCGGCAGGGAAATGCCGATTTGCGCCTCAACGTCGCCCAGCTATCGGCATCGCTGCAAAGCGCCAATGAAGAACGCGACAACCTCGCCATCCAGATTGCTGATCTCCGCGAGGAGGCCGCGCGTCTAAATGAGACCGTTGCCTTGCTGACCCGGCGCGCGGAGACCGCGGAACGCGAACTCGAAACGGCTCGTGCGGATCTCGATGCGGCCAACGTAACCGTCGAGAGCGACCGCGAGACGATACGCGCCCAGCTAGCGGACCTCGAACGCCTGCAGCGCGATATCGATGCGCTTCGTACGGTGCGAGACGAACTCGAAAAGCGCGTTGGCGATTTGTCTACATCCCTTGAAGCCTCGCAGCGCGATGCCGAGACGCTGCGTGAGCAATCCGCCGAGTTGGAAACAACGCTGGCGCAGACCCGTGAACTCGTCGGAACGCTACGCGATTCCCAGAAAGAACTACAGGCAAAGCTGGCCAGCGAAGAGGAACGGACTCTGCTGACCCAACGGGAGTTGCGCGAGCGCGAAGTCAGGCTGGCCGAGGTCCAAGCGCTGTACCTGGAAAGACAGGCAGCGCTCGAAGATGAGCAGAACCTGTCGGTTGAAGCGAAGGCGCGCGTAGCACTGCTCAACCAACAGATTGCCGCACTGCGAGAGCAGCTGCGCGCACTTCAAAGCGCCTTGGACGCGGCGGAATCCAAAGATGAAGAGCAACAGGTCGTGATCTCAGACCTGGGGCGCCGGCTCAACCAGGCGCTGGCGCAAAAGGTCGAAGAGCTCTCCCGCTATCGGTCGGAGTTTTTCGGACGCCTGCGCGAGGTGCTGGGGGATCGCCGAGACATCCAGATCGTTGGAGACCGGTTCGTGTTCCAATCGGAGGTTCTCTTTGCATCCGGTTCGGCAGAACTCGGAGAAGAAGGGCGCGCGCGGCTTAGCGATCTATCCAGCACGCTTCAGGAGATCATCCCGCGCATTCCGGAGGATATCAGCTGGATATTGCGCGTCGACGGCCACACCGATGCGGTGCCGATCAATTCGCCGCAATTCCCCTCGAATTGGGAACTCTCCTCGGCGCGGGCCACCAATGTCGTGAAGTACCTCATCGAAACGGGCATTCCGGCAACGCGTCTCGCCGCTGCAGGCTTCGGCCAGTACCATCCGCTCGACGCCGGCGACGATGAGATCGCCTATCGGCGTAACCGGCGGATCGAGATGAAGCTAACCGAGCGCTAGCTCGCCGCTACTTCGCGCAAGGATCCGGCGTTGAACTGCAGCTTGGCAAGCCGCGCGTAGAGACCACCCTGCTGCATGAGTTCGTCGTGAGTTCCCTCCGCGACGACCCGGCCGCCATCGACCACCACGATCCGGTCGGCCTTCTGCACGGTCGCCAGGCGGTGCGCGATCACCAGAGTCGTCCGCCCTTTCATGAGGCCTTCCAATGCAGTCTGCACGGCGCGCTCGCTCTCGGCATCGAGCGCACTGGTCGCCTCGTCAAGGAGGAGCAAGGCCGGGTTACGCAGAAGCGCACGGGCAATCGCAATGCGTTGTTTCTGCCCGCCAGAAAGTGTGACGCCGCGCTCCCCAAGTTGGGTCGCGAATCCGTCCGGCAGACGATCGATGAACTCGGTCGCCGACGCCGCGTCGGCGGCGGCTCGGACTTCGTCGTCGGTAGCGTCCGGGCGACCGTAGCGGATATTGTCCCAGGCATCGGCGCCGAAGATCACCGGATCCTGCGATACGAGGCCGATATTGGCGCGGAGCGCCCGAGGGTCGAGCCGCACGAGTTCAACGCCATCGAAGGTGATATGCCCTTCAGAGGGATCGTAGAAACGAAGCAGAAGCTGGAAAACCGTTGTCTTGCCAGCCCCAGACGGACCGACGAGCGCGACCGTTTCTCCCGCAGCGACGTCAAGCGAGAAGGACGATAGCGCCGGAACATCGGGTCGCATCGGGTACCTGAAGGTAACGTCGTGCAAGCCAATGGCGCCGCGAGCCGGATCAGGCAATGCCATCGGGTGCGCGGGCACCTTGATGTCAGACTCGGCATTGAGCAGCTCGGAAAGACGCTCGGCAGCGCCCGCGGCCTTCTGGACGTCACCAAAGACCTCGGAGAGAGCTGCGACCGAACCGGCCGTAACAATGGCGTAGTAGACGAAGGCACCAAGATCACCGCTGGTCATCCCACCATGCAGTACCTCGATGGCCCCGATCCACAACACGCCGACGATGGAGCCGAACACGAGCAGAATCACCGAGAGCGTTAGCCATGCACGTGCGGTTATCTGCTCGATCGCCGCCCGAAGGGCTGACTCGACCTTGCCGCCGAAACGCCGGCGGTCGATGTCTTCGTGAACGAAGGCCTGGACGGTGCGGACCTCGTTGATGCTTTCGTCGGCGGCAGCACTGACATCTGCGATCCGATCCTGGGTCTGCCGCGACAAGCGACGCACGCGGCGACCGAACACGACCAGCGGCAGAACGACGATGGGAACCGCGAGGATGATGAGACCGGACAATTTGGGGCTGGTGACGATCAGCATGATCAGGCCGCCGATCAGCAACAGGATATTCCGCAAGGCAATCGAGGCGCTGGCGCCAACAATCGACTGGATCAGGGTGGTGTCTGTCGTGATGCGCGACAGGATTTCGCCGGTTCGGCTGCGTTCGAAGAACGCCGGACTCAGGCCAATGACGCGGTTGTAGACCGCACTGCGGAGATCGGCGACGACGCGCTCGCCAAGCCACATGACGAGGTAGTACCGGCCGAAGGTGCCCACGGCGATGATCGCCACGACCACGAGCATGAGGGTGAAGGTCCGGTTTATTTCGTCGGCCGTCCCGAAGTTGTCGATCAGCAACTGCAGGACACGACCGATCCCAAGGGTGCCGGCAGCAGCACCCACCAAGGCCAAGCCTGCGAGGGCCGCCACCTTCCAGTAGGGGTAGGCAAACTCAAGGACAGGGCGCAGCTGGCCGAGATCCCGGCTTACCGGCCGATCTTCAGGCCGCCCCCCGATCGAACCACCGTAAGTACTTGCCCGCCGCGCCACCTTTTTTCCTTTTGCTTCAAGAGGTTCCGGACGGTCGAGCATAGGGGACAGGGTCGGCGCCAACAACAAAAAGGACCGTGTGCAACGGTTGCCCCGGATAGCGCGGGTCTGCTATAAGCCCGGCCTTCGAGCGGGAGAGAAGCATGAAGAACGACATCCATCCGGACTACCACGAGATTACCGTTGTCATGACCGACGGCACCGAATTCACGACCCGCTCAACCTGGGGCGCGGCAGGCGACCGCATGACCCTCGACATCGACCCGAAATCGCACCCGGCGTGGACCGGTGGCGCTCAGCGCCTCGTCGATACCGGCGGCCAGGTCGCCAAATTCAAGAAGCGGTTCGAGGGTTTCGGCCTCAAATAGCGGCCAACCCGGGTCTCCAGAGCGCCGCCGATTGGCGGCGTTTTTTTTTGCGCGGCGGGACCTTGACCCCCGTCTCCGCGTTCCCAAATCAGGAGCAAGTCGGACGCCCGAACGGGGTCCGGTGAGAAACGGGGTTCGGCCATCCGGCGAACCTCAGCGATAGACACATTGCTTCAAGAAGGATGTGATGCCATGCGCACTCAGTTTCTGACCCCTCTTCTTCGCTCCTCCGTTGGTTTTGACCGTGTCGACCGGCTTCTCGACGCCGTGAGCCGAATGGACGACGCGACCCTTTCCTATCCCCCGTACAACATCGAGAAAACCGGCGAGGACGACTATCGGATCACGATGGCGGTTGCCGGATTCGATGAGAGCGAACTTGAAATCGTACAGCAGGAAAACGTGCTGCTGATCCGCGGCAAAGCGCAGGAAGAGAACAAGGACCGCGCGTACCTGCATCGGGGCATCGCACGCCGCGCCTTCGAGCGCCGCTTTGAGCTTGCCGACACGGTGCGTGTCATCGGCGCCAACATGAGCAACGGCCTGCTTCACGTCGAACTGGTCCGAGAGATCCCGGAAGCGCGGAAGCCCCGCCAGATACCGATTTCCAATGGCGAAACCGCGCCCAAGGTGATCGAACAGGATCGCGCAGCCGCCTAGACCCGCAAGAGCGGACCGTCACCGGTGCCGGAGACCCGGCACCGGTGACCCATTCCCAGACTAGATCTGGATCTGGATCTTCTCCAGCACCGCCCGAAAAGCGTCGGGAAGAGGCGTCGGACGCATTGCCGGCCGCCTGACATAGACGTGGATGAAATGGCCGGTTGCCGCGACCATTTCGTCGCCCTGCCTGAACAATCCGACCTCGTAACGCACGCTCGAATTGCCGATCCTAGCGACACGCAAGCCAGCGTCTATGACGTCGGGAAACTGAAGAGGCTGATGATATTGACAGCATGTCTCTACCACGAGGCCCACGACATCGCCCTTCTCGTAGTCGAGCACGCCCTGCCGTAACAGGTACTCGTTCACGACCGTGTCGAAGTACGAGTAGTAGTTCACGTTGTTCACATGCTGATAGACGTCGTTGTCCATCCAGCGCGTCGAAATCTCGAGGAAGTGCCTGTAATTGCTGCGCTTTTCTTGCTTGGGAGACACACCGCCCTCAACTTTTGAATACCGAATCAGCCGCGCCGCGCGCAGCCTTTTTGCTCTTGATGACCTCGCGAGCGCGCCCGGCAGCGGCTTCGAGTTCCACGATGTAGTCCTCAAGTTCCTCGATGGAGAGCTCTTCGAGAACGGGCGGCTCCAACCGCTTCTTCTTTGGTGGATCGAGATCGTCGGTATCCACGGTATCTCCCTCGGAGACTTGTCAATGCGGGCCCGATCATACTAGACCACTGAGCCGCCACCAGACCGTTCCCAAGGAAGCACAGGAAAGACAGATGCCCGTTCCGACCGAGATGACCGCGATCGAGATCACGGAGCCCGGGGGCCCGGAGGTTCTGAAGCCCGGCAAGCGGCCGGTGCCGAAGCCCCAGGCCGGCGAAATCCTGATCAAGGTCGCCGCGGCCGGCATCAATCGACCTGACGTATTCCAGCGAAAGGGGAGCTATCCGCCACCGCCAGGTGCCCCCGATACCCCTGGCCTCGAGGTATCCGGCGCGGTTGCCGCGTTGGGAGAAGGCGTGACGACATGGAACATCGGCGATGCGGTCTGCGCTCTCGTGGCAGGCGGGGGATACGCCGAATATTGCGTCGCACCGGTGCTCCAGGCACTGCCGGTTCCCAAGGGCCTGGACCTGGTCGAAGCCGCCGCCTTGCCGGAAACGCTCTTTACGGTGTGGACGAACGTCTATGATCGGGCTGGGCTCGCCAAGGGTGAAACCATGCTCGTCCATGGCGGCACGTCAGGAATCGGCACGACGGCGATCCAACTCGCGACCGCGCTGGGGTCAACCGTCTTTGCCACAGCCGGTTCGGATGACAAATGCGCCTTTTGTGTGAAGCTTGGCGCAGCGCAGGCAATCAACTATCGCGAAGCGGACTTCGAGGAGGCATTGAAAGCGGCCACGGATGGCCGCGGTGTCGATGTGGTCCTCGACATGGTCGGCGGCGACTATATCGCCAAGAACCTGCGCCTCCTGGCGCCCGAGGGGCGGCTGGTCTTCATCGCGTTCCTGAAAGGCGCCAAGGCCGAAGTGGACTTCAACCGCCTGATGCGCAATCGGCTCAAAATCATGGGGTCGACGCTGCGGCCACAATCGGTCGAGGCCAAGGGCCGCATTGCTGCCAGCCTTCAGGAGAAGGTTTGGCCCCTGCTGGAGGCAGGGCGCGTCCGCCCAGTGATCGACTCCCGCTACCCCCTCGCCGAAGCCGCGCAGGCCCATGCTCGAATGGAATCGAGCGCCCACATCGGCAAGATCGTCCTGACAGTGTAAGTAGCTGTTATTCGTACAAAATCGGGCGGTTTGCCTTGTCGGCATTCCCCCCTATATTAGGCCTAGCTGCGTCTTAACCTCTGAAAAGCAAGAGATATTCGGGCGGGCGCTCCCCGGAAGCGGGCGGCCGCAAAGGATTTTGAAATGCCTCATCCGCTTATGCCCAAGGCCACGGCGGTCTGGCTGGTCGACAACACGTCGTTGAGCTTCGACCAGATCGGAGAATTCTGTGGCCTCCATTCCTTGGAAATCCAAGGCATCGCCGACGGCGAGGTCGCGATCGGTATTGTCGGACGCGATCCCATCAGCAATGGCGAACTCACCCGCGATGAAATCGCACGCTGCGAAGGCGACAAGTCCGCGCGCCTGGTCATGCTGGAGCCCGAGATCGAAATGCAACGGCGCCATGCCGGGCCGAAATATACACCGCTGTCCAAGCGCCAGAACCGGCCGGATGCGATTGCCTGGCTGATCAAGTTCCACCCGGAATTGACGGACGCTCAGATTTGCAAGCTGGTGGGCACGACGAAGCCGACGGTAGTTTCCGTCCGCGACCGGTCGCACTGGAACATGCCCAATCTCAAGCCGCAGGATCCGGTCAGTCTCGGCATGTGTTCGCAGACCGAACTCGACCAGGCCGTCCAAGCCGCGGCCCGGCGCATCCAGCGCAAGGAAGACCGTGAGCGCCGAGCCGCCGCCAAGGCGGAACGCGAGCGGCAGGCGGCAGAGAAGACGGCTGTCGAAGCGGCGCAGCCGCCCGCAGCCGAGCAACCTGCCACACAACCCGCGCCAGCTGAGGAAAAGGCCGAAGAGCCAATGCCGGAGGACGTGCCGGACACGGCGCTCGGTGCCGCGCTTGCTCGCGCCGGACTGAAGCCCGCCGGAGAAGATACTGATAGCGACGCCGGCTAGCCGATCAGCCCGGCTTCCCGCATCACCGCCGTGATCGCATCGAGGACTGTCGGGTCCTCGATGGTCGCGGGCATTTGCCAGGACTCGCCGTCGGCGATCTGACGCATCGTCTTGCGCAGAATCTTGCCACTGCGCGTTTTCGGCAGTTGTGCGACCACGATCGCGGTCTTGAACGCGGCAACAGGACCGATCTTGTCGCGCACGTCCCGGACGACCTCCGTAGCAAGCTGTTCGGTTGCCTTTTGGCTGCCCGCATTGAGGACAACAAAACCGACCGGCACCTGCCCCTTGAGCGAATCCTTGATGCCGATGACCGCGCACTCCGCCACATCGGGATGTGCCGCGACGACCTCTTCAATCGCACCAGTCGAGAGGCGGTGACCCGCAACGTTGATGACATCGTCGGTGCGGCTCATGATGTAGAGGTAGCCGTCCTCGTCGAAGTGCCCTGCGTCGCCTGTCTTATAGTAGCCGGGAAAGTCGCGCATGTAGGCGTCGAGAAAGCCTTCGTCGTTGTTCCATAGGCTCAGGAGGCTCGCGGGCGGCAGCGGCAACTTGACCGCAATCGCACCGTCAACCCCGGCCGGCAGCCTCTTTCCCGACGGATCGAGAATCTCGATCTCATTGCCCGGCGTCGGCTTCGTCGGCGACCCGTGTTTGACCGGCAAGGTGCCGAGGCCGACGCAGTTGGCCGCCATGGCCCACGCCGTCTCCGTCTGCCACCAGTGGTCGATGACCGGCCGTTGCAGTTTCTGCTCGGCCCATTGCACGGTATCGGGGTCGGCCCGCTCACCGGCGAGAAACAAGGTACGGAAATTCGACAGATCGTACTTGCCGATGAGCACGCCGTCAGGGTCCTCCCTGCGGATCGCACGAAAGGACGTCGGCGCCGTGAAAAGGGCTGCGACCTTGTGATCCGCAATCACGCGCCAGAAGACACCTGCATCGGGTGTTCCGACAGGTTTGCCCTCGAACAGGATTGACGTGCAGCCATGCACCAGGGGTGCGTAGACGATATAGGAATGCCCGACGACCCAGCCAACGTCGGAGGCCGCCCAAAAACATTCGCCAGGCTCCACGCCATAGACGTTTTGCATGCTCCAGCGCAACGAAACCATGTGCCCGGCATTGTCACGCACAACACCCTTGGGCCGGCCTGTCGATCCGGACGTATAGAGGATGTAGAGCGGGTCGTTGGCCGCGACCGGGACACAATCGACCGGGCGCGCGCGCGCCATCAGATCGTTCCAGTCGATATCGCGCCCCGGCACAAGCTCCGCTCGGAGCTGTTCGCGTTGCAGCACAACCACGTGTTCCGGCTTATGCGTGGCCAGCCCTATGGCCCCGTCGAGGAGTGGCTTATAGGCGACAACCCGCGACGGCTCGATTCCGCAGCTTGCGGAGATGATTGCGCTCGGCGTGCAGTCGTCGATCCGCGTCGCGAGTTCCTTCGCCGCAAACCCGCCAAAGACCACGGAGTGAATGGCGCCGATGCGTGCGCACGCCAGCATGGCGATCACCGATTCGGGCACAGCCGGCATATAGATGATCACCCTGTCACCCTTGGTCACGCCAAGTGATGCCAGCGCCCCTGCGCACAGAGCCACGCGATCGCGCAGTTCGCGATAGGTCAAACGGGCGATCGTGCCGGTGATCGGGGAGTCGTGGATCAGCGCGAGCTGATCGGCCCGCCCATTGGCGACGTGGCGATCGAGAGCGTTGTGGCAAGTATTGACAGTGCCGCCGGGAAACCAACGGTAGAAGGGCGGCCTGTCGGCATCCAGAACCCGGTCCCAGGGCTGGTACCAGTCGATTCCCCCTGCCTGCTCGGCCCAGAAAGCCTCCGGATCGGCCTTCCAGCCGGCGTAGGTCTGTTCGTATCTGCTGGTCATGGAACTCCCTGCCGCTTGCGGACCGCATGATCACGGCTCGAATACCGTTTGGCAACGGCACGCCGTTGATCGGCTAGCAACACTTCGACTAGTGTTCGCGGCCTGACCGCTGGACATGCCATGACGACCAACAAATACGATATGGGGCTCGCCAAGAACCCCGCGAACTACCAGCCACTCAGCCCGCTGTCGTTCCTGCGCCGGGCCGCCGCGGTCTTTCCCGACCACACGGCCATCATCCATGGCGACCAAGAGACGTCCTATCGCGACTTTTACCGTCGCAGCCGGCAGCTTGCGAGCGCGCTGCAGAAAGCCGGGATCGGGAAGGGCGACACGGTGGCCATCATGGCGCCGAACATTCCGCCGATGCTCGAAGCCCACTACGGCGTGCCGATGACCGGGGCAGTTCTCAACACCCTCAACATCCGGCTTGACGCTGCGACGATCGCGTTCACCCTCGACCATGGCGAGGCCAAAGTCCTGCTGACTGACCGCGAGTTCAGCCCGACCATCAAGGAGGCGCTGGCCGCCGCAAGGTCCAAGCCCCTCGTGATCGACATCGACGACCCGCTGGCCCAAGGCGGGGCATCGATCGGCAGCACGGACTACGAAGCCTTCATCGCTGGCGGCGACCCCGATTTCGAGTGGGACCTGCCTGAGGACGAATGGGACGCGATTTCGCTGAACTACACATCGGGGACGACCGGGAATCCGAAAGGCGTGGTCTACCATCATCGCGGCGCCTACCTGCTGGCGACGGGAAACCTATTGGCCTGGCATATGCCTGCGCACCCCGTCTATCTATGGACACTCCCGATGTTCCACTGCAACGGCTGGTGCTTTACCTGGTCGCTGAGCATCAATGTCGGAACACACGTCTGCTTGCGAAAGGTCGAAGCGGGCGCCATCTTCGATGCGATCAACAAACATGGGGTGACCCATCTGTGCGGCGCACCGATCGTAATGAACATGATTGCGTCGGCGGCGGGGGATCACCCCGGTTTCGGCCGCACGATCGAGATCGCGACCGCAGCAGCGCCGCCGCCAGCCGCCGTCATCGGCAAGATGGAACAGTCCGGATTTCACGTTACCCATTTGTACGGCCTCACTGAAACATATGGGCCCGCGGTCGTCAGCGAGTGGCACCACGAATGGAACGACCTACCTCTCGAGGAACGCGCCGCGATGAAATCGCGGCAAGGGGTCACCTATCAGGTCCTCGAAGACATCATGGTTGCAGACGCCGAAACTCTTGTCCCTGTGCCGCCTGACGGTGAATCGATGGGCGAGGTGTTCTTCCGCGGGAATGTTGTCATGAAGGGCTATCTCAAGAACGAGAAGGCCACAGAGGAGGCCTTCCGGGGCGGCTGGTTCCACTCCGGGGACCTCGGCGTCATGCACGAGGATGGCTATCTGGAACTGAAGGATCGTTCCAAGGACATCATCATCTCGGGAGGCGAGAATATCTCGACCATCGAGGTCGAAAACGCCATCTACGGCCACCCTGCCGTTCTCGAGGCCGCTGTCGTCGCGCGGCCGGACGAAAAATGGGGCGAGACTCCATGTGCCTTCGTCACGCTGCGACCCGGCAAGAGCGCTAGCGCCGAAGACATCATCGCGTACTGCCGCGAACACATGGCGCACTTCAAGGCGCCACGCACCGTGGTCTTCACGGAACTGCCGAAAACGTCGACCGGAAAGATTCAGAAATTCAAGCTGCGCGAAATGGCGCGGAACCTGTAGGCCGACTTTTCGAGAAGGGCGATCCTGTCCTTCAGGTGAAGCTTTTCCTTCTTGAGCGCCTCAATCCGCGCTTCGTCGGGTGCCAACGCCTTTTCCTCCTTCCAGATTTTTTTGTCGAGGTCGTGGTGTTGAGCTTTCAGCTCGCCGAGATCTTCCGTGTTGATCACTCACACCTCCATTGACCTGTCGATGATAGCCCAGCGGGTCGCGAGTCAGGAATCTTTCGTCTCGGGGCGCAACGCGAAAAGCAGTGCCTCGACATCGCGACGCCCGACCCGGTCTGCATCAGTCCCCAAAAAGTCCAGAAACGTCAGGACGTTGTGCGCCGCTGCCGTCTCCCTGTCGTGGACCACGCCAACGGGAGAGAAACTTTCGAGCCATTCCAATTCGCGTTTTTCCGCGCGCAGTTCGACCGCCTTGATGTACTCCTGAAGGGCTGCCGCTTCCGGCCGCAGCCATAGGGGCAGAGAGTCCAATTGACGGAGCGCAACACGCGCTTGCCGCAACGGGCTGACGACGGCGTCTTGCCAGTTCTGAGCGGTCGCCACGATACCCTCCAGATCATCACGCGATAGCGCGCGCCCGCACGATCCCATCCACAAAGCAAACAGGAGAACAGGGACATCAGCACCGTACTCGTTCTAGAGGCGGAGGCTCACGTGCTCAACGCCCGTCCTGGCATAGATTTGCAGCGCAAAGTCCCACAGCGTATCAGTATCCATCTGTCGGTCCACAGTGGTTTGCTGATATGCTGACTGGAGCATGGAGCGGGAACTTCTGGAAAAGAAGCTGATCGAACTCAGGACGGAACACCGCGATCTGGATGCCGCGGTGGATTCGCTTCTCGCCCAACAGCCCTATGACACGCTGAAGCTGCAGCGGCTCAAGAAAAGAAAATTGATTCTGAAAGATCAGATCGCCCATCTGGAAAGCGACCTGTACCCGGACATCATTGCCTAGCCGGATCGGCCGCCCGACTTCATCTTCTTCTTCTGCGCGTACATGTCGCGGTCGGCAGCTGCCAGCGCATGGCCAACATCTTCCGCACCGGTAAAGGTGTACACGCCGACCGCCACATGGATCGGCACGCCCCGCCCCTGATAGTCCATCGGCACGGCCATGATCTGCTCGGCAAGGTCTTCAGCCTTTTCGCGCGCGGTGGACTGGTCGGTACGGTCGAGGATAACGCCGAATTCGTCCCCGCCGAGCCGGCCGACCACATCGGATTCGCGAACACTATTTAGGAGGAGCGTGGCGACATGCTTCAGCGCCTCATCGCCTGCAGAATGTCCGTAGGTATCGTTGATTTCTTTGAAGTCGTTGACGTCAATATAGACTACCGACGATGGTGTGCCGTACCGCTCCGCGAGCGCCATCGTGCGGGTTAGTTCGCGAACGAACGCGCGGCGGTTGGCGATGGGGATCAGAGGGTCGCGATCCGCCAAACGTTCCAGGGTGGCGAGGCGTTCACGCGCGATTTGCAGTTCGCGGCGCATCTGCTCGACCTCGGCCATCAGGTTCATGAGCGCATCGCGAACCTTGGGCGTGATTTCCGCTTGGGGAATACCCATGACCGACACGTTGTCGTCGATCTCTCGTGCCGGCGCCGCCGCACCGTAGGCTTCGGCAGCCTGCACCGAGGAGGTGCTGGATGATTTTGACGTGCGACTGACGCGGCGGACCGCTGTCGTTCCCACAGGTCCGGTTGGCGTTATTTTCACACAACCAGCACTAGAATAAGTCGGCTCCCTTAGCGCAGCCATCCTAGCACAGGACATCCATCGGATGAATCGGCCAGTTGCCTGACGCCCCGATATTAGAGGGGATCATGGTTAAGATTCGGTTAGCGTGGTCACGGCGTTTGCGCCGGGCCCCGCCGTCCCTATAATCCGCCGCTTTCCGCAGGGAACCCCAATGGCAACAAGTGCAAAGGTCGGCGTCATCATGGGTAGCCAGTCCGACTGGGACACCATGCGCCATGCCGTGGAGACGCTCGAAGCCCTGGGGGTTCCGCACGAGGTGAGAATCGTCTCGGCACACCGGACACCGGACCGCATGGCGGATTACGCCAAGGGCGCGGAGGAACGCGGACTCGTAGCAATCATCGCGGGTGCCGGCGGCGCCGCTCATCTGCCGGGCATGACCGCCGCAATGACCATCCTCCCGGTGTTTGGGGTTCCGGTCGAGAGCAAGGCACTCCAGGGCATGGACAGCCTGCTGTCGATCGTGCAGATGCCACCCGGCATTCCCGTGGGGACACTTGCCATTGGCAGACCCGGCGCCATCAACGCGGCGCTTCTTGCGGCAGCCGTTGTCGCGACTGCCGATACCCCGGTTCGGGAAGCCCTGCGCCGATGGCGCGCCGATCAAACGGCTGCCGTCGCGGAAACCCCGACGCGGGACGCGTAGACGCCGATGGAGGAAATCACGCCGGGGGCGACGATCGGAATCTTCGGTGGCGGCCAGCTTGGCCGCATGCTGTGTATCGCGGCGGCAAGGCTCGGCTACAGAACGCAGGTGTATTGTCCGGATTTGGATTCGCCCGCTTCCCTCGTCGCTGCACGTACCACAGTGGCCCCATACGAAGATCAAGACGCGCTTGAAAACTTTGGCAAGGCCGTCGACGTTGCGACTTTCGAATTTGAGAATGTTCCCGCAAGCGCCCTTGCCGTTCTGGAGCGCCATGTCGACGTCAACCCGTCGGCCAAGGTGCTTGAGGTGACCCAGGATCGCCTGGCCGAGAAGACCTTGTGTCGCGAACTGGGAATTCCGACGGCCTCCTTCGGGAAGGTATCGAGTGCCGACGATTTCACAGCGGCCGGCGATGCGGCCGGGTTTCCTGCCATCCTCAAAACCAGGCGCATGGGTTATGACGGCAAGGGACAGCGGCCCGTTCGAACGAAGCGCGACCTCGATTCGGCCTGGATGGACCTCGGAACGGGCGACTGCATACTCGAAGGCCTGGTCGAATTCGAACGTGAGGTCTCGGTTATCATTGCCCGCGACGCACGGGGCAAGGTGGCCACATTCGACGTTCCCGAGAACCATCACCGCGACGGCATTCTTCGCGAAAGCCGGGTGCCTGCGCAAATCGGTGGCGCAGCGCTTGAGGCAGCGCGCGACATTGCTTACCGGCTCGCCGCGTCACTCGACTACGTCGGGGTGATGGCCGTCGAGATGTTTGCGACAAAGGACGGTGTCGTGCTCGTCAACGAGATCGCCCCACGCGTTCACAACTCAGGGCACTGGACGATCGACGCATGTGCGACCGACCAGTTCGAGCAGCATATTCGGGCCATCTGCGGCCTGCCGTTGGGTTCGACCGAACGAACCTATGATGCCATGATGACAAACCTCATCGGCGACGATGTAGAGGGTTGGCGCGCCCACCTCGGCGATCCGCTGACCAAGTTGCACCTATACGGCAAGACGGAGAGCCGTGTCGGTCGCAAGATGGGCCACGTGACCAAGTTGGTTCCTACCGCGCGCTAGGCCGCCGCGACATTTCCCGCAATGGCGATTTTCGCCAGGTGTCGAGAGGCGCACCTAGGGCCACAACGAAACGCTCGGCCCTCCCTCGCGCCCTTTGAATCCGCATTACATCCTCAATCCTGCGGTCTAAGAATGCCCAGGTGTCCTCGTAGCCGCCGGACTCGTCATCGAGCCAATAGAAGTAGGTCGCAGTTACGACGGCAACCAGCAGACCGCGTTTGGTATAGAAGCTGAAGTCGGTGGCCCGATCGCCGGCAGCACGCCAGATCGCGTCGACGGCCTGATAGAGCGCCCCCATGCCCTGGACCGTGCCACGACGGGAGTCGAGAGGTGAGAGGCGCCGCACTGCCTCCCGATACGGCGAGAGCGTGAGGAGCAGGGTACGTACGCCGGTCGCAATCCGGCGACGGATCGAAGGTTCGCGCTCGGCGAGGCCATCAAGTTCATCCTCCAGCCGGCCAGCGATCCAGCGCCCGAAGTAGGCCGCAGAATCGGCGACCCCGTTGGGAAAAAAGATCGACGCACGTTCCGAAGACACCCCGGAATCGGCGAGCGCAGCGCGATAGGCCACATCGCTCCAGCCATCGAACGGAACATGGCGAAGGACGGCGAGAAGCAGGGTCTCACGATCGTTGGTCTGGTTCATTCCTCGACCTCCGCCCCGTCGAGTTCCTCGGCCGTCAGGTGATGGCGCCACTCACTCTCGAAGACGAGGTCCCGCAGGTCCGGCATGCGGGTCGGGTAGAGACGGCCATCGAGGTGATCACACTCGTGTTGGACCACGCGGGCGTGCATTCCTTCAGCCGTCTCGTCGATGGCCGCGCCGGTTTGATCCAGCCCCGTGTAGCGAATCCGGGTATAGCGAGGCACCTTGCCCCGCATCCCGGGGACCGACAGGCATCCTTCCCAACCGAGGCTCACCTCATCCGATAGGGGCGTGATCACCGGGTTGATCAGGATCCGCGGTTCTTCGGTTCCTTCCGGTTCGTCAGGGCGATGGAACACGACGAGGCGCCAGGGCACGTGAACCTGCGGCGCCGCCAGGCCAAGGCCATTGGCATCGAACATGGTCTCGATCATGTCGGCGATCAGGGCCTGAACCTCGGGAGCGGCAGCGTCAGGGATTTCCTCGGCGCGGCGAAGCAGCACCGGATGCCCCATTCTTGCGATCTTCAGGATTGCCATCGGCCCAATATGGGGGCCACCGGCGACCTGGTAAAGTAGCCGGATCCGGCCTTCCTGGGCCAATTTGGCCACCGGCTAGGGAGGCCGCAGGGGGTGTACATGGTCTCATCCTTATGGTATCCACCCGGCCTCGCGCGGACGGAAAAGCCGCCCGCCGCCGAAATCGCACCACGGGAGAGTCCGTTTGCAAGTACACGTCCGCGACAACAACGTCGATCAGGCCTTGCGCGCGCTGAAAAAGAAGATGCAGCGCGAAGGCATTTTTCGGGAAATGAAGCTCCGCAACTACTACGAGAAGCCGTCGGAGAAGAAGGCGCGGGAAAAAGCCGAGGCTATCCGCCGCGCGCGCAAGCTAGCCCGCAAAAGGGCTCAGCGCGAAGTCTGAGACAAGGCTTCAGAGATTGCAAAAAGCCGCCTTTTTTTGGGCGGCTTTTTTGTGCCTAGAGCGCGCGAGTAATGCCCTCGACCATTTCCTTGGCGTCGCCGAATAGCATCATCGTGTTGTCGCGGTAGAAGACCTCGTTGTCGACACCGGCGTACCCGGGTGACAGAGAACGCTTCACAAACAGGACCGTACGCGCGTTTTCGACATCCAGAATGGGCATGCCGAAAATCGGACTTTGGGGATCCGTCTTGGCCGCCGGGTTGGTCACGTCGTTTGCGCCAATGACAAATGCGACGTCGGTCGTCGGGAAATCACTGTTGATCTCCTCAAGTTCGAAGACCTCGTCGTAGGGGACGTTGGCCTCGGCCAGGAGGACGTTCATGTGGCCCGGCATGCGGCCCGCCACCGGATGAATGGCATATCGGACCCTGACGCCTTCCTCGATCAGCTTGTCCGCCATTTCGCGCACGGCATGCTGCGCCTGCGCCACCGCCATCCCGTAGCCCGGCACAATGATCACCGAGCCAGCGTTTTTCATGATAAAGGCCGCATCGTCGGCGCTGCCCGCCTTGACCGACTTGTCGCCGCGACCCGCCGCCGCGCCGGCAGCAGCAGCTTCGCCTCCGAAGCCGCCGAGGATCACGCTGATGAACGAGCGGTTCATCGCCCGGCACATGATGT
>JAYQVF010000041.1:0-19900 GCA_038148335.1 Alphaproteobacteria bacterium | reverse complement strand
CAATCCGCGGCGACCAACGCAATACCGCGCCCGAGTCCTACACGAGACATCTATTCGACGGGTACGCAGAGCGATTTGACAAGCACCTGCAGGACGACCTGCAATATCGCGTCCCGGCTTTGCTAAGGGACGCTGTGGTCCGGACCATGGGACCACTCGCCATGCCAAAGAGCCTCCGCATCGCCGATCTTGGCTGTGGCACCGGCTTGTGTGGCGCCGCAGTCGCCGACCTCGCAGCGTCGCTTGTCGGGGTCGATCTGGCGCCGCGGATGATTGCCAAGGCCGCTCAGCGCAACTTCTTTGACGATCTCGTATGCGGTGACATCGTTCCTTTCCTGGAAGCACGTCGGGCCGCCTTCGACCTCGTGCTTGCCGGCGACGTCTTTATTTACGTCGGCGATATGGCACCCGCACTGAACGCCGCACAGCAGGCCCTGACTGCGGGCGGCTTGTTCGCCTTCAGCGTGGAGCGATGCGAGGGCAACGGATTCGTGCTGCAAGCCACCGCACGCTTCGCGCATGCCCCCGGCTACGTTGAAGACCTCGCGGCCGATGCGGGCTTCGAACCCTGCGTGCGTGATGACATTGACGTGCGTTTCGACCGTGGGGCGCCGATCCCTGGTCTTCTGTACGTCCTGCGCAAACCCTAAGGCTTTGCAAAACATGGAAGAATTAAGAGGCCATGGGGCCAGTGCGCTCGGTTGGCCGGGGCCGGCGTGATTGACAGTCCATCCGCTTTCAGACTATGTGCTGGCCCCTCAACATCCGGCGCGGGCCCTGTTGAGTAACCACGACGAGTAGAAATCACCACGCTCACATCATGAACGTCGTCGTCGTCGAATCACCCGCCAAGGCAAAAACGATCAACAAATACCTTGGTAGCGACTACATCGTGCTGGCCAGCTATGGCCACGTGCGCGATTTGCCGTCGAAGAACGGTTCGGTGGACCCGGACGCCGGATTCGCGATGACCTATGAGACCGACCCAGGGTCGACCAAACACCTCAAGGCGATCGCGGATGCATTGAAAGGGTCTGAGAGGCTCTACCTCGCGACTGACCCGGATCGCGAGGGGGAAGCTATTGCGTGGCATGTCCTCAACGCACTCGGCGAGATGAACGCCTGTAAGGACATCGACGTTAAGCGGATCGTCTTCAACGAAATCACCAAGTCGGCGGTCCAGGAAGCCATGCGGCATCCCCGCGAGATCGACATGGATCTCGTGAACGCGCAGCAGGCCCGGCGGGCGCTGGACTATCTCGTAGGCTTTACCCTCTCGCCTGTCCTGTGGCGCAAGCTGCCAGGCGCTCGCTCGGCCGGGAGGGTCCAATCTGTCGCCCTTCGGCTGATCTGCGAGCGTGAACTGGAAATCGACAAGTTTATCCCGCAGGAATACTGGTCGATCGCAGCAGACTTCAGGACAACCGGCGGAAGCGTCCTGCCGGCAAGGCTTGTCCAACTGAAGGGCGAGAAGCTCGAGAAATTCTCGATCACGAACGAGACCGATGCCAAGGCCGCCGTTGCGCTGATTGAAGCTGCATCTGGCTTTGCCGTCGCCGAGGTCGCCGCCAAGGAAACGTCGCGGCACCCGCCGCCTCCCTTCACGACATCTACCCTGCAGCAGGAAGCCTCGCGCAAGCTGCGCTACTCCGCGCGGCGCACCATGCAGATCGCCCAGCGCCTGTACGAAGGCGTCAACATCGGGGGCGATACGACAGGCCTCATCACCTACATGCGTACCGACGGCGTCTCGATCGCGGATGAGGCCATCGCGGGATGCCGACGCGTCATCGGCTCAGAGTACGGAGATGCCTACGTTCCGGCTCAGCCTCGCGCATATAAAAACAAGGCCAAAAACGCTCAGGAAGCGCACGAAGCAATCCGACCAACCGACCTCGGCCGTTTGCCGGGAGAGATGGCGAAGTACCTCAACGACGAGCAAGCACAGCTCTACGAACTGGTCTGGAAGCGCGCCATCGCCAGTCAGATGGCGAGCGCTCGACTCGAGAACACCAGCGTCGAGATCGTTGCGAACGACGGCAACAGCGCGTTCCGCGCTACGGGCCAGGTCATTCTGTTCGACGGGTTTTTGCGGCTGTACCAAGAAGGCCGCGACGACGTCACGAAGGACGACACCAGCGACGAGAATCGAACGCTACCGAAGGTCGCGGCGAAGGACCCGCTGCAACATGGCGAAGTCAAGCCGTCACAGCACTTCACCGAACCGCCCCCGCGCTATACGGAAGCCACCCTTGTCAAGAAACTCGAGGAACTTGGCATCGGCCGGCCTTCGACCTATGCCTCGATTCTCTCGGTGCTCCAAGATCGCAACTACGTTCGCCTGGAGAAGAACCGATTCTTTGCAGAGGATCGCGGCCAACTGGTTACCGCGTTCCTTGTCAGTTTCTTCGAACGGTACGTCGAATACGACTTCACCGCCGATCTGGAGAACCAACTCGACGAAATCTCGGCGGGCCAGGTCGACTGGAAGAAGGTCCTTGAGGCATTCTGGCGGGACTTCACCAAGGCCGTCGACGGCACCAAGGAACTTCGCGTGCGCGATGTCCTGGACTCGCTCAACGAGATTCTCGCGGACCACGTATTCCACCCTCCCGGCGACGGCGTCGATCCACGAAAGTGCCCGTCATGCGACGACGGCACGCTGAGCATCAAGATCGGCAAATTCGGCGCTTTCGTGGGGTGTTCCAACTATCCCGAGTGCCGCTTCACCCGCGCCCTAGGCGATGCCGGGGAGGGCGAAAACGGCAGTGGCGCGGCCGGGCCACGCGAACTCGGCGTTGATCCGGCAAGCGAAGACCCAGTCACGGTCCGCAAGGGACCCTATGGCTTCTATCTGCAGCGGGGCGAAGCCGAAGGCGACCAAAAGCCGAAGAGGGTTGCGATTCCGAAGGGATTCGACCCGAACGAGATCGAACTGGAGCAAGCGCTGCGGCTGCTCTCGCTGCCTCGGGAAGTGGGTAAGCACCCCGAATCGGGTAAGAAGATCAGTGCCGGCATCGGGAGATTTGGACCTTATATCCGGCATGACGGCGAGTACCGCTCATTGGCCGACGACGACGATGTCTTGACCGTAGGACTAAACCGGGCCGTCGCGTTGTTGGCCGAGCCAAAGCGGCGACGCGGCCCCAAGGTGCTCAAGTCTCTCGGTGAACACCCCGGCGACGGCAAGGCCGTTGCTGTCCTCGAGGGCCGTTATGGCCCCTATGTGAACCACGGGAAGACCAATGCCACCCTGCCCGCCGGAACCGAGCCGAATGACGTGTCGCTCGAAATCGCATTGGGTCTGATTGCCGAGCGCGAAAAGAAGGCAGGAACCGCCAAGAAATCCAAGGGAACGAACAAGAGCAAGTCTCCGGTCAAGAAGAAGGCCACCGCAAAGAAAAAGACCGCCAAGAAGGCCAGCGGCAAGAAATCCGCCGCATCCAAGAAGACCGAACCCGCGACCGCGGACAGCGACTGACACCAATGGCCCGAGCCGGGCGCGATGTCCCTTTCCCGAGTCGCGAAGAGATTCTCCGCTACATTCGAGAGAACCCGGATCAGGCCAGCAGGCGTGAGATCGCCCGTGCCTTTGGCATCAAGGGCGATGCAAGGCGCGAGCTCAAGGAACTGCTGCGCGAATTGATCGACGAAGGCACGCTCGAAAAGGGGCACGGCCAGCGCGTCGCAGACCCGACCCGGCTGCCGAACGTGACCGCGTTGGAGATCGCGGAAATCGACGTCGACGGAGAACTGTGGTGCCGACCAATTCAGTGGCGCAGCGAGGCCGAGCCGCCGCGCGTCCTGTTGGTCCCGGATCGTCGCCGCACCGGGGCGCCGGCTCTCGGACCAGGCGACCGCGTACTGGCACGGCTGCGGGAAACCGAGGAAGGCATCTACGAAGCGCGGGTCATGCGCGTCATCGGACGCGGACCGGACCGCGTGGTCGGTACTTTCGCACTGGTCGGCGGGCAAGGTCGCATCCACCCCGCTGACCGCACCGGGCGCGACCTCTGGGTCGCCGGCCCAGACAGTGCCGGCGCCAAGCCGGGCGACGTGGTCCATGCAGAGGTGCTTCCGGCCCGCCGACTCGGACTGCAGCAAGGCAAGGTCATCGAGCGACTAGGCGATTCGAATGATCCTCGCGCTCTAAGTCTTATCGCCATCTACGCACACGATCTGCCCACCCAGTTCAAGCCGGAATCGCTGCGGCAAGCCGAAGAAGCGACACTTCCGGCGCTGGGCAAGCGGACAGACCTCCGCCGGATACCGCTGGTTACGATCGATCCGGAGGACGCACGTGATTTCGACGACGCCGTGTGGGCGGAGCCGGACAGTGACCCCGCCAATCCGGGCGGATGGCGTCTGATGGTCGCAATCGCGGACGTCGCCCATTACGTGCGTCCGGGAACGGCGCTCGATGCGGACGCGCTGAAGCGAGGAAACTCAGCATATTTTCCCGATCGCGTAATCCCGATGTTGCCGCATGCGCTGTCGAGCGGAATGTGCTCGCTCAAGCCCGACGAGGATCGCGCATGCATGGCGGTTGAGGTGTGGATCGATGCGGACGGCAACAAGAAGCGCCACCGGTTCGTGCGCGGGCTGATGCGCTCGGCGCGGCGGTTTACCTACGCCGAAGTGCAGGAAATTCGCGAGCATGGTGGAGAACGCGACACTGTCAGGCAGGATGTCGTTGAACCGCTATATGCCGCGCACGAAGCGCTCTCCCGATCGCGTCACAAGCGCGGCCCGCTCGAACTGAACCTGCCGGAGCGCGTCGTCCGCCTGTCACCGGACGGCGACATCGTCTCCGTCACGCCGCGCGCCGCCCTGCCGAGCCATCGGCTGATCGAGGACTTCATGATCCTGGCCAACGTCTGCGCCGCGGAGACACTGGAAGAAAAGCACGTTTCCTGCATGTACCGGATTCACGACGAACCCGATCGCGAGAAGCTGGCGGCGCTGCGCGACTTCCTCAAGTCGATCAGCATCAACCTGGCGCCGGGTCAAGTTCTCAAGGCCAAGACCTTCAACACCATCCTGGCCAAGGCGTCGGGATCACCGCTTGAGCACCTGATCCACCAGGTCGTTCTGCGGGCCCAAGCGCAGGCCGTCTACAGCCCGGAGAACATTGGGCATTTCGGTCTCGGACTGCCGCGCTATGCGCACTTCACATCGCCGATTCGGCGCTATGCGGATCTCCTGGTCCATCGCGCCCTGATCACGGCCTGCAAGCTTGGTACTGATGGACTCGCCCGAGAGGCCGACAGCGACTGGCGCGCCCTCGGCGAACGCATCTCCCACGCGGAGCGCCGAGCCATGGCGGCTGAGCGCGATGCCGTAGACCGGTTCACGGCCCTTTACCTCAGCAGCAAGGTCGGAACCCTCTTCAGGGGCCGCATCACCGGCGTATCCCGCTTTGGCCTGTTTGTGACACTCGACGAAAGCGGCGCAGATGGGCTTGTCCCCATGCGCTCGCTTGGCACCGAGTACTTCCGGCACGACGAAGACCGCCATGCTCTGGTTGGCGAAAAAAGCGGCGAGACATGGCACCTCGGCGATGCAGTTACGGTCAAATTGATGGAGGCCGATCCGATTGGCGGGCGCCTGCGCCTCGACATCGTGAGCGAGGCGCTGTCTAGACAGTCACCCGCCGGCCGACAGCGGCCGAGGAGGCCCGCTCCACGCGGGAGACGCCAAGGGAGACGTTGAGATCGCGGCAAGGCGCCTTAGACTGGCGCGTGCGCAACGATATGGCAGACATGACCGACACCATTCACCCGAAGGCTCGCTACCCGCGCGATGCCGCAAGCCTGATCCTGCTTCGCAATGCCGACGGCGAGCCGGAAATCCTGATGGGCCGGCGCCCGACGAAGCAGGCTTTCATGCCCGATGTCTATGTTTTCCCCGGCGGCGCCGTCGACCGCCGTGATGGTTTCGCAGAATCGGCCAGCGAATATCACCCCGCCGTGGCCGGCGCGCTGACCCGCCACTGCACGACCCACCGGGCCCGGGCCATTGGTCTTGCCGCGATCCGAGAGACTTTCGAAGAAACCGGCCTGATGTTTGGCGATCTCGGCGGTTGGTCTCACGGCATACCTCCCCCAGGCTGGGGGCCTTTCGCGGACGCCGGAATCAAACCGGCACTCGGGGCGCTTGGTTTTGTGGCCCGCGCCATCACGCCCAAAGGACCACCCAGAAGATTTCATGCCAGATTCTTTGTCGGCGACGCGCGGCACCTGCGCGGGCAACTGAGAGAGACCGACGAACTCCTCGACGTTCGCTGGATTCCGTTGAGCGACATGGCCGATGTCCCGATGGCAAGCGTCACGGAACTCGTCATCCAGGAAGTCAGGCTGGGCCTCGCGAGGCAGCCCGAAGAGGACTCACGGCAAGGTATCCCGGTCATCACGCGGCGCATGGGAAAACGTGTCGTCAGGTACGAGACGGGCGGAGGCCGCATCATTCGCGGCATGTTCGAAGGCGCTGCGAGGAGCTGACCGTGCCTCTGCACCCGCAGGCGCAAGCCGTGGTCGAGGGCAACACCTGGAACAGCGTGGATCCGGACGAGATCGGCATCGACGCGCTACGCGCGACGATGAATACGCGACTTATCGAACTGGCGGGTACGGGACCCGAGGTTGCGACGGTGGCCGAATTCGCAGTCGACTCGGGAACCGCAAGAATCCCAATAAGGGTCTACCGGCCGCGGTCGCCCGGAATTTCGTTGCCGGCCTATGTCTACTTTCACTCGGGGGGATATTGCGTCTACGACATCGACACTGCCGATGCCCAGTGCCGTGTCATTGCCAACCAGGCAGACTGTGTCGTCGTCTCCGTCGGTTATCGCCTGGCGCCCGAAGCGAGATTTCCGGCCGCAGTGGACGATGCCTGGGCAGCCCTTCGATGGGTAGCAAGCCATCCGCAGGACGTCGGCATCGATGGCAGCGCCCTTGCCGTCGGCGGCGAGAGTTGCGGCGGAACCCTGGCCACCGTTTGTGCCCTGCTTGCCCGGGACACCGGCAAACCGGTTCTACGAGGCGCCGTCCTGTCGTGTGCCCTTATCTTGATGGGTCAGGCACAGGTCGGAGAAAAGAAGACGCTCGCAACGTGGATGCGGGACCAGTACCTGAGGCAGGCCGAGGACGCCATCGACTGGCGCGCTTCGCCAATGCGCCGCCCAGATCTCGAGGGCCTGCCCCGCACCTGCTTATCACTGGGGAATTCGACGGCCTACGCGAACAGGCCTATGCCTATGCCGAACGGCTCAATGAGGCCGGCAACAGGACCGAAATCGCCGACTTTCCGGGGATGATCCACAATTTTACCGGCATGCGGGCCGCTCTCGACGACGCCGATGCCGGCCTGGCTCTCACGGCCCGGTTCCTGCGGGAGGCGTTCGCGGAAAGCCCCGGAACGGCTTGACACCGGCCCGCCAGTGGGTATCGTCCGCCCCCTGAACGGCCCGGACCGGGCCTATGGAGCGAAAAATGGCCAAACCCGCCGTCGTCAAGATCAAACTCGTGAGCACCGCGGACACCGGTTACTACTACGTGACCAAGAAGAACCCGCGGAACCAGACCGAGAAAATGGTCATGAAGAAATACGACCCGGTTGCGCGTAAGCACGTCGAATTCAAGGAAGCGCGCATCAAGTAGCGACACGTGCCTTGACGTTCAAAGGCCGCCGCAACGCGGCCTTTTGCTTTTTGGGCCCGATTCCAAGACAGCCTGAACCAGCAGTGCGATTTCCGCGCCGTTGAAGGGCTTCTCCAGCATCGCGACGATCCCGAGCCTATCGAGCGCGGCCAGGGTCTCCGGTTCGTCCGAACCCGTCATGGCGACCAGCGGCACGTGTCCCGTCTCGGACGAGGCCGAGAGTGCCACCATCAAGTCGAGGCCCGACTCTGTGCCCGGGTTCACGTCGATGAGGACCACCCCGGTTTCGCCCCCGACGCGGTCCAGCGCTTCGGCGATTGATCCCGCGACAAAAACCCGATGTCCCAGGGCCGAAATCACCTCAGCCACCAACCTCGCGGTGAGCGCGTCGTCTTCGACCAAAACAACGTAGGCCATTTGCCGAGTATAGTGCCTGGCCACATAGGAGATAGTGCCCCTTGCCCGACGCCCTTGCACCTGAAGTCGCCGTCCAGATTGAGGCCCTGCCCCTCACGGGCCGCGGTCATTTATTGATCTGCGATGCCGATGAAGTACTTGTACGCTTCGGTGTCGGGATGGAGGCTTTTCTCGACGAGCAGGGACTCTACTACGACTGGACGGCCTTCCACTTCGAAGGGACCATCCGACGTCAATCAGACGACGTGCCCGTCCCAAACTACGAGGTTGCCGAAATCCGCGAACGCTTTCTTGCCGAGCGGATCGTCGACCTCCCGGCCGTCGAGGGCGCATCGGACGTACTGAAAAGGCTGTCTTCCTACACCGAGATTGTGATCTTGACGAACATTCCTCATGAGGCCCGCGAAGCACGAATCGCAGGTCTCAGGAAACTGGGCATGGACTATCCGGTAGTCACAAATGTGGGAGGAAAAGGGCACGCCGTCAGAGATCTCGCCCTCCGGGTTGACGGCTCGACAGCCTTCGTCGACGACCTACCGGAACACCACGAATCGGTCGCCTTGCATGCTAAGAGCGTGCAGAGGATCCAGTTCATCGAAGATCCACGTCTCGAGAAGCTGGTAGGGCCGGCCATGCACAGTCATATCCGCACGACGACCTGGTCGGAAAACGAAAGGCACCTTCGCGCCCTCTTCGGGATCGGGGCATAAGACTTGGTACCAACCGCAATGAATCAATGCGCATACATCCGTCAAGGGAGAGGAGCATGACAGAGCACTATGACGTTATCGTTGTCGGCGCAGGCACCGCCGGGATCCCGACCGCCGGTTTTGCCGCGCGGCGCGGCGCCAAGGTCCTGCTGATCGACGCCGCAAATAGAATCGGCGGCACGCTTCACCTGTCCGGCGGCAACATGAGCGCCGGCGGCACCAGGGTTCAGGCCGCTAAGGGGATTACAGACTCGCCGGCGCAGCACTTTGACGACATCATGAGAATCAGCCACGGGACGGCGGACCCCGTCATGGTACGCCTGGCGGTCGACAATGCACCGGACACGGTTCACTGGCTCCTCGATATCGGTTTCGAGATGCTGCCCGAAATGCCGGTTATCAACTACGGCCATGAGGCCTACCGCGTGCCACGAACGTACTGGGGCCCCGAGTTCGGCATTTCCGTGCTCAAAGCGATCGAACCCTGGCTCAACACGGAGATCGAAGCCGGCCGAATCGAATTGCGTCTCGACACCAAACTCGTCGGTCTCCAGCAGAACGACAGTCGGCAGGTAACCGGCGCCGTGCTTCGGGGCAGGGATGGCGTTCATCGCGTCGTTTGCGGCGACAACATCGTGCTGACCACGGGAGGCTATACGGCGAATAGCGCATTGTTCCCGATGCTGAATGATGGTCGCCCCCTTTACTCGCTGGGCGACGAATACAGCCAAGGAGAAGGCATCACGATCGCACTCGGCGCAGGCAGCTACCTGCGCGGCGGACAAATGATGCTACCGACCTTTGGCGGGATCGAGGACCCGCATCGGCCTGGCTACTACCTGGGCGGCGTCGTCAACCTGACCCCCCAGTATCGCCAGCCTTGGGAAATATTTGTCAACCTCGAAGGCGAGCGGTTCGTATGCGAGGACACGGATTCGGTAGACCTGCGCGAGCGCGCGCTGCTGCGGCAAACCGACATGCGTTTCTGGGTCATCTTCGACCAGACAATCAAGGACGCCGCGCCGGGAATTCTGTCCGACTGGCCCGACAATCCGTACCGCGATCAAGAACTTCCGCCAGGGAAGTCGATATACGACTCAGCAATCGACAAGCACCCGGATTTCTCAAGTGCGGCGACACTTGCCGAACTGGCCGACAAGACGGGTATCGACCGGAAGGCACTCGAGCGAACGGTGGACGCCTACAATAGGGGAGTGGCCGACGGACAGGACCCCCTTGGGCGCAAGCACCATCCTCTACCGATCGCCAAGCCGCCCTTCTATGCCATTCGAAATCACGGAACATCGGTCAAGTCCTACGCGGGAATCGCGGTCGATCCCGAGTTGCGCGTTCTGGACCGCCACGACCGCCCGATCGCCAATCTGTATGCGGCAGGAGAGGCTTTGGGTGGCGGCGTGATGACCGGTAATTCGTTCTGCGGCGGCATGAGCGTGACACCGGCACTGACGTTCGGGCGTCTGCTCGGTGATCGAATTCTGAAATGGCGCCGCAACATAGCGGCCAACTGACCGGATGGCGAATAAAGAAGATTGTCGGATCGGCATCGACCTTGGTGGCACGAAGATCGAGGGAGCAGCCCTCGATCGGGTCGGCAATGAAGTCATTCGCCGCCGCATTCCATCGCCCCAGGGAGACTATCGCGCAACGGTGGCGGTCGTATCAGGCCTGGTCGCAGGTTTGGCCCAAGCAGCCGCCTGCGCCGAGGAAGTTGGCGTCGGGATTCCGGGCGCCGTTTCTCCAAAGACAGGATTGGTGAAGAACGCCAATTCGACATGGCTCATCGGGCACCCACTTGCATCCGATCTGGCGCAAGCCATGGGCCGCCCAGTAAGAGTCGAGAACGATGCCAACTGTTTCGCCCTGTCTGAAGCAACGGACGGTGCCGCGCAGGGATTCGGCTGCGTCTTCGGGGTCATCCTTGGTACCGGGGTCGGCGGTGGCCTTGTCATCAAGACGAAAACACACATCGGTGCCAACGCAATTGCCGGAGAATGGGGCCACAATCCCCTGCCCTGGCCTGCCGATGACGAGAGGCCGGGACCTCCCTGCTATTGCGGCAAGTACGGGTGCATCGAAACCTTCCTGTCGGGTCCGGGCCTTGCCGCCGACCACAAGCGGACCACAGGGGAAGTCTGTGAAGCCGCAGCCATCGCGGAACGCGCCGACGCCGGAGACGCCGCCTGTCGCGCGTCCCTGGATCGACATGCCGAAAGGTTGGCGAAAGGCCTTGCTATGGTCATCAACGTGATCGATCCGGATGCGATCATTCTCGGCGGAGGGCTCTCAAATATCGAGAGCCTCTATCGCAGCGTTCCGGCGAGATGGGGACGCTTCGTCTTCTCTGACGATGTCCGCACACCGCTATTGAGAGCACGACATGGCGATGCCAGCGGCGTGCGCGGCGCCGCTCGATTGTGGCCCTGAAGACCGATCAGCACTTTCTCGGCAGATAGTCGAGTTGCGACAGGCTGGCGCGGAGCGCAAACGAGCCATAGTCGAGTTCCAGATCGCTTACGACCCCGTTGTCGTGCAGGCGAAAAGCGATCTCATACTCGGGCAGGAATTCGTTGGTCGCTGGCTTGAAATAGGCGAGGTGGACGTTCCAGGCTTGACCCTTACCAAGCAGGTTAACCACGTCGCGGTCGCGCGTCGGTCCTGAGGGCGGTGCGATCCAGGCAACGGCATCGTAGAGCCCGTTGGGGCCGGAGCCATCGAATACGCGGCGCACCACATTTGTCTCTCCGCGGAGCGCCGCCTCGATCAGCACGACAAAATGCTCGGTCGGAAAGATCGTGCCTTCGGCGAGCGGAATGTCTGTTTCGCCCTCCGGCTCGTCGAAGACAACGCGCCCCTCGCCGCCGCTCCTATCGAGTTTGGCATGGCCGACATGACGGGACTGCAGGTTGCCATTCGCCGCGTCGGCGCTGTCAAACCGAAGCTGGGTGCCATCCGTTGATTCCCAGGACTCGAAGTTGAAGTCCCGCGTTATCTCCTGTCCGTCCGTCCCGGTCGTGATGAGCACCATCCGCTGGGATTGCTCGTAGCCGTTGCAGGCCTCCAAAACCTGTAGAACCAAACGACCATGGACGCCCGACAGTCCGCTGTCAGAGCGGTTTCTCGACATGGTCAGGTCGTAGACGCCGACGTGAGATTGAAGCGTTACGGCTTGCGCCGCTGCAGGCCATGCAGCAACCAACAGGCCCGCCAGAATTGTCTGAATTCTCATAGGGAAAACGCCTCAAAATCTGATGCCACGTTATTGGGCGCAGCCCGCTTTGTCACCCGTCTCGGAAACCCGGCAAAGCTTGCCGCTCTATCTGGGCACAAGCTTCCGGCCCGATATTTCTTAACTATGGGTAAACAGGCAAAGCGCGGGTTCCGATTGGCACGACCATTGCCATGAAAGAAACAGGTACGCGTAGTTCTCATTAGAGGTTGGACGGGTATGGCTCCCTCTCAGGTTCTTTCACTGGATCGAGAAGCAACCGGCGAAAAGCCGGTGTTGGTCGAGATCGCTTCGGCGCTTGGTCAAGAAGTCCATGCCGATCGCCCGCGCCTGATGCGATTGCTCGTGCAAGCCCTCCACCGCATTGCGGAGAGCGAGCACCTGTTGACGCAAAAAGACGAGGTCATCGCCACGCTCAAATCCCAGGCAATGACAGACCCCCTTACCGGTCTCTCCAATCGGCGCGCATTCGAGGAGCAGGTGCGTCGCGCCATTGCCGGCGCGAGCCGCTGCGACGAAGCCGGCGTACTCGCCTACATCGATCTTGATGGCTTCAAGCCGATCAACGACACGCTGGGCCACGATGCCGGGGACGCCGTCCTGATCTATGTGGCGGATTTCCTGCGCAACAGCGTACGCCTGACCGATACCGTGGCACGCATCGGTGGCGATGAGTTCGCCGTTCTCATGGTGCAGACAACGCCTGAAGAGGGAGAACGCCGCGCCCGAACGCTGCAACTGCTCCTCAACTCCTCGCACCTCACCTTTGAAGGCAACCTCATTTCGATTTCGGCCAGCATGGGAGTATCCCCATTCGTCGCCGGCGCAGAGCCGAAATCGGTCATGCGCCGCGCGGATGCTGCTATGTACTCCGACAAGAGCCGTCGGCATTTACGGGCCGAATGGGCCCAACGTAGTGGCAGGGAGGCTCTAGCCAGCTAGCCGGATACCGGCCTCTCTCAGACGACCCCCTGGGGCTAACCCCAGGGGGTCTCACCCTCGGCCCTAGTCCGGTACAAGGGTAAACAGTTCCTCCGGCTCACGTACTCCGCGCAGCGCGTAGCGCCCCAAGGAAACCAGACGTTCCTGGCAATCAATTGCGGCCTTCGCGAATGCCGAAGAAAGGACAACCTCTCGTTCCAGCGGACGGCACATGGCCTCGATTCGGCTGACCTTGTTGACGGCAGGGCCGACCACAGTGAAATCAAGGCGTTCCTTGGAGCCGATATTGCCGTACTGAACATCGCCGAGATGTATCGCGATGTAGAAGTACGACGTTGCCTTGCCCTCGATTGCGCGAGCCCGGTTCACTTCGGCGATCCTTCGGCGCGCCTCCTCGACCGTATCCAGCGCAACGCGGCAAACCGAGGACGTACCCTGCTGTCCGCCGAGCTTAAAGATTGCCATCAAGCCGTCGCCCATGAACTTCAGAACTTCGCCACCGACCTCGTGAATGGGGGTCACGATGGCATCGAAGTAGTCGTTGAGCATGTCGACGAGGGCCGCCGAATCGCTCGCCTCGGCGATCTTAGTGAAACCCTGCATGTCGCAGTACCAAAGCACTGCAGAGATCGTCTGGACCGAACCGCGTTCGACCTCGCCCGAAAGGACACGTCGGCCGGCGTCTTTGCCAAGGTAGACCTCAAGTAGCGTTCGCGCCATCCGCTGATTGCGAGCACTCTTGATGGCCAAGCCAAGCGCTCTGACAACTCGCGGCAACTGCGCGAGTTGTTTGTCGGTGTAGCCGCCGGGGCTATCAACGGTCCAAGACGAGAGCATCCCTTCCTGCTGGGCGAGCGGTACTCTTCCGTCGAACTTGGTGTCTTTGAAGCCCGTCGCGTAGAGGATGTAGTCGGTTGCCCCCAATTCGCGAAGATCATCGATGATCGGAAACGGACCCGGCGCATTAGAGCTTTCGATGGCAAAGCGCCAGCAATCGAGATTATTCCTGAACAGGTGGCCGAATGGGCTGTTGTCCAGCCCTGAGTCCATATCGCCCGCCGCTCGCGCCCAGTCCTCCTGGCTGGCACCTTTTTCTCGCACCCAACGCAGACCGAGCCCCGCATAGACGGGGTGCAAGACCCGGTGGGCCAATTGCATACGCAGTATCGGCAGGCCGCGTTCATTCAGCCTCTGACATAGGCCGTCAACGATCTCGATCTCGCCGGCTCCGCTGACGGCCGCCTCAATGATCCAGTCGACCGTCTCGCCGATGTCGTCCCGTGGCATCAAAGGCCTCCAACCTGCTTCGCGACCACATTGACGCGAGGCTCATTGCCGCGCCGTCAAGAGACTGTATCATCCGCTATCGCTTCACCGAACAAACCTACGGAACAGATGTCAAACACCATTGCCGAAAGGCTCAAGAACCTCGGTATTGCGCTGCCCGCGGCGCCGGCACCCCAAGGCAACTATGTCCCCTATGTCGTGACCGGGAACCTCGTGTTTCTTGCTGGCCAAATCGCGCTCGTCGAGGGTGAACTGAAGTACAAGGGCCGGGTTCCGGACGGCGTCTCCCTCGAAGAAGCGCGCCAGTCGGCGCGGCTTTGCGCCATCAACCTGATCACCCAACTCAATGCGGCCTGCGGAGGCGACCTTGAACGCGTCGTCCGATGTGTAAAGCTCGGCGGCTTCGTCGCGTGCGATCCCGCCTTTGTCGATCATCCGAAGGTGATCAACGGTGCGTCCGACCTTATGGCGGAGGTGTTTGTAGACCGCGCACCGCACGCACGCTTCGCCGTGGGTGCGCCGTCCCTGCCTCTGGGAGCATCCGTAGAAGTCGACGCAATCTTCGAGATCCGCTGAGGCGACATGGGTGAAGCCGAACCGGTTCCAGTGACGGTCAGGGTCGTTGGCGACATTCGGCGTATCCCCGCAGACGAGTGGAACGCCTGCGCCGGACCGAACAACCCGTTTGTCGCACACGAATTCCTTAGCGCGCTTGAGGAAAGCGGCAGCGCCAATGGGGAGACTGGCTGGGCGCCATTCCATCTGGTCGTCGAGAGTTCGGAAGGTGTGACCGCCTGCGCTCCGATGTACGTCAAAGGGCATTCCCAGGGAGAGTACATCTTCGACCACGGCTGGGCCCAGGCCTATGAGCGAGCCGGCGGACGCTACTATCCCAAGCTCTTGATCGCCGTTCCGTTCACGCCCGCGACTGGACCCCGCTTGCTGGTGCGAGGCGATGCCGACGTTCGCGAGATGGAGGCCGCCCTCGTCTCGGGCGCTATCGAGGTCGCCCGCAAACACGACCTGTCTTCGGTCAATATTAACTTCGTTGAAGAGGACGTTTGGCACCGACTTGGCCAGGCCGGCTTTCTGCTACGCACAGGCGAGCAGTTCCATTGGATCAACGATGGGTATCAAACATTCGACGATTTTCTCGCGGCCCTTTCCTCGCGCAAGCGCAAGGCGATACGAAAGGAGCGAAGTGGCGCCCTTGAGGACGACATTACCGTAGAGTGGCTCAGCGGCCGCGACCTGCAGGAATCCCACTGGGACGCGTTCTTCGAGTTCTACATCGACACGGGAAGCCGCAAGTGGGGACAGCCATACCTAACGCGTCCATTCTTCAGCCAGGTTAGCAAGACCATGGGCGACCGCATTCTATTGATTATGGCCAAGCGGCAGGGCCGCTACGTTGCGGGTGCGCTCAATTTCGTCGGAAGCGAGACGCTGTACGGCCGATACTGGGGCTGCATCGAGGACCACGCCTTCCTGCACTTCGAGCTTTGCTACTACCAAGCCATTGATTTCGCTATAAAAAACGGACTACGCTGCGTCGAGGCTGGCGCCCAGGGGCCACACAAGCTGAGCCGCGGCTACCTGCCGGTACACACCTACAGCGCCCACTGGATCGCAGATCCGGGCTTTCGCCGCGCGGTCGACCACTACCTTCAGCAGGAGCGTGCCGCGGTGGATGAGGAGATCGACACGCTCGACACCTATTCGCCCTTCAAGAAGGGGCCCTAGCGACCATGGAATCACGCACCTACACCTGGGCTGATCTGCTGCGCGACGGTCGCGCGGTCTACACGATTTCTCTTACGCTGGCGGTTTCCCTGCATGCCATGGACGCCTTCATGGTGGCGACCATCCTGCCCTCGGTAATTCGGGAAATCGGTGGCGCGCAGTTCTATACCTGGGTCGTCATGCTCTACATGACGATGTCCATTGTGGGCGCCGCTAGCGGCGCGCCAATCCGGAGTTTGCTGGGAACCCGCCGCGGCTATGTTGCCGCCGGACTGATCTTCCTTGTCGGGACCGCTGTCGCCAGCGTCGCGATGAACATGGGCGTGTTGCTCGCCGCGCGCGCTATTCAGGGATTCGGCGTCGGGCTCATCATCTCTCAGAACACGGCGCTCATCAGTCTCCTGTTCCCCGGGCCATTGCGTACGCGCATGCTGGCCATGAACGGCGTCGTTTGGGCAACGGCCGCCTTCTTTGGACCGTCGATTGGCGGTCTTTTCGATCAACTCGGCACATGGCGCGGTGCGTTCTGGTTCGCCATCCCAATCATCATCGGATTCACCGTTGTCGCCGGCCGCGTCATCCCGGCAGGTCGCCCCGAGGGCGAAAGACGGCGCTTCCCGCTGGGACGCGTCGCAATCCTCGGCGCCGGCGTCCTCGTCATCGCCTTGTCGGCTATCGTCGACACGGTTCCGCTGCGGGTTTTCGCACTGGCTGCCGGCATGCTGGTGATCTGGGTCAGTTTTCGCGCAGACCGCGGCGCTTCGAACAAGATCTTTCCGAGCCTACCGTTCTCATTCAGCGGCGCCATCGGCCCGGCCTATTGGGTATTCGTCCTCATCGTGGTCGCCCCGGTTTGCGTTGGCACTTTCATGCCCCTCACCTACCGCGAGGTCTACGGGATGTCGCCCCTCGCCGCTGGTTACCTTGGGTCAGCGCTGGCAATCGCCTGGTCCGCTTCGGGTATCCTAACTGCTGGGGCATCGCTTGCCTGGCAGCGTGTTTGTTTGGTCGTCGGACCGGCGTTGGCAGGCGTTGGACTCCTTGGTATCGGGTATAGCGTTGGCACTCTGGATTGGCCCGTTGTGACGGCATTCCAGCTTGTCGCGGGATTCGGTGTCGGCATGTCGATGTCGCACCTCATGAACTGGACAATGACCCTTGCCGCGCCGGGCGAGGAAGCCATTACCGCATCGTCGATCCACACCGTGCGATCAATGGGGGTTTCCGTCGGCGCTGCCTGTGCAGGGCTGGTGGCAAATCTCGGCGGGCTCGGCGATGGCATCAGTCATGATACCGTCCTGCGAGCGGTCAGCTGGGTCGAAAGCGTTGGCTCCCTGGCGCCCTTTACAGCCGCCGTCATAGCAGTCCTGTTGGTGGCACACCGCAGACGTCGCCTTGACGACCCCGAGGGTAGCGCACTGGCCGGATAGGGCCCGTGCTTACCCTCGTTGGAGCGATCTAGTGGACGTATTCGGGAATCTTCCCGCCGCCGCCATTGTCGTCGTTGCCGCCCTCATCGTCGGAATCGTCTGAGCGCTTGGTAAGGCGCTTAGGCTCGTTGCCTTTCGGCAGCGCCTTTGGGGCACCACGTTCCCTGCCTTCGAGAAACTCGAATTCAAGCGCCCCATCCTTGACGGTGATCCTTACGGTCCCGCCTTTTTCGAGTTTTCCGAACAGAAGCTCTTCCGCGAGCGGCTTCTTGATGTGTTCCTGGATGTAGCGGGACAATGGCCGCGCGCCCATCAGCCGATCATAGCCCTTCTCGGCGAGCCATTTGCGCGCCTCCTCGCTCAGGACGATCTCTACCTTACGGTCCGCCAACTGTGCTTCGAGCTGGGCCACAAACTTGTCGACAACTTGTTCCACGATCGAAAGTTCGAGACCGGCGAAATGAATCACCGAGTCGAGGCGATTGCGGAACTCGGGCGTGAACAGGCGCTTGATCGCCTCTTCGTCCTCGTCTTCGCGCAGGCCGCGGCCGAAGCCGATTGCCTGCTTGCTCATCTCGGCGGCGCCGGCATTGGTCGTCATGATCAGAACGACATTGCGGAAATCGACCGCCTTGCCGTTGTGATCCGTGAGCTTCCCGTGATCCATCACCTGAAGCAGAATGCTGAACAAGTCCGGGTGGGCCTTTTCGATCTCGTCAAGCAGGAGAACCGCGTGGGGATGTTGGTCGATTGCGTCCGTCAAGAGACCACCCTGATCGAAACCGACATAACCCGGCGGGGCGCCGATCAGACGGGAAACGGTATGTCGCTCCATGTACTCGGACATGTCGAAGCGGATGAGTTCGACGCCCATGATCGCGGCAAGCTGACGGGCCACCTCTGTTTTGCCAACCCCCGTTGGCCCTGAGAACAGGAAAGAGCCAATCGGCTTCTCCGGCTCACGCAAACCAGCGCGGGCGAGTTTCATCGCCGACGACAAAGCGTCGATCGCCTTGTCCTGTCCATAGACGACCGCCTTCAGTTCCGATTCGAGGTTCTTGAGGCTTTCGCGGTCCCTCTTCGAAACGCGCTTCGGCGGAATTCGCGCAATCTTGGCGACGATAGCTTCCACGTCCTTTGCACCAATCGTCTTGCGGCGCCGGCTTGGCGGCAGCAGCATTTGTGCGGCGCCGACCTCGTCAATGACGTCAATGGCCTTGTCCGGCAACTTGCGGTCGTTGATGTAGCGGTCCGACAGCTCGACCGCGGTCTTGATCGCATCCGTCGTATAGTGAATCCCGTGGTATTCTTCGTAGTAGGGTTTTAGGCCCTTAAGAATCTTGATCGCATCCTCAACGGACGGTTCGTTGACGTCGATCTTCTGGAACCGTCGGAGCAACGCGCGGTCCTTTTCGAAGTAGTTGCGGAATTCCTTGTATGTCGTCGACCCGATGCAACGGATCGCGCCGCTCGCCAACGCCGGCTTGAGTAGATTCGATGCATCCATCGCGCCGCCCGATGTGGCGCCGGCACCTATGACCGTGTGAATTTCGTCGATGAAGAGGATCGCGCCGTCATAGTTCTCAAGTTCGGTAAGAACGGCCTTCACCCGTTCTTCAAAGTCGCCCCGATAGCGCGTACCGGCCAGCAACGTTCCCATATCGAGGGAGAAAATCGTCGCGTCCTCGAGAACCTCGGGCACTTCCTTGTTGACGATCCGTCGCGCCAGCCCCTCGGCGATCGCAGTCTTACCTACGCCCGGGTCCCCGACAAACAACGGGTTGTTCTTAGACCTGCGGCATAAAATCTGGATCGTGCGTTCAATCTCAAGCTCGCGACCGATCAGCGGATCGATCTTGCCGTCGCGCGCCTTGTTGTTCAGGTTGACGCAGTAGGTCTCAAGCGCCTCGGTGCCCTTGCGCACCACACTTTCCGACTCTGCGTCTTCGTCGGCTCCGTCCACCGTCTTCTGCTGCGACATCCCCGGCGCCTTGGCGATGCCGTGGGAGATATAGCTGACCACATCGAGGCGCGTCATTTCCTGCTGCTGCAGAAAATAGGCTGCGTGGGATTCGCGCTCGGAAAAGATCGCGACAAGCACGTTGGCCCCGGTAACGTCTTCCCGACCCGACGACTGCACGTGTATGAGCGCCCGCTGGATGACGCGCTGGAAGCCGGCGGTGGGCTTGGCATCGTCATCGTTGTCGTGAACTAGGTTCTTCAGTTCCTCGTCGAGATACTGGATCAGTGCCTCGCGCAACTCGTCGACCCGAACGGCACAAGCCTTCATTACGGCGGCTGCGTCGGGATCATCCAGAAGGGCCAAGAGGAGATGCTCCAATGTCGCATACTCGTGCCGCCGGTCATTGGCGAGCGCCAGCGCTCGATGGAGCGATTGTTCGAGGTTTGGGGAAAATCCGGGCACTAGTCTTTTTCCATGGTGCACTGAAGAGGGTGCTGATTCTG
>JAYQVF010000040.1:2543-20019 GCA_038148335.1 Alphaproteobacteria bacterium | reverse complement strand
GACGCCCGCCGGGTCTATGTCGCCCGCTTCTTCGCCTACGTCGCGGCCGGCCGCGACGGTCTCGTCATCGTCGACGTCGAAAAACCCGAACAGCCGTTCGTCTACGAGAGGTTCACGGCCGATGGCGCGATCGACGATGCCCATGATGTGGTGGTCGCCCACACCAATGCCTCGGCCTTCGCCTACGTGGCCGATGGCAGGAACGGCCTGCGCGTGATCCAGCTGACCTCGCCCGAAAGCCAGCCCGGCTTCTATGGCTTCAGTCCGGATCCCAAGCCCGAACTCATTGCAAGCTACGAGACCCGCTGGCCGTCGCTGTCGCTTTCCAAGGGTCTCGACCGCGACCGGGGCGTCGACGAGACCGGCGGCCAAATCGCGGTCTTCGGCCGGCTCGGCTCGCGTCCCTTCAATCTCAAGGAACAGCAAAAGCTGTTCATGAACCCGGACGGCTCGGTCTGGACCGTCAAGGACGACGTGCAGCCGGAGGCCTTCGTGCCGGCAAGGCCGAAGCGCGAAGCCCAGGATCGCGGTCGCGCGGCGCAGTAGGCCGACGGCGCCGCCTGATTGGGGGCGGCGGGGTCTTCTCCCACAACGTCAGTCTTGCGCGGTTCGCGCCGGCGTGGTGAAGCGGCCGTTCGGGCCAAAGGCACTGCCCCATAACCGCCACGGCAGGCCGCTCGCCGGACACCATCGGCACTCGCAGCGCACGGCGGCGCGTTCACGCGGCGCATGCGGCTTAGGCGGGATAACGCGCCTTGGGAGCAACAAAAAAGGGCCTGCGGCGACCGCAGGCCCTTTCGTTTGGCTGGTTCGACCGCCGTCTAGGGCATGGCCTGCTGGAACTCGCGCAGGCTGGCCACGAAGGTCTGCGGCTTGTACTTCTCGTCGTCGTCGACGGCCGCGAATACCTTGTCCAGCGCCGCGTTGACGCCATCCATCTGGCCTTTCTGCAGGGCGCCGACGTTCTGCATCGCCGTGACGATGGTGCCGAGCGCCATGCTGGCCTGCTCGGCGCCGGCGTAGTCGACGTACTCGCCGTTCAGGCCGCTGCTGAGCACGCCGTCGAGCAGCACCTTCATGTCCTCGGCCTTGAACTGGCGGGCGGCGAAGCGGTCGATCAGCTGCGCCGTCACGCCCTTCAGCGCCCGGGCCGTGTTCAGCATCGCCGAATGGTTTTCGCGCGTCGCCGCATGCAGGGCGTTGGTGCGCTCACGCAACTGGTTGCCGAGCCCGCGGTCGATGAAGTCGGTGATGACCTGCAGCATCAGCAGGTTGGCATCGTTGAACCGCGGAATGCCGGGGCCCAGCGCCCGTGTGCCTTCGCGCGGCGCCCACTCGAGGGCGCTCATCGGGCTGTGGCAGGCGTGACAGTCGAACGCCACCAGTTCCGGGAACAGGCCGTCCATGCCGCGCTCCGGATCGAGCATGGTGTCCAGAATGACGTTGATCGCCATGGCCTGGCCGATCGCCCAGGTCTGGATGCCGTTCACCGCCTTCTTGCGCTGGCGGTAGTCACGGTCGACCGTGAAGTGCGCCGGCTGCAGCGCGGTGAAGGTATCGAGTTCGAAGCTCATCCGCGGATGGCCTGCACCCATGATCTTGTGCGACACGAACCGCGTGTCGTCGCCGAAATGGCAGGACAGGCACAGCCGCGCCCGCTGCACCGGATCGTCGGTCGGGAACAGCCCGTTCTGCACGTTGGTCGCGTGACTGGCGGTCGGCACGATATGGGTGCCGATCCAGCGCCCGGCGCCGCCGTGGCAGGCCTCGCACGTCACGCCGTCGGTGAGCTGGAACGTCGCATACCGTTTGTCGGCCGGCGGGTTGTCGGCGTGGCAATCGAGGCACAGCGCCGCGGTATGGGCGTTCTCCAGCCCCAGGTTGCGGGCGATCCGCTTGGAGCGGTCGTTGAGCAGCACCTCGTAGGCCTTGTGGTGCTTGTCCTTCTGCTGCCAGGTCACGAACTCGTTCTGCAGCACGTTGGAGCCGGGCAGGGGGGCCGCGGCGCCGTGGCAGGTGCTGCCCGCGCACGAGGCGACACCGAGGTGCAGCTCGCCGTCGGCGATCGGCATCTTCGGTTGCGGCTGCGCCAGCCCGCTTCCCGCGCTCCAGACGAGCGCAGCGGCGGCGAACGAAATGGTCACCAGTCGAGCCCTGCCGAACATAGTTCCTCCCCTTAAGCCCTGGCGTTCCCTGGCGGGCGCCCTTTGTTCGACGGCCGGCGCTCCCCTCGGCGTCCGTCCGTGCGTAATTGAACCGTCAGCTTAAGGTAACGGGGTGACAGATTCGAGGCTAATTCGCCCCGGAATCGGCTTGACGCCGCCTATCGCCCCTGTTCCCGGTGGCGCCCGCGGGCGCTGGCGATCTCGTCGAGGCGGGCGAACGCGGCGGCAGCCTCCGGGTCGCCGGGCCGCAGTTCGGCGACCACGCTCCAGGCCTCCACCGCCTCGAGATAGCGTTCCAGCGCCATGAACCGGCGGCCCAGCGCCCGCCAGCTATCGATTTCGCTGGGATCGGCGTCCACGCGGGCCTGCAGCGCGGCGACTTCCCCCTCAAGGGTCGTCGCCACGTCCGCCGCCGGCGCCGCGTCGGCAGGCCGGCTTCGCTGGTCGTACCAGGCGGCGCCGCCCGCCACCGCGGCCGCGACCGCGACGGCTGCGGCCAAAACCACAAGGGTTTCTCGGTTCATCGTGTCTTTTCAGCTACCATGGGCGTCCCGCGCCATCACATCAGACGACCGACGCCGGGGTCAAATCGCGAACGCTGAATGACTTTTTCCGCTGCACATCCGCTGGTCCTGTTTCTGCTCCTGGCGGCGCCCTTCGTCGGGAGCTTCGTCGCGACCTTCGTCGTGCGCTGGCCGCAGGGTCGTCCGGTCGTCCTGGCCCGTTCGACGTGTCCCTCCTGCGCCGCGCCGATCCGGGTCTACGACCTCGTGCCGGTCTTCGCTTGGTTGCTGCGCCGCGGCCGTTGCCGGTCCTGCGGGGCGCCGATCGCCGCGCTCTATCCCCTCAGCGAACTCGCCGCCCTCGGCATTGCCCTGTGGGCCGTCACCGCGTTTGGCGGCGTCGACCTGGCGCTGGTCTGCATCCTTGGCTGGGCGCTGCTGGCGCTCGCCCTGGTCGATCTGCGCACGATGCTGTTGCCCGATATTCTCACGCTCATTGTCCTAGCATTGGGTCTGCTCGCGGCCGCTCTTGAGGGCAGGCTGCCCGACGCCCTGCTCGGCGCGGCGGTCGGTTTCGCGGCGTTCTCCATCGTTGCGTTCGGCTATCGCCGGTGGCGCGGCCGCGACGGTCTCGGCCTTGGCGACGTCAAGCTGCTGGCAGCCGCCGGCGCCTGGGTCGGCTGGGCGGGCCTTCCGGGGCTCGTGTTCCTGGCCAGCATCGCCGCATTGGCGGCCGCCCTGCTGCTGGCGTTGCGCGGCCGACGCGACATCGGCCGCGCCGAGATCGCGTTCGGTCCCTACCTGGCCGTCGCAACCTGGATCACCGTTCTCTACGGTCCGCTGACATTGGTATGAACCAGCAACTCACCCGTGCGCTCCTCGACAGTGGCGCCCTCAACGAACGCGATTTGGCGCGGGCGGAGCGCGTCGTGCAGGGCAGCGGCGAACCGCTGCACCGCATTCTTTGCCGCCTCGGCCTCGTGCCGGAGGACGAGGTCGCCCGAGCGCTGTCGCAATGTCTGGCGTTGCCGCTGGTGACGGCGCGGGACTATCCCGCGACGCCGCTGTATGCGGATCGTCTGCGCGCCGACTTTCTGCGCACCTACCGCGTCCTGCCGCTGCGCGAGGACCGCGCCGGCGTGCTGGTGGCGATGGCGGATCCGCTCGACGAAGAAACGCGGCACGCGCTTGAACTCCAGTTGGGCAAGCCGGTTCATGCCGCCGTCGCCATGCCGGGCGAACTAGACCGGCGTCTCGAGCAGCTCTACGGCGCCGCAGCGGTGGAAGGTGGCGTCCGGACGACGGCGCGCCACGACGACCTCGAACGGCTGCGCGAACTGGCAAGCGATGCGCCGGCCATTCGTCGAGTGAACCAGATTATCGAGCGTGCCGTCGCCGCCCGCGCGAGCGACATCCACCTCGAGCCGCAGGACGGCGGACTGCGCGTCCGTCATCGCATCGACGGCCTGCTGCGTGACGTCGACTTGCTGACGACGGAGGAACATCCGGTGATCGTCAGCCGCGTCAAGATCCTCGCCAATCTCGACATCGTGGAGCGTCGCCTGCCCCAGGACGGCCGCTGCCGGGTGACGGTCGAGGGCCGCGCCATCGACGTTCGGGTGTCGTGCCTGCCCACCATGCATGGCGAAAGCATCGTGCTGCGCCTGCTCGACAAGACGAACGCGCCCCTGACCCTTCCCGAACTCGGCTTTGGTCGCACGATCGAGGGCGCGCTTGATAGGCTGCTAGCGGCCAATCAGGGCATCTTTCTGGTCACCGGGCCCACGGGCAGCGGCAAGACGACCACGCTCTACGCCATGCTGCAGCGTCTCAATGATCCGGCACGCAAGCTCATCACGGTGGAGGATCCGGTCGAGTACGAACTGCCGGGCATTCACCAGATGCAGGTGCGACCCCGGATCGGTCTCGAATTCGCCAATGTGTTGCGCTCCGTTCTCCGGCACGACCCCGACGTCATCATGGTCGGCGAGATTCGCGATCTCGATACGGCGGCCATGGCGATTCAGGCGGCGCTGACCGGTCATCTTGTCTTGTCGACGCTTCATACCAACGATGCCGCAAGCGCCGTCACGCGACTCGCTGACATGGGGGTCGAACCTTATCTGATGACCTCGGCGATTCGCGGTGTCATGGCCCAGCGGCTTGTCCGGACCCTTTGTCCTCACTGCAAGGCGGTCGATAGCGGCGGCGGTGCTGCGCTTGCCGCGCTCGATCCGGAGCTGGTGTCGGAGGCGGCGTCTCTGTCCGTCCATCGGCCGCTGGGGTGCGAGCGCTGCGGCGGCACCGGCTTCACCGGTCGCGAGGCTATTGCGGAACTGGTCATGGTCGACGACGCTGTGCGCGCGGTCATTCTCGCTCGCGGTGACGCCGGCGAAATCGCGGCCTGCGCGGCGCGTGCGGGCTCGGAAACCATGCGGCGCGACGGGTTGCGCAAGGTGATGGCCGGCCGCACGTCGATCGACGAAGTGTTGCGCGCCGTCGGAGAGGCCTGATGCCCCGGTTCCGGTATCGCGCGGTGGCGGCAGATGGCGGGATCAGCGAGGACGTCATCGATGCGCCCGATCGCAACGCCGCCATCGCCAGGTTGCGCCAGGCCGACTGCCTGCCGGTGTCGGTGACGGTGGCCGAGGATGCGCCCGACAAGGTCACGGCGGCGCCCCGTGCGGTCCTTTCCATTGCGTCGCTGGGCAAAGGCGCTCCATCGCGAACCGCAAGAATCAGGTTCACGCGAGAACTGGAGACCCTCGTTGCTGCGGAGGTCGCGGTCGATCGCGCGCTCGAGGTACTGTCGCAAACCACGAGCGATGCGAACTTGGCGGGCGTCGCGGGAACGATGCGGCGGCGGGTGCGTGAAGGCCTGGGTCTGGCCGATGCGATGGCGGAACATCCCGGGTTCTTCTCGCCGTTCTTCTGCGCGACCGTCCGTGCCGGCGAGGCGGGCGGACACCTGGCCGAGGCGCTTGATTCACTGGCCCGCTACCAGGAACGCATGGGCGTTCTTGTAACGACGGTTCAGTCCGCTCTGATCTATCCCGCGCTGCTGATGGCTGCCGCCCTGGTGTCGCTGGTGGTCCTGCTTGCCTATGTCGTCCCCCAGTTCGAACAGTTGTTTCGCGAGGCCGCCGCGGACCTGCCCGTGAGCACGTCGATCGTCATCGCGGTATCTCGGTTTGTCGTGGACTTTGGCTGGCTTGTGATGGCGCTGCTCGTCGCCCTCTGGCTCTATCTGCGCCTGGGTTGGCGTCGTGGTGCATTTGGTTTGCGTGCCGACCGTGCGATCCTGAATCTGCCCTTCATTGGTGCCATTGTCCGGCGCGTCGAGACCGAGCGGTTTGCCCGGGCGCTGGGCGCGTTGCTCCGGAACGGCGTCGTGCTGACCGATGCTCTAGCGTTGACCGCGGACGTTGCGGGCAATCGCGTGATTGCGCTGGCCGCACGGCGAGCCGTCGAGCGCGTGAAGGCCGGTGCGACGCTGGCGGCGGCCTTGGAACTGGACGCCGTTCTGCCGCCGATTGCGATCGAACTCGTTCGTGTCGGCGAGGAAGGCGGGCGGCTGCCCGACATGCTGGACCGCGTCGCCGCGAGCCATGCCGTCGAGGCGGAAACGGCGGTGCGTCGTTTCGTTGCGCTGCTGGAGCCCCTGTTGATCGTCTTCATCGGCGTCGTGGTCGGCGCGATCATCCTGTCTCTTGTGTCGGCAATCGTGGGGATCAATGCGCTTGCGTTCTAGGCGCCGCGGCAACAGCGGCTTCACGCTCATCGAGCTCCTGGTGGTTCTGGTGATCCTTGGCCTCATCATCGGTATTGTCGCACCGCGGGCGATCGACTTCTTGTCGCGCGCCAAATCGGATGTTGCGAAGATCCAGATCGAGAGCTTCGCCACGGCCCTGGATCTCTACCAGCTAGACCTCGGCCGCTACCCGGCAACCCAGGAAGGCCTCGACGCCCTGCTCGCGGCGCCGCGTGGCGCGGCGGGTTGGCGAGGCCCCTATCTCCGGGGCGACGAGGTGCCGCTCGATCCGTGGTCGCGGCCCTATCGCTACGAAGCGCCGGGACCATCGGGAAAGCCCTATCGGATACTGTCGCTCGGCGCGGATGGACAGCCCGGGGGCGAGGGCGAGGATGCCGACGTCGCCAACTAGACGTCGCGGAGGCCCGCGCGGTTTCACGCTGATCGAACTGATGGTGGTGCTGGTCGTGCTGGCGCTGGCGGCGACCCTCGTCGCGCCGCCGCTTGGGGCTGCGCTCGGACTGGGCCAAATGAATCGTGAGGTTGGCGCCGTCGTCACGGCGCTGCGAGAGGCGCGCAGTCAGGCCATGATTGCGGGTAAGGCGACGGACTTCAGGGTGGATGGCGCCCGGCGTTGGCAGGTGGGGGAGCGGGATCGCACCCTGCCCGATCGTCTGAGCCTGCGGCTGGTGGTGCCGCCGGCCGGGCAGGGACCTGACGGGCAATCGTTCGTGCGCTTTTTCGCCGACGGCCACTCGACCGGCGGCAGGGTCGAGATTCTCGCAGGCGAGAATCGCGAAGCCGTCTTGGTCGACTGGCTCACGGGACATGTCCATGAAGAGTGACGCCGGTTTCACGCTGATCGAGGTTGTCGTGGCATTCGTGATCGCGGCACTGGTGGTGGTCGCCGCGCTGCAGCTCTTCGGCGGCGCGTTTGACGGGAGCGCCCGGGCGGAACGCCTGACGCGGAACCTCGTGGCCGCCGAATCGACGCTCAGCGAGATCGGGATCACGCTTCCGTTGCGGGTCGGCGAACAGCGCGGAACGACCGCGCTCGGCCAGTCCTGGGTCGCGCGGATCCAGCCCCACGATGGCTTGCCCGCCGATGCCGACGACAGAATCGCGGTGCGGGTTCTCGACGTGACCGTCACCGTTTCGGGCAGCGACGGTGCCGAACCGGTGACATTGCGAACGCTCAAGCTGGCGCCTCGGGGCAATCTGTGAACCGTACGCGGCAAAGCGGCTTCACGCTGATCGAGCTCCTCGTCGGCCTGACGCTGCTTGGCCTGATCGTGGTCGCCGTGACCGGCGGTTTGCGGTTGGGGATCGTCGGCGCCGGCCGCGTGACCGAACGCGCGGCAGCGCTCGATGAGCTTCGCGGCGCTCATTCCTTTCTTCGGGCTCGGATCGAGGCCGCGCGTCCGGTTCGCTGGCAGGACGATGCCGGTTCGCCGATCGCCTTCGAGGGACAGGCCGCGTCGCTCGCTTTCGTTTCCGACCTGCCGGCATACCCGGACATTGGCGGCCTCTACAAACTGAAGTTCGAGCGCCGGGACGGGAGCCTCGTGCTCGTGCGGCAACTGACCGAGGGAAGAGAGGCGGGGTTTGACCTGCGCAACGGGGCCATGGACATCGTTGCCCGCCAGGTGTCCGACGTGCGCTTCTCCTATTTCGGCGTCCAGCGGGGTGAGCGCGAGGCGCGTTGGCACGACGACTGGCGTGCTGACGTAGCGCTGCCATCCCTCATCCGCATCCGCATCTCGGCGCGCGGTCGCGCCTGGCCCGACATCCTCGTCGTCCCGCGTCTCGGGGAGCAGCCGCGGTGACGAGAGGTCGCATCCTCCGGCAGCGCGGCGCGGCGCTGCTCATCGTGCTGTGGTCGACGGTCGTCATCGCCGGCCTGGCCGTCGTCGTTGGCGGGACCGCACGAACCGACATCGCCGTTGCGCGCCGGCAGGTCGAAGAGGCACAGGCGCGCTATCTGGCCCAGGCGGCGGTCGTGCACGGTGCGCTGCTGCTGCTTTCGCAGCGAGATACGGCGGACCTCGCGGTGATCGGTCGGTCCATGCTTTCGTATGGTGGCCGCGACATCGAAATTCGCTTCCATGACGAATGCGGCAAGGTTGATCTCAACACCGCATGGGGCGATCTCCTCCGCGGTATCGTGGAGAGTCATGCCGCCGAAATCGGCGTTCCGGCGCCGTCGACGGCGATCCTCGACTGGCGCGATCCCGATTCGCGTCCTGGTCCCGGCGGTGCGGAGGATGCGGACTATCGCGCGGCCGGTCGTGCCCACGGCGCCCGCAACGGCCCCTTCGATTCGATCGCCGAACTCCAGCAGGTTCTCGGAGTGCCGGCGCCGCTGATGGCGTCGATTCGCGACGACGTCACCGTCGATTGCTTGAATGCCGGCGTCGATCCTCTGGTTGCCTCCGAGGCCGTGGTAGCGGCGATCCCCACGGTCGACGCCGACTCGCGTCGGGCATTTGCCGAGGCGCGCCAGCGCTACATCGAGGCAGGCGCGGTGGGACCAGAGCCCCGGCTCGCCGGCGGCGGACGCTACGTCGCGCCGTCGTCGGGGCTCGCCGTCGAGGTCGAGGCCATCGCGGAAGGCGGCACCGGCTGGCGCGCGGTCATCTGGCTCACCGGCGATGGCGCGTTACCCCTGCGCTTTCGCACCTGGGAGCGAACTCAGCCCTGATTTGGCCGATTTCTGCCGAATCCGGGGCGTGAGTTTGCGGAAATCCCTGCTATTCTGCGGGCATATTGATCATCGTGCCGCGGCGCGTAGGGGAACATCGACGAGGTGACAATGAGGGCCAAACTCGCCATCGCCGCAATCGCGCTCGGACTGGCTGGATGTTCCTACGTCAGCGACCTGCCGGGTGCCGAACGCCTGTCGCGGCTGATGGGTAGCGGCGACAAGCCGCCGACCCTGCGCCCCGTTGCCGGCGGCGATCAACCGGTACCGGCGCCGCTGCTCGGCGCCGACAAGGGCGATGGCACGCTGGCGAGCGTACGGGGTGAGGCTGGCTGGATCGTCGATCCGGCAACGAACTGCGCGACGTCAAACCCGTTCGCCCAACCCGACGAGGAAATACGCTGGTTCGGCGCCTGCGAGAACGGCCGTTTGAGCGGGCGCGGCACGCTGGTGTGGTACATCGAAGGCATCGAAACCGAGCGCAACGACGGGACTTTCCGCAACGGCGAATTCCACGGCGAAGTCGTCACGACGTATCCCGACGGCGAGGTGATCGTCGGCACCTACATCGACGGCGTCCGTGACGGGGCGTTCACCGTCATCGGCGTCGACGGCAAGCACCTGCGGGCCAACTACAGCAACGGCGAACTCCTCGACGAGTCCGAGATGACCGTGGCCCAGGCCGAAACCTGGCGCGAACAGAGGCTTGGTGCCTATCCCGGCGTCCTCCTGGCGCAGGCCGCAAGCGAAGCGCCGCAGGTAACGGCGAGCACGCCTGCCGCCAACAGCCAGGTGGTCGCGAGCGTCCCGGTCGAACCGCGCGCGATGGCGATGATCCTGGCGCGGGATGAAACGCCGCCGCCGCCGTCGCCGACGCTGCAACTCGCGCGCGCCGATGCGACCGACAGCGTGGTCCGTCGCGACTCGCCGGCATCGGCCGGTCCCGGTTCGTCTGCGGCCGCCGGCGATACGGCCCTGCCGTCGTCCGCCCCGGTGGATGCCTATGCCAACCGGACCTCCCATGTGAGCCAGGCCTTGGGCGTCCAGGTGGCCGCGCTCGCCACGCCAACGCTGGCGGCGCAGCCAGCCATGCCGGCGGCGCCGGTGCCGCCGGTCGAGACCGTCGCGCCCCCCGCAGTTGCGATCCTGGCGCCTCGGACTTCCTTTGCGGCGACGGGAACGATCCTGATTGCCGGGGATGGCCGCGCCGAGCCGATCGAATTGGCGCAGGCCCGTGCCGAACCGGTGCGCCTTGTTGCGGCCGATCCGCGCGAGGCGTTGCGCATTCGTAGCGACGGCGCAGGAGCACTGGCGCAGGAATATGCCGGCCGCGAGGGGCCCTGGGTCATATCGGCAAACTCTGCGGCTCCGGTACTGTCCGCGCCTCCGATGGGACGAGCCCCCGTCGCGCCGGTAGCGGTGGCTGCGGCCGCGCCGTCGCCGGTGACGTCTCAGCCTTCCGCGTCAGGCAATGCCGACAGCCTGTTCTCGACGGCCTATCGCCTCGAACTCGATGGCCGCTATGCCGACGCGGAGCGCCAGTACCACGACATCCTCGTCAGCTATCCGTCGGCACCGGCCGCCCTGCTCGCAAACGCACGGCTCGAGGCGCTGCAGCGCGCCCGCGGGACGGTGCAAATAGCCCAGGCGGCGCCTGCGACCCAGCGCCAGAACGAATACGTCGTGTCCGCCAACTCGCCGGCGCCGCGCTACTCGGGTCTGCCGCCGACCGGCACGACCGGCAATCCGGCCCTGGCCCTCGAATCGCCGCTGATCAATCGCACCGTCTGCTCGCAGAACGGCCTCTATGCGAATGATGCGCGGTGGTGCGGCATCGTCACCTTCGACGAGGGCGAGTTCATGCGGGTCGAGGTGACGGACGTGCGGCTCAATGCCTTTGGCCAGATCGGGATAACCCGCTCGACCTGCACCGGTAATACCTTTCTCACCTGGTTCTCGCGCGGTGCGTCGGTCCGCGTTCCCAAGCGCTGCATGACGGTGGCAGGCTAGAATGCGGCGTATGGTAACGATGAAGTCTCGTGCGGCGGCGTTCGGTCTCGCCGTCCTGGCTCTCGGCGCCTCCGGCTCGGCCCATGCCGGCGCCGCCGTCGCCGATTCCTCGGCCTATGGCGGCTATCTGCAACAGCTCGCCACCGAAGTTACGGCCTACACAGGCACGGCCGACGCGGGCGGCGCGCTCGCACCGCGCTCGATCGCGCTCGGCGGAGACAACGACCTGTCGGGCCTGGCCGCCGCCGACCAGGCGCTCGTGCGGGCGATGACGCGCACCCACGACCTGTTTCGCGCGCTGGGCGGCACCAACGACCGCAGCGCCGTCGTCGAACGCAGCGACGGCAAGGTCTATGTCGGTCTCGACGGCGAAGGCGGCCGGTGGTTCGCCGATGCTGCATCCGCGGCGGCATTTCTGCTGTCTGAACTTGTCGATACCTCGGCGGATGTGCCCGACAGCGTGCGCGACGCCGTAGGTGCCGCCACGGTCGACGCCGGGTGCGGCGTGGCGTGCGTCACCGAGGTCGCCTTCAAGGAACTGATCAAGCTGATCGCCTATGTGCCGCGCGGGACGACGGTGTCGTTGACGTTGTCGTCGAACGGCTTCAGCGACGACGACGGCGAGCCCGTCGTCGAGGTCCCCGACGGATTCGTCGTTCATAACGTGACCTATGTCGACGCGTCGTCCGTCGTCGCCAAGGTGTCGGTAACGGCGACGGCGACGACGGGCCGTGCCGTGCTCAGCGCCTTCAACGCCGGCCAGGCGTTCCGTGCCGTCGACAGTTTCGCCGTTCAGGTCGTCGACAGCGTCGAACAGCTCGACGGCGACCAGACGGCGCCGACGCTGCCCGGCAGCGGCACGCTCGAGGCCCTCGACGACGACCACGCCGACAGCTTTGCCGGCGCCACGACTCTCGCCGCGGCCGCATCGGGCCGTCTCGAGACGAGCGGCGACACCGACACGTTCAAGGTCGTCGTCGACGAGCCGGGTACGTTCACGGTGTCGTCGTCCGGCGGCACCGACGTGATCCTCACGTTGAAAGACGCCGACGGCAAGACCCTCGTCGGCAACGACGACGGGGGGAACTGGTACAACGCGTCGTTGAGCCGCGCCGTCGTCGTCGGCACCTACTACGTCACCGTCGGCCACTGCTGCGGCGGCACCGGCGCCTACAGCCTCGACGCGACCCTCGAATAGATTCGGAGAGCGGCGCCCGCCCTAGCGGCCGCCGCCGACGATCCACCGCGGCTGGCGGATTCCCTCGCGTTCCTGGCGGACCAGCGACAGGAACTTGTTGCGCATCGATTCGGTGACGTTGGTCGCCTCCTCGGGCGTCGAGATGATGATCGGCCGGATCAGGATAACGAGTTCGGTACGTTGCGTCGTCTCGGTGCGGCGGCCGAACAGGTTCCCGACCAGCGGCAGGTCGTTGAGGATCGGAATGCCGGTCTTGCCGTCGCCGGCCGATTCGCGGATCAAGCCGCCCAGCAGCACCGTATCGCCGCTGCGCACCGACACCGTGCTGAGCAGGCTGCGGTTCTGGATCGTCGGCGAATTGATCGTCGACGACGTCGTCACCCGTACGTCGCTGACGGCCTGCGACAGCCGCAACGTCACCATGCCGCTGGCGTTGACCTGCGGCGTCACCTCGAGACTGACCCCCGTCGGCCGGTACTGGACGGTGTTGACGATCAGGGGGCTGGTGGTGACGGTGCTCGTCGTCGTCTGGGTGATGATCGGCACCTCGTCGCCGACGTTGAGTTGCGCCGTGTTGTTGTTGAGCACGATCACGTTGGGCGACGAGATCATGTTGACCTCGGTGAGGTCGCTCAGCGCGTCGATGATGAAACGCGTGGCCGAGGCGCCGTCGATGGTGAAGTTGAAGCCGCCGACCGTCGTCGACGTTCCCTGCGCGGCCAGCACCGGCGAGATGACCGGGGTGGCGACGTTGCCGGGGCCGGTGACGGTGTTGGTGCCGTTGCTGAACGAGATGATGCCGCCGTCGCCGAGGCCGATGCCGCCGTTGTTGATGGCGTACTGCACGCCGAAGCGCAGGTCGTCGCGCAGCGACACCTCGAAGATGCTGGTCTCGATCATCACCTGGAGCGGCTGGATGTCGAGACGGCGCAGCACGTCCTCGATCAGGGAGAAGTTGGCCGCCGTCGTCGAAACCAGCAGGGCGTTGTTCTCGGTGTCGACCGAGACCCGCAGATTCTCATCAAGCAGGCCGGCCGGCGTGGCGGTCGAATCGGGCGCGTTCTCGCCGTTGGCCGGCGGCGGGGCGGTGCCGCTCAGAATGTCGTTGAGTGCGTTGGCGATGCGCTCGGCGCCGCCGTGCTGGACGTAATAGACGAAGACGCGGCGCTCGGCCGGATCGCGCTTGCGGTCGAGGCGGTAGATCCACTCGCGCGCGTTTTCGACGAGGTCCTGGTTCTGGGCGATCACGAGAATGCCGTTGAGCCGTTCGATGGGAATGAGCTGCAAAGCGCCGGGCTCGCCGTCGGCGCCCGCGAGGCTGCCGGTCGACGCGAAGATGTTGCTGAGTTCCGCGGCAACGACGGTGGCGTCGGCGTCTTCCAGCGAGACGATCGCGGCGGTCTGGGTCGCCATGCGGTCGACGTCGAAGATGTCGATGGTACCGGCCGCAAGGCGGATCACCGCCGTGTCGCCGGCCACGACGATCAGATTGCGCACCGCATCGACGACCGGCAGGCCGCCTTCGGGCAGCAACGGCGCCAGGACGGACTGCATTTGTGCGGCCGACACGTATTGCAGCGGGAAGACGCGATAGGCGGTGCCGGGGCCGAACCCGATCCCTCCGGCGGCGCGTGCCTGAGCGTCCGCGGCCCGCGTCACGCGCAACACGTTGCCGTAGTTGAGAAGCTGGATGCCCTGACTGGAGAGGATGGCTTCAAGGGTAGGGAACAGGTCGTCGCGCCGCAGCGGGCGCCCCGATGCCAGGCTGATGGCGCCCGACACGTTGGGATCGACGACGTAGTTGATGCCCAGCAAGTCGCCGAGCACCACGCGGACAACCTCACGGACATCGGCGTTGTCGAAGGTGAGCGTGATATCCCCTTCGGGGCCCCGCAACGGCCGCGCGCCGCCGGTATCGTCGCTGGTGTCGCGCGCCGGATAGATCTCGTCGATCCGGGGCTGCCGGTTGACGACCGCGGAACTCGAGGCGGGGAAGGCTGGCTGGGTCTGCGCGATGGGTGTCTGGTTCTGCGCGACGCGGGGTCCGGTCTCGGGAATGCTCGCGGGCAGTTCCGACACGTCCCGCACCGGCTGCGCGGTACAGGCCGCGACGAGCATGATGGCCGCGCCGGCGAACGCCAGTCGGTATGTCACGTGCCGTTCCCTCCCATGCGGTGGCTGCCTACCCTACGAACCGAACCCTTGGGAATCAATGGCTTGGCACCGGTCTAGCGGTCCTGCGATTCGACCGAAATCTTCTGCCGCCGGCCGTCCGAGGCGAGGGTGACGCGGGAGGCCGTAATCTCCTCGACGGTCCAGCCGTCGATCTGTTCGCCCTCGGCGACGCTCTGTGACGCGCCGCCTGGCGTCGAGAGAATAACCAGGCGGCGGTCGGGCGAAACGATGACGCCCGATAGACGATAGCGGCCCAGAATCAGGTTTTCGTCGCCCCCTTCGACACTCGTGATCGCGCGCCGGTTGGCCGCGAAAGGCGGCCGCTGCACCAGCGCAGCGTATGCCGTGTCCTGCCGCGGACGGAGATCGCGCGCCGGCGCGTCGATCTCTGCGCCCGCTTGCGCAACCGGCCGGGCCGGACCGAGGGCACTTTCCGGCAGCAACCACGCGCCGACGGCGACGATCGCCAGGGCGACAATGATCAATCCATAGAACCAGCGGTGCATCAAGTTGCTCCGCCCGAGCGAAACGCCGTCAACTCGACGCGAACGTCGAGCGGTCTTTCGACGCCGACGACACGCGACGATCGGGCGCTGACCGTCAGGTTGTCGAGGAACACGACGGGCCGCCCGTCCTCCAGCGCACGGACGACCCCGGTCAGGCCGGCATGACCGGCGGTGAACTGGACCCGCAGGCGGATCGCGCGAAACGCAGCGACGTCAACGGCCGGTAACGCCTCGATGCTCACCAGTTCCGCCCGGTGGGTTTCCAGGATCTCCTGAAACAACGACTGGAGGGCGGCGGTCGCGTTGCCATCGGTGTCGCCGGCGATCATCAGAGCCTGCCCGTCGAACTCGTCGAGGGAGGCGACGATTCGGGCCTGACGCCGGGCACCGTCCTCAAGCCGGGCAAGAGCAAGCCGGGCATTGCCGATGGCGGCGTTCGCTTCGCGATAGGCGCTTTGCAGGGGCAGTCCGACAATCGCGTAGAGCAACGCGACGACGGCGACGAGCAGGAGCCCGGCAGCCACGCGCGAAAGCGGCGACCCTCGCTTCATCGCAGGTCCTCCGCGATCTTCAGGGAGAAGGCGAACCGCTCGGCGCTCCCGCCCTGGCGTGTGACCGGCGCGTCGAACGTGACGTCGCTTAACCACCGCGAGCTTTCCAGGCGCGGCACCAGGTCTGCGCTCGATCCGGTCTGGCCTTCGATCGCCAGGCTCCGGCCATTCTGCGACAGGAACGTAAGCCAGGTGCCGTCGGGAAGGACGTCGGCGAGTTCGTTGAGGACTCCCAGGAGCGAGGGTTCGGTCCGCCGGCGCTCGGCAAGGAACCGTGCCGCCGCTGCGAGGTCGCCGGCACCCGCTGCCGTGGCGTTGGCTCCCAGCCCGCGCCGCGCTTCCGCGGCCGTCGCGGTGAGATCGTCGGCAACGGACTCCAGACGCAGCAAGGGCGAAATGACGGCTGCTGCAAGAAGAAGCGCGAATGCTGCCGCAATGGGCACGACGGTGCGCCGCCGCCGCGGGACGGAGACCGCAGGGACGGCGAGCGCGCGATCCATGTCGTCGCCGAGCACGATCTGCATCGGACCGAACCCGATGTCGGTCAGGCTGCCGATGAGGGGATCGATCACCCGCTTGGGCGCGACGTTGACGGTGACGGCCAGCGAATCGCCGTCGCGCCCTTCCTGTCGCCGGTAGGCCAGGTAGACTTCGTCCGGCCTGAAGGGCGTATGCCGTTCGACCTCGAACGACAGGAGGCCGGCGAGATCGCGTTCCGCCGCCGGTGGCAGCCGCAAATGGCGGCGTACGACCTGGGTCGAGCCAACCACCAGAACGGTGTCGACCGACGCGGGATCGATCGTCTGAAGCGCGCGAATGAAGTTCGCACCGATGTTGCCCCAGTCGTCGGGGGTGACCTCCGTGGCGGCGATCGGTTCGTAACGGCCGGGCCGATCCAGTCCGGCTTCGACGGCGTGGCCGTCGAGGCGCACGATCAGGCGCAGACGATCGAGTCCGAGCAGCCGTCGCAGCGGCGCAGGGCACACCGCCTTCAGTTCGCTGCCCCACCAGTCCAGAAAGGAAGAGATATGGTTAATGCCGGTCACCCTCGTTGGCGGTAAAGTATAGAGGGGACGCACAAGACGGGCCAATCTCAAGGGTTTGTTGCATCCGACTGTGCATTTAGCGTGTAATCAGGACAGGGGAGTAAAGTGCCCGTTCGGGTTGCTTGTCCGGAGGTATTTGTTTTGTTTCTTCGTCATAGGCTTTCTCTCCCGGTGCTCGTCGCGTGCGCGTTGGTTTCGACTGCCGCGCTGGCCCAGTCGAATCAGGAGATCGGCGTTACAGCGGCTCTCAATCCCAATGCGACGGGAACGCCGCCATCGGCCGAAACACGCATTCTCGATGTCGGCGTCAACGTCTTTGCGAACGAGAAGATCGTCACGACGGCGAACGGCCAGGCGCAGATGCTGTTCATGGACGAGAGCGCGTTTACCGTCGGGCCAAATTCGGAAGTCGTCCTCGACGAATTCGTTTACGACCCGGAGACGGGGACGGGCAAACTTGCCCTGACTGCGACCAAGGGCGTCTTCCGCTTCGTCGGCGGCAAGATCAGCAAGCGCACCCCGGTCACGCTGAAGACGCCGACGGCGGTCATCGGGATCCGTGGCGGTATCGCGCTGGTCAACGTCCAGCCCAACGGCCCGACCCAGGCAACGTTCCTTTTTGGCGACCAGATGACGGTAGCGTCCGCCGGCGTGACGCAGGTCGCCCGCCGTCCCGGTTTCGCGATTACGGCCGACGCGCCCGACCAGGCCCCGTCGCAGCCGGCGCCGGCGCCGCCCGAGCAGCTCAATGCGGCCCTCAATTCGCTGGAGCGGAGCGCGCCGCCCCCTGCCGAAGGCGGCGGACAGGGCCAGCCGGGGGGGCAGCAGGGGCAGCAGCAGCAGGGTCAGCAGCAACAACAGCAACAACAG
>JAYQVF010000040.1:0-2443 GCA_038148335.1 Alphaproteobacteria bacterium | reverse complement strand
AACAGGCCCAGAACCAGCAGGGCGACGGCCAGCAGGGAGAAAACCAGCAGGGCGACAACCAGCAAGGGGGACAACAGGGCGATCAGCAAGGCAATGGCCAGCAAGGAGGACCGCAGGCCGGCGGTGGCCGGCGGGTCCCGACGGATCAGGACGTCGCGCAGACCAGCCTGGGGCAGCAAGGCTCGCAGCGTCCGCTGCAAGCCATCGCGCCCCCGCCGATTTTTGCGGCCATCGCGCCGCCACTGTCGCCCCTGGGCGGCGGTTCGGGAACCGAGGCGGCTTCGGACACGACCACCGACTCACAACAGAACAACACGCTGCAGCAGAACCTGTTCCCCTCTGCATCGGATCTGTCGGGGCGGTACAAGAGGTCGCTCACCCGCGCGACCGGGACCGCGGATCAGGGGTCGACGACCAATATTCCTTTCCAGGGCGGCGCCTTCTCCGGCGGCTCGTTCTCCGTTCCGCTCGGCTCCTCGACGCTGAAGTTCCCCGTCCTCAAGGCCGGGACGACGGGGATCGTCTCCGCATCGAACACGTCCTCCCCGTTCGGGACGTTCACCGGCGACATCTTCGTGGCGTCGACCCTAGACTTCCTCTTTGTCGAAGGCGTCGAGACCGGGAACACGACGAACCGTGTCGTTGCCTTTGCCGGCAAGCCGAGTTCTTCGGTTCCTACCAGTGGCGCTTCGTTCTATGCGCTGCAGAACGATTTCGGACTCGGATCCAGCGTGCCGTTCTTCCGCGCCGTGGAGTCCGGCGGGATCACGGTGCCGGAAGCCGAGGGCACCGCCGACGCCGCGATCTATTGGGACGTGTCCGGGTCGAGCACCGCACAGCGGCCGTTCGGGTTTCGCACGATCGCCATCGATGGAAAGGGCACTTCGCAGAAATCGCTGATGTCGCTGGGCGGCGGCGCCGTGCGCTTCGATTCGCAGAACCGGCCCTTCATCCGTGGCGGATCGCTGGGCACGTCCCGGACGACGCTGACCAGTCTGCCGTCGGTCGTGGACTCGGAGTTGTCGTCCGCCGACGACAATCTGGGTAACGACTTCTTCGGGACCAGCGGTTCCTATTTCGTCCTCGAGAGCGCGCAGGTCGATCTGAGCGATGGACAGGTGAGCAACAACGGATCGAAGGTCTTCCGCCCGGGCCAGACGCCCCAAACGGTGAACTACTTCCCGACCGTCGTCGCGATGCCGGCGACCACCACGCTGGGGACGCGAACGACGCGGACCCTCGGCGGCTATCTCGGCGGCGCCTATCAGACCGAGGTCAGCGGATCGCTGTCCACGACGACGATGTTCGACGGCGTCAACGATACCAGCAGCGATATCGTGATGAAGACGAGCGCAACGACCAACAAGGTCCAGGCGACATTCCGCTTCCAGAACGCATTCGGAACGGGGCCGATATTCCAGGTCAAGTTCGGGGATCGCGACGTCGGCGCCTTCGGCGACAGCTCGACGACCAGCGGCAACGGTCTCTTCATCGACGACACGGCAATGGTCGCGGGCGATCAGGACGGGACCGGCAACGTGACGATCAACTCGACGGCCCAAAACAACTCCAGCGTTGCTTTTGTCTCGGTCTCGAACGCCAACGAGTTCAGTTCGAACTTCCTGCCGAGCGGCGTTTCGGTGTGTTCCTGCAAGTATCTGAGCTGGGGATTCTGGGGCGGCCGCATTTCCGATACGACGAGTTCGTCGGAAATGATCCACATGGCGAACTACGTGACCGGTGAGATCGCGAACCTTGCGTCCATCAGCGCGCTGCAAGGCACGGCGACGTACAACGGCCATGCCATCGGGACCGTGTTCACCAACTCGCAGGTCTATCAGGCGATCGGCAGCGTCGCGGCCACCGTCAACTTCGACAGCCCGAGCACAAGCACCTTTGCGATCAACAACTTCGACAATGCGAACTATTCCGGCACCGGACTCGCGATCACGGCCGACGGCAGCGCGCACAAGTTCACCGGATCGCTCTCCGGGGCCGGACGTACGGGCAGCCTGGTCGGCTCGTTCATGTCGGGCGGCGGCAGCGCCGCTGCGGAGATGGGCGGCCAGTTCAAGGTCGATGGCGGCAAGTACAGCGCCGTCGGGATCTTCGCCGCCGCCAAATAGAACGGCTTCGGCAACCCGCGGGATGTCCCGCTCCATCGGCGCGGGGTTCAATCCTCAGGAGCCTGAGGCGCTGAGCGGGTTGGTCCGTTCTTGGACTCAAGATATGGTGGCGAAACTCAAGAACGCGTACATGATCGTCTAGTAGGCGGCGCGGCAATGCGCCGCTTCGCGGATGCTGCCACAACGCCGCCGAGCCTGATATTTTCCCTTCCCGTGATCGATACCATCGCCCTTCATCCCGGCAGGGCCGGGTCCTATAGCCGCCGCGACGCGCTGGTCGGCTGGTGGCTGCTGGCAGTCTGCGTCCCGATCTTCGC
>JAYQVF010000039.1:0-20112 GCA_038148335.1 Alphaproteobacteria bacterium | reverse complement strand
CCCCCCCCCCCCCCCCCCCCCCCCCCCCCCCCCCCTCTCTACCAGCCTACGCCGGAATCCGCGAGGCTGCGTTGTCTCGTGGGCTCGTATTTGTGTATACGAGACTGGGGTCGGCGCGACCTCCCCCGCGCCGACCCTGCTCGCGTAACATTGTGTAACAAAGAGTGACTTGTTTGGCCTTCGGCCCGTTGTTAGAACAACATGGCAGTCATGCTAATTAACTTGTTGTTTCTGCGTTGTTTTTTTATCGATTGACCGTCGTGCGCAACATGCCCGGCGGTGTCCTTGGGGACCCCCGTTGACCAACCAACAGACATTGCGAAACCGGATTTCCTGCAGCGGCGTTGGCCTGCATGGCGGGGCCAAGGTTTCGCTGACCCTGCACCCAGCAGCGCCTAACACCGGTATCGTGTTCTATCGCGGCGACATCCGCCGGGGGGAACCCCGCATCGCGGCGCTCTACAAGAACGTGGTCGATAGCGCGCTTTGCACGACGATCGCCAATTCGGACGGGGTCAAGGTTGCGACCGTCGAGCATTTGATGGCCGCGCTACACGGTTGCGGCATCGACAATGCCCTTATCGAGGTGGACGGACCGGAAGTCCCGATCATGGACGGCAGCGCCGCCCCCTTTGTGTTTCTTATCGAATGTGCCGGCATCGTCGAGCAGGGCGTGCCGCGCGAGGTCATTCGGGTACTGCGGCCCATCGAAGTCGTGGCGGGGAATGGGCGCGCGCGCCTGACGCCGGCGGACGATTTCTCAGTTGCCTTCGAGATTGACTACGATACGCCGCTGATCGGGCATCAGACCTGCTCGATGGCGCTGCACAACGGTGCCTTCAAGTCTGAGATTTGCAGGGCGCGGACGTTCGGCTTCGAGCACGAGGTCGAAGCGCTGCGCGCCCGTGGGCTGGCTCGCGGCGGCTCGCTCGACAATGCGGTGGTCGTCTCGGGTGCACGCGTGCTCAATGATGGTGGCCTGCGCTACAGTGACGAATTCGTACGCCACAAGGTGCTCGACTCGATCGGCGATCTTTACCTCGCCGGCGCGCGAATTCTGGGCCATTTCCATGGTTCGCGCTCGGGCCATGCGTTGAATCACCGGCTTCTGAGCGAGCTGTTCGCCAATCGGAAGGCCTGGAAGCGCGAAACGCTGGTTCAGGGCCGCGAGACCGCGGAGGAGCCCGACTGGGCGTCGTCCGGGATGCCTGTGGCGGCGACAGCCTAGTCCTCGAACGGGCCCTCACCCAACTCTTTCACCAGGCCGACCAGGGCGGAGCGGACGTTGCCGTCCTGGATATTTCCAAAACTTCGCACCAGCTCGACGGCGGAGCGGTTCTTGCCGCCATGCTCGACCGGCGTGCCGAAGGTGTCGGGATCCAGCCCCTCGAAGAAAAAGCCGATCTCCGTATTGAGCTTGGCGGCGATTTCGTAGAGGCGCCCCGCACTGACGCGATTCGCCGCTGTCTCGTATTTCTGAACCTGCTGGTATGATATCCCCAAGGCATCCGCAAGCTGCTCTTGGGTCAAACCGAGGAGGTTCCGTTGTTTGCGGATTTGCCGTCCAACGTGATCGTCAATTCTCTTGGCAAGGTCGCTCATGCGGATTCTCGGTCTTGGCTATGCAACCCGCGGAGATCGTGATATCGCAGTTATTCCCAGGCGCGCACGGATGAAGAATACCACTTTCGGACGAATGCACCGCAAGGAATCGCAACCTCGTCAAGGCCCGATCCGCCGCGGATCGGCGGTTCTGGCCGTGGTCCTGTTGCTGTGTCTGTCGGCCTGCAGCACGCCGGATGAGGAAGTGCCGTACGTCGAACGCCCGGTCGAAGACCTCTACAACGCCGCCATGGACAGTCTGGTTGCCGGCGAGTTCGAGGTTGCCGCACAGAATTTCGACGAGGTAGAGCGTCAGCACCCCTATTCCATCTGGGCGACGCGCGCGCAGCTGATGACGGCCTTTTCGCACTATCAGGCGAACAAGTTCGACGACGCCGTGATCGCCGCCCAGCGCTATATTCAGCTGCATCCCGGTGCGGAAGACGTCGCCTATGCCTTCTATTTGATCGCCATCTGCTACTACGAACAGATTGTCGACGTTGGCCGCGATCAGAAACTTACCGAACTCGCATTACAGAGCCTGGACGACGTGGTGCGACGCTTTCCCGAGAGCGAGTACGCGCGCGATGCCCGTCTCAAGATCGATCTTGCCCGCGACCATCTTGCCGGCAAGGAGATGGAGATCGGCCGCTACTATTTGACGCGAGGCGCGTATCTGGCGGCGATCAACCGTTTCAAGCAGGTCATTTCCGAGTACCAGACCACGACTCACGTGCCCGAGGCGCTCCATCGGATGACGGAGGCGTACCTCGCGATGGGACTGCAGGGAGAAGCCCAGTCGAGCGCGGCGGTGCTGGGCTACAACTTTCCGGGCAGCGACTGGTATCAGGATTCCTATGCGCTCCTTCGCGGCGAGAACCTCGAGCCCGTCGAGGATGAAGCGTCGTTCGTTTCGCGCATGTTTCGTCGGGTGTTCTGACCTCCATGCTGCTTACCCTGTCCATCAGGGACATCGTCATCGTCGAGCGTTTGACCATCGGATTCCACCCCGGCCTCAACGTGCTGACCGGCGAGACGGGAGCGGGCAAGTCTATCCTCCTCGACGCGTTGGGGCTGGCATTGGGTGAACGGGCCGATTCGGGTCTGGTGCGCAGCGGCGCGGCTCAGGCGAGCGTCAGCGCCGTCTTCGATGTTGCCGGGCTGGCGTCGGTCCGCGAACTTGCCAGCGACCACGGGATCGACGTCGACGACACGCTGGTCTTGCGGCGGACCTTGTCGGGCGACGGTAGAAGTCGCGCCTTCGTCAACGACGAACCCGTCAGTGTCGGCTTCCTCCGCGAGATCGGCAGCGCGCTTGTCGAAATACAGGTGCAAAGCGAGAGTCACGCGCTGCTGGCCGTAGCCAACCATCGTAGGCTCCTTGATGCCTATGGCGAACTGGCCGGTGACGCGCAGCGGGTGTCGGCAGCCTTCGAATCTTGGAAGTCGGCTGAAGCTGCCCTGCGAGAGAGCGCAGGCGCGCTCGCCAAGGCACGCGCCGAGGAAGAGTACCTTCGCCACGCGGCCGAAGAGCTGGCGGCGTTGGCCCCGCGCGCCAGCGAAGAAGACGACTTGAATGCGCGGCGGGCCGTTCTCAAACACGGCGAAAAGCTCAAAGAGGCGATTGCCGGGGCGCGTGCGGAACTGATCGACGACGGATCCGTGTCCGACAAGTTGCGGATCGCCGAACGTATTCTGGTTAGGGCAGCTCCCGAGGCAGGCGGTACCTTCGATCGGGTTCTCGAGACGCTGCAGCGGGCGGTGATCGAGGTCGATGAGGCGGTCGCGGCGCTGGAAACGGCGAGCGCCGATCTCGATCTCGATGGAGGGAGTCTGGAAGAACTCGAGGACCGCCTTTTTGCTTTACGGGCAGCGGCGCGCAAACACGGTTGCACAATCGCGGATCTCGCGGGATTGCGGGTCGATTTCGAGCGGCAGCTCGATGGCATTCGGGGCGGAGACGCGCAAATCGACGATCTCCGACGACATGCCTTGGACGCGCGGAATATCTACGAACAAACCTCGACGAACCTGTCGCAGAAGCGAGCCAAGGCGGCGAAGGCCCTTGAGAAAGCGATCGCCAGGGAACTCGCCCCGCTCAAGCTGGATGGCGCATCGTTCCGGGTCGTCATTGCGCGGCGTTCCGGCGAAGACTGGAGCCGAGATGGCATCGACGATGTCGCCTTCGAGGCTGTGACAAACCAGGGCCAGCCGTATGCGCCGCTTGCCCGGATCGCCTCCGGTGGAGAGCTCAGCCGTTTCATGCTGGCGCTTCAGGTCGTGTTGGCCGGCAAGGACGGAACGCCCACCATGGTGTTCGACGAAGCGGATTCAGGCATCGGCGGGGCGACGGCGGCCGCCGTTGGCGACCGCCTACTGGCGCTGGCCAGCGAGCGGCAGGTTCTTGTCGTGACTCACTCTCCACAGGTCGCTGCAAGAGGCCAGCACCATTGGCGCATTGCGAAGGCCGCCGGCGCCAAGGGCAGCGCGCAGACAACAGTTGGCGTTGAAGAGCTGGAGCCCGAGCGCCGCCAGGAGGAAATCGCCCGCATGCTGTCCGGCGAAGAGGTGACGGCGGAGGCGCGGGCGCACGCGGCGCGCCTGATCGAGCAGGGCGGGAACTGAAAGCCGTGGGCAAAGCTTCCTCCGTCGCGGAGATGCCAGTCGCCAAACTCGATGAGGCGCAAGCCAGAACCGAGCTGGAGCGACTGGCGGCGGAGATCGCGCGGCATGACCGGCTGTACCATGCGAAAGACGCACCCGAGATCAGCGATGCAGCCTATGACGCCCTGCGACGCCGGAATGACGAGATCGAGGCGCGGTTTCCGGGCCTTGTCCGCGTGGACAGTCCTTCAGCGCGAATTGGCGCGGCCCCGGCGGCCCAATTCGCCAAGGTCGTTCATCGTCGGCCGATGCTCTCACTCAATAACGCGTTTGCCGACGAAGAGATTGCTGAATTTGTTGAGCGCATCCGTCGGTTTCTCAATCTGGACGAGGGCGCTGAAATAGCCTTCGTTGCCGAGCCTAAGATTGACGGGCTCTCAGCCTCGCTCCGCTACGAAGACGGGAAGCTCGTACAGGCCGCCACGCGCGGAGATGGCAGCGAAGGGGAGGACGTGACGCCGAACGTCCGTGCCATCGGGGATGTTCCGGATCGCCTGAAAGGGGTTGATGTTCCGGCCGTACTCGAAGTGCGAGGCGAGGTCTATATGCGCCGCGATGATTTTCTCGCCCTCAACGAGGCGCAGAAGGCGGCCGGCAAGCAGCTCTACGCCAACCCGAGGAATTCCGCTGCGGGCAGCCTCCGGCAGTTGGACCCGGGCGTCACGGCGACCCGGAAACTGCGCTTCTTCGGCTACGCCTGGGGCGAGGTCTCCCACCCGCTCGGCGAAACTCAGTGGGACGCGCGGGCGCGCCTGCGTGACATGGGCTTTTCGCTCAACGAACCCGCCGCTCGCTGTTCCGACGTGGCGTCGCTGCTTGCCCACTATCGCCGTCTCGAGGAACAGCGCGCGGACCTGCCATTCGACATCGACGGCGTGGTTTACAAGGTCGATCGTCTGGATTGGCAGGCGCGCCTCGGACAGGTTACGCGCAGCCCACGCTGGGCCATTGCGCACAAATTTGCTGCCGAGCAGGCGCAGACAGTGCTTCGGGGCATAGACATTCAGGTCGGGCGTACCGGATCTCTGACGCCGGTCGCCCGGCTGGAGCCCATTACCGTCGGAGGGGTAGTTGTCACCAACGCCACCCTCCACAACGAAGAGGAAATCAGGCGCAAGGACGTCAGGGTCGGAGACACGGTCGTCGTTCAGCGCGCGGGCGACGTCATTCCGCAAATCGTTTCGGTCGTCCTGGATCGACGGCCGAAGGGTGCAAGCGCGTTTGTTTTTCCTGATGCGTGTCCTATTTGCGGTAGCCATGCCGTGCGCGAGCAGCTCGAATCCGGCGAGCTCGAGAAGGTCAAGCGCTGCACCGGCGGATTGATCTGCGGCGCGCAGGCCGTCGAACGCCTCAAGCACTTCGTTTCGCGGGATGCGTTCGATATCGAGGGGCTTGGGGAAAAGCAGATCGCTGCCTTCTGGGATGAGGGGCGCATTGAACGCCCTGCCGATATCTTCCGACTGGAGCGTGAGGACGGCGTGCGGTTCCCGCCGCTTGCGGAAAAAGACGGCTGGGGAGCGCAATCTTCGCGCAAGTTGTTTGCGGCCATCCGGGCCCGGAACAGGATCGGGCTCGACCGCTTCATTTTTGCCCTCGGGATTCGTCACATCGGACAGGCCAACGCGAAGCTGATCGCTCGCACCTATGGCACGCTCGACAACCTCGTGACGGCCATGGAGCGTGCCCGGTCCCGTGAAGGAGAGGCTTGGGATGACCTCCTCAACGTAGACGGTGTCGGGACCAAGGTCGCCGGTGCGTTGGTCGACTTCTTCGCCGAGCCGCACAACATCGAGGTCGTGCGGGATCTCCAACGAGAGTTGGTCGAGATCGAGCCTGTTGCGAAAGCTGCGGCCGATTCGCCGGTTGCCGGAAAGACCGTGGTCTTCACCGGGACACTCGAAACGATGAGCAGGAGTGAGGCCAAAGCGCAGGCGGAGGACCTGGGTGCCAAGGTGGCAGGGTCGGTTTCGGCAAAAACCGACATCGTGGTCGCTGGCCCGGGCGCCGGATCCAAGCTCAAGAAGGCCGAAGAACTGGGGCTCGAAGTCCTGAGTGAGGAAGAGTGGCGTTCGCTGATCTCGCGGTGACTCAGAACGGCCGCGGATGGTCTAGAATGGCGCGAAACGAGGGAGATGTGATGGCCGAAGCCGAAATTGCCACGAGGCCGGGCGCGGGTGCGGCTGTCCTGTATGACGAGAACCCGCCCATGTTCCGAAATCAGCCCCTTGGGTTCGTTCTGGCGGTGGTTCTGATCGCCGCATTCGGTCTTGGCATCCTGATCTTGCTGGTCTGGTACGTGAAGGCCAAGAGCCGCCGACTGCGCGTGACGCAAAACGAGTTGCTCTATGAGATCGGTCTCCTGTCCAAGAGCCGCAACGAGCTGCGCCTGTCGACGATTCGCTCCGTGCGGGTCGATCAGAGCCTGTGGCAGCGTATGTTTGGCACGGGCAAGGTCTCGGTCTTCACCGCCGGCGATGCGCCGGAGGTCGTCGCCGACGGCATGCCGAACCCGCACCGGCTGCGCGAAATCCTGATGCCGGGTTGATATGGCGGAGAATCCCAACAAGACGGACCTCGCTGAGCGCCGCCTGACGGTCAAGCTCTTCGCGGCGATTGTCGTTGTCGTGGCCGTGGCGGGCGCGATCGTCTATTTCGTCGTCGGCCCGGCGGTCGCTGAGGCGCTCGCGCCGGGTCTGGGACTGAAATCCGCCGCGATCATTGCGTTTGTCGCCACCGTGGTCGTGCTCGTGGTTATGGCAATTGCCGCCGGCGACGGCTTGATTGGCGAGCTTCAGTATATGCTCATCGGCTTCGGCGGATTCTTCTTGGTTCTCTGGTTCATGCTGTCCTGGGTCTTCTAGCTAGAAGTCCGGGTCGACGAGCGCACGCATATGCTGGCGCATCTGGAACATGCCGGCCACCGGGGCCTCGACATAGCGGAAAATGCGCCAACCCTGAGGCTTGCGTCGCAGCATGATCGTGACGCGGTTGTCGCCAGCCATCTTCTCGCCGCCGAAGAGTCCACCGGGCGCCACTTCCGCATTCCAGTGCATGTCGTACAGGACGATCGCAATGTCGGGGCTGGCGGATTTGATCAGTCGATTGGCCGTGCGGTGGCCGACCCGGGACAGCACGGTGCCCGTGCGCGACCAATAGGCGTCGATCTGAGGCCACGATGTGAAGGCCTCTTCAGCCTCCTCGGCGATATAGATGGGCTGTGGGTCGTCGGTATCCCACAGCGCCTTTAGCGCGGCGAAATCATGGGCTTTCCATGCAGCCTCGAGCGCGTCGATGACGTCCTGGACCTCGTTCCGGATATCTTTCATGCCGCCTCTATGGGGGCTGTGGCTTCGCGGAGCCACTCGCTCGTCCGCTCATCGAGCAGCGGAGACAAGGTCTCGCGTACGCGCGTGTGGTAGCGATCGAGCCACTCACGGTCTTTTTCCGTCAGCAGAGTCGGATCGATCAGCGTTCGGTCGATGGGCGCCAGAGTCAGGGTTTCGAATTCCAGTCGTTTCCGCTCCTGTCCCGCAATGGTGGGCGCCTCGCGGACCGCGATCAGGTTCTCGATGCGGATGCCATACGCGCCCTCCTTGTAGTAGCCCGGTTCGTTCGAGACGATCATGCCCGGGCGCAGCGCTTCTCGGTTCGGCATCTTGGAGATGCGGTGCGGCCCTTCGTGGACGTTCAGGTATGCGCCAACTCCATGTCCGGTACCATGGTCGAAGTCGATCCCGGCTTCCCACAGAGGCGCACGGGCCAGGATGTCGAGCTGACTGCCGCTGGTACCTTCGACGAAGGTCGCGGTGGCCAGGGCGATGTGGCCCTTGAGGACGCGCGTAAAGCGGTCACGAGCTTCGGCGGAAGGCGCGCCGATCGCGACGGTGCGGGTCACATCCGTCGTCCCATCCTGATACTGGGCGCCGGAATCCAGCAGGAAAAGGTCTCCAGGCCGCAGCGTTCGCGCGCTGTCGGGCATCGCCCGATAGTGCACGATTGCGCCGTTCGGTCCGGCCCCGGCGATGGTCGGGAAGCTCAACCCGGCAAAGAGGTCGCCCTCGCGACGCAGGGCTTCGAGCCGGTCAGCGACGGCGATTTCGTCGACGTTGCCCGTTTCGGCCGCTGCGGGGAGCCACGCCAAGAACTTCGAAAGCGCGGCCCCGTCGCGGACATGCGCCGCCCGAATCCCGGCCAGTTCGACGTCATTCTTGCAGGCCTTGGGCAGAAGGCATGGATCCGCTCCCTGAACGATGGGCGCACCGGATGCTTCGAGCCGTTGCTTGATCCAGGCGGCGGTGCTGGCGGGGTCGATCTGGATTAGCCGGCGATTCTCTCCAAGGAAGGTGAGGGCGGGCCCCAGTTCTTCGGGCGGCATGACGATGACTTCATTGCCAAGATGCTGGGCAAGCGCGCCATCGACCTTCCGCGGATCGACAAACCAGTCGACGCGACCGTCTGCGTGCAGAATGGCAAAGGAAAGCGTGACCGGAGTGTATTCGAGGTCGCGACCGCGAACGTTGAGCAGCCAGGCAATTGAGTCGGGAGCGGTCAGGACGGTTGCGTCGATCTTCTGGTCGAGAAGGGTGCGCGCAAGGCGGTGGCGTTTCGATGACGAGCTTTCACCGGCATAGGTCTCCGGATAGGCGATTGCTGGTTCGAGGGGCGGCGGTGGCCGGTCCTTCCAGACCCTGTCGAGCGGATTCTCGGCGCAAGGAACCAGCGTGCCGCCCGCCTCGGCGCACGCCTTGGCAAAGCGATCGACCTCTGCAGGTGTGTGCAGCCAGGGATCGTAGCCCAGGCGTCCGGTGCCCAGGTTCGCTGCAATCCATCTGGTCGGCGGCTCATCCACCAGATGCTGGGGCGCGAACGTGCCCACATCGACCTGCTGGCGGACCTGGAGGGTGTAGCGGCCATCGACGAATATCGCTGCCTTGTCCGCGAGAACCACCGCGATGCCGGCCGAGCCGGTGAACCCGGTCAGCCAGGTCAGCCGTCGCGCGTGTGGCGGAATCCACTCGCCCTGGTGCTCATCGTGCAGGGGGACCAGGAATCCGTCGAGTTCCTGCCGCTTCAGCTGGTCCCGCAGGGCGGAGAGCCGGCTCGAACCCGAATCAGCCATGGTTGCGTCCCATTCCTAGGTCACGTCAGGGTCATGCGCCCGACGCAATGCTGCAATGCAAAACAACTAGTTCTAAGTAACTGAGATTCAGTTGAAATTGCCTCGCTGCAACGCAACATCTCGCCCAGTAACCAAGTTTCTTCAGGGGTAGTTTAGATGAGTACCCGGACCTACAACAGTGACGCTGAACGCCTCGTGGCACAGGCTCGTTACGCCCGTGCCGCCTTCATTGGCAGTTCTCTGGCGCGCGCCTTCGCGCCCCTTGCCAAGGCCTACGCGGCCGTCCGGCAGGGGCTGGAGACCCGCGCGCAGTATCGCGCGCTGGCTTCCTTGGATCGGCACACGCTGGTTGACGTCGGCCTGGACCATATGGTTCCCGACTTCGCGCCGCGCAAGCCGGCCAACGAGAACCGTCCGCGCCACGTCGCCTGACCCAACGTTAAGTTCGGTCAACGAAGACGCCGGCAACTGCCGGCGTTTTTCGTTTTGGGGATATGCCTCCTGCCGCGTCACAACCACGCGACCACAGCGTCCCGTACCGTTGAATTTGCGGTGGCAATACAAAGATTCCACCAAGGAATGAAACGGAGAGTACAACGATGACGGGCCTGACGACTATCGAGGGTTCGCGTCCGGCTGGCGTCTGGCGCCTTGCCGGACTTGCGGTTGGCGTTCCGGTGCGTTTATGGCGCTGCAACCGACAGCGGTTTCGCGCGTTTCTTGCCTTCTCGAGGATCGACAACCACACGCTTGATGACATTGGTCTGCGGCGCACGATTTTTGCGGCGGTGCCCAACAACGACAATGGATTGGTACTGGTGCGCCGGGCCGGCTGCCGCTCCGACTGACTAGCGGCGTTCGAATATCAGGGTAACCCAGTCCTTCAGGCGAATTCTTTCGTGCAGGGCGAGGCCGGCGTTGCAATACGCCGCAATAACCTCCTGCGCCTGGTGATGAAGTATTCCCGACAGGACGGCGTGGCCGCCGCGACTCAATGACCGGGCGAACTCCGGTGCCATGGCGGCGAGCGGCGCGGCCAGGATATTGGCGGTGATCAGATCGTAGGGACCGCGGAGCCGAATTGCAGGGCTGCGGACCCCGTCCGCCAGGACGCAGCGGATCAGGGCTGCCACGCCGTTTTTGCGCGCGACATTCTGGGCCACCCGCACGGCCTCGGGGTCGTTGTCGCCTGCGACGACCGGCACATGCCAGAGCTTCGCGACCGCTACGGCAAGAATGCCGGTTCCGGTTCCAACATCGAGGATGCGCCGCGGGTGCTTCCTGCGGCCCAGCGCGTCGATGGCGAGAAGGCAGCCGCGCGTCGATCCGTGGTGCCCTGTGCCGAAAGCGGAAACGCCATCGACCACGATGGGAATACATCCGCCAGGCGGCAGCGCGCTGATGTGACTCCCCCTTACCCAGAACCTGCCCGCCCGCAACGGCGGCATGTCGCGCTCGACCTTGGCGACCCAATCCTGTTCGGGCAGGGCTGTCGGTGGATCGAAGGCTTCGGTTTCGAGGAGGTTGGCCCGAAATCTGTCGATCAGGGCAGGGTAGGGCTCGGCACTGGTTTGTGCGGTGGTGCGCCAGAGGTCGCATTCGTCCTCGAACCGCGAGACGGAGAGGAGCAACTCGCCGAATGTCTCTTCCAGGAGCGCCTCAATGGCCGCACCCCTGGCGGCGGTGCAGCGAACGGAAAATTCCCAGGTTGTCAGCGCGGCACCGGGGTATCAGGCGGGGCGCACAAAGGAATCGATGACCTTCTTGTAACCGGCCTTGTCGAACTGGATTTCCAGGCGGTTGCCGTCGACCGACTCGATGTTGCCGTAGCCGAACTTCTGATGGAACACGCGGTCGCCTTCGCTGTAGTTGCCTGTTGGGCGTTCGTCGAAGTCGACAAGCTCGGCGCGCGCCTCGATCAGCTGTCCGTCGCGGGTGATGCTGCGATTGCGCCGCATGCGTCGGCGGCCGGGGCTATCCCACGGACGCTCCGCGGGTTCGGCAAAACCTTCGCTATCGTGCCGGCCGTAGGCCGGACGTCCCCATACCGATGCTTCCGCGGCTACTTCGACATTCTCGATCGGCAGTTCGTCCATGAAGCGAGAAGGAATGGCGCTTTGCCATTCCGCAAACGTTCGCCGGCTTTGCGCGAACGAGATGCGCAGCGACTTTCTGGCCCGCGTCATGCCGACATGGGCAAGGCGCCGCTCTTCTTCGAGGGCGGACGTACCGCCCTCGTCCAGCGAGCGCTGGTTGGGAAAGAGGCCTTCTTCCCAGCCAGGCAGGAAGACGGTGTCAAACTCGAGCCCCTTGGCGGCGTGCAAGGTCATGATATTGACCATGTCGCCGTTGTCGGCATTGTCGTGGTCCATCACGAGGCTCACGTGATCGAGGAAAGCCGTGAGATTCTCGTATTCCCCCACGGTATGAACCAGTTCGCGCAGGTTATCGAGCCGTCCCGGGGCATCGATCGATTTGTCCTTCTGCCACATCTCGGTGTAGCCGGACTCGTCGAGCACCGTTTCCAGAAGCTCCGGAAGGGGCATCTGATCCTTCATCGCGCGCCAGCGCGCAAATGACTCCAGAAGGTTACCAAGGGAGGTTCGCGCCTGCGGCCTGAGTTCATCGGTGCCCATGAGTTCCTGCCCCGCCTGCAGGAGCGCCGTCTGGCTGATTCGGGCGAGGCGGTGCATTGCCTGCAGGGTCACTTCCCCCAGTCCTCGCTTCGGGACGTTGATGATCCGCTCGAAGGCGATGCCGTCTTCGGGCTGGGCAATGACGCGCAAATAGGCGATTGCGTCACGGATTTCCCGGCGTTCGTAGAATCGGGGACCGCCGATAACGCGATAGGGCACGCCGATCGTGAGAAAGCGATCTTCGAACTCGCGCGTCTGATAGCCTGCCCGCACCAGAATGGCGATTTCGTCCAGGCGATGGCCCTTTCGCTGCAGGTCCTCGACATCCTCGGCGATGGAGCGGGCCTCGTCCTCGCCATCCCAGAAGCCGCGAACCCTGACCTTTTCCCCCTCGGCCACGTCGGTCCAGAGGGTCTTCCCGAGGCGCCCTTCATTGTGGGCGATGAGCGCCGAGGCCGCAGCCAGGATATGCGGGGTGGATCGATAGTTCCGTTCGAGGCGAATGACCTTGGCGCCGGGGAAGTCATGCTCGTAGCGCAGGATGTTGCCTACCTCCGCGCCGCGCCAACCGTAGATCGACTGGTCGTCGTCCCCGACGCAGCAGATGTTCTTCTGGCCCTGGGCGAGAAGCCGCAACCACAGGTACTGTGCAACGTTGGTGTCTTGATACTCATCGACCAGAATGTAGCGGAAGCGCCGGTGATAGATCGCCAGGACATCCTGGTGTTCGCGGAAGATCGTCAGGCAGTGCAGCAACAAGTCGCCGAAGTCGGCGGCATTCTGCGTCAGCAGACGTTGTTGATACTCGCGATAGAGCGCGGCGGTCTTGCCCATCGCGAACTCGCTTGCGTCTTCTGCCTGGGCTTGCTGCCAGGTGATGCCACGATCCTTCCAGCGGTCGATGATTCCGGCCAGGACGCGCGAGGGCCAGCGCTTCTCGTCGATGTTCTCTGCCTGCAGTAGTTGCTTGAGAACGCGCAACTGATCGTCGCGGTCGATGATCGTGAAGTTGTTCTTGAGGCCGACCAGTTCGGCGTGCTGGCGAAGAATGCGCACACCGATGGAGTGGAACGTCCCCAGCCATATCCCTTCCACGGCCCCGCTCATCAGGCTCGCCACGCGGTCGTGCATTTCTCGTGCGGCCTTGTTGGTGAAGGTGACGGCCAGAATTTCCCAAGGTTTGGCGAGGCCGAGGTTGAGAATGTGGGCGATACGCGTCACCAGAACCCGCGTTTTGCCGGTGCCGGCTCCGGCGAGTACCAGGACCGGTCCGTCGGTGGTTTCGACCGCTTCCCGTTGGCTTTCGTTCAGGGTCTTGAGGTAGGGCGGTTCGGCCGGCGTCGCGGCGGCGATGGCACGCGCGGCAATGCCGCCGGGTTTGGGGCCGGGCGCCGGGTCGTCGAAGGGTATGTCGTCGAGATCGAACGGATCGGACATTGGACTGCCGCTTATACCATATCTAGGCGCGGTCGCGGCTCTGGTTGCCGTACGGTTCGGGTTCGGGTCAGGAGCGACCCTCGTCCTCGTCGTGCTCCTCGGCGCGCGCCCGGATCAGCGCCTTGTTGTAGGCCATGAGGGCCACCTTGTGCTGGAGGATGCCGACAACGCGTCGATTTTCCCGGTCGTCGACCACCGGGAGGCTGTCTACGCGGAAGCGCTCCATCAGCCTGAGCGCTTCCTCCAGGTCGTCGTCCTCGCACAGCACCGGAGGATTCAGGCGGGCGATATCCCGCGCGTTGATCAGCTGGTTGAGTTCCTCGTCGAGGGATATCCCGCGCAGCGAACCAAAGGTCAGGCTGCCGACGAGTCGGCGCTCGGCGTCGACGACAAAGAAGTCGCCGAAGGTCGTGTTCTCCATGATGTCACGAATTTCGTTAGCGTGGGTATCTTCCCGCACCGTATCGAAATCGCCTGTCATCAGGTCGCCGACGTGCGTTGCCGTCAGCAACTGCTCGATCCGGCCGGCACGGATTGCAACGCCGCGGCGTTTGAGTTGGCCAAAGAACAGAGAACGACCCACGACCTGCTGGGAAATCAAGGTCGAAATAGCGATGGCCACCATGGCGGCAATGACGACCTGAAACTCGCCGGTGAGTTCGAAAACGATCAGCATGGTCGAGATCGGCGCGCCGATGACCGGCGCCGCGACCGCCCCCATGCCGATAATCGCGTAGAAGCCGGGGGAGGCCGCGAGATTGGGGAAGATACTCCCGGCGATTACGCCGAAGGCCCCGCCCACCATGGCGCCGACGAAGAGCGATGGAGAGAACACGCCACCACCGAATCTGCTGCCGAGACTGATGGCCGTCGCCGCTGTCTTGGCCACAATCAGCGCCAGCAAAAGCCAGAGCGACATCGCGCCCTGCAATGCGGCATCGGTTGCTGCGTAGCCGACGCCCAGGACATGCGGAAGAAAGACGCCGATCATCCCGACGGCCAGGCCGCCGATCATCGGTCGAAGCCAGATCGGCAGACCGACGCGGTCAATCAAGTCTTCGGCCGCAAAGACGGACTTGATGAACATGATTGCGGCCGCCGCACACACGATTCCGAGCAGAATGAAGGCCGGAAATTCAAAGAACGAGCCAATGCTGTAGTCGGGGATGATGAAGGCAGGAAAATCGCCGAAATGGATTCGCGAGATGACCGTCCCGGCAACGGCGGCGATCACAACCGGTGCGAAGGTGTGAAGGGCGTAGTGGCCGATAACCACTTCAAGCGCGAAGAAGACACCGGCGATGGGCGCGTTGAAGGAGGCGCCAATTGCAGAGGCCAGGCCGCATCCGAGCAAGGTCAGGGAGAGTGAGGGGCTCAAGTGGAGGCGCTGGGCAACCCAGGATGCCAACCCCGCGCCGAGGTGAATGACCGGACCTTCGCGGCCAACCGACGCGCCCACGCCGATCGACCCCAGCGAGAGCGCGGCAGCCTTGATCGTGGTGAGCGGATCCATGCGTCCGCTATGCCGGGCACCGGCTTCGATAACGTCCGCAACGCCGCAGCCGCGGTGGCCCGGCATCAGGAACTGAACGAATAGGCCGATGGCGAGCCCGCCGGCAGTAGGAACAGCCAGGACCAGCCACCATGGGAGATTGGCAACCAGATGAAAGCCGTTGTGTAAGGGAAAGCCGAACGTTTGACCCTGAATGAGGTCGATTCCGGCCCGAAATCCCAGCGCGCCGTATGCGACGGCTACGCCGATAACCACGGCGAGGATGGATAGTTTGACCTGGTCGTTATGCGCGAACTGCTTCCAATGCCTGTGGAGGAGGGCGAGGGAATTGCGCATCTTGACGACCTCAGAGGAGCGGAAACCCGGTTGCGCTTACTTGCATAGGCTGATTGAGCCCTCCGCGCATCTGGTCGTGCCGTCGATCCACAAGGCACCCGTAAGATCGGCGTAGAGTAGGTCTGCGCCGTCCAGTCGTGCCCCGGTCAGATCCGCACCCTTGAGATTGGCGCGGAAGAACTGGACCCGTCGCAGGTCCGCGTTGACGAAGATGGCACCCTCAAGGTTAGCCTTGGTGAAGTCGGCGCCAAGCGCGTTCGATTCGGTGAAGTCGGCGCCCTGCGCTTCGACGGTTACGAATTTCGCGCCATCGACATGGGCGCCAACAAATTTGGCTCCCCTGATGTCGGCGCGGAGGAAGCGAGCACCGCTCAGGGTGCCGCCGCTGACGTCGATGCCAGTCAGGCTGCGTCCGCTGAAATCGCAGCGTCGCCAGTTCACGTCTTGTTTGGGTGGGTCGATGCAAGAGGCGACGGCGGGTTTCGGCGCATAGGGTGCAACAAGGGCCGCCATCAGGATCAGCCCTGCGATTCCCAACAATCTCAAGACGTACCGCACTATTTTCGCCGAATGCCGATGGTGGTGCCCGCGTATTCCGGCCGGGGCAAGTGCGACTGGGATTCCATGATGCGACGAAACATGTCGAGGAGTTCCCCGGAGAACGGTTCCGAGCGCCGCCGGTCGAGATTGATGTGCATGGTCAGCATCTCGTAGGTGGCGGCGAGATAGCCTTTTTCCGCATGATACATCTCCATGTAGAAGTGAAGGCGTTTTGCATCGTAGTCGAGTAGACGCACCGTGAAACGCATCGGGTCGTCGAGTTGCATTTCGCGCAGCCAGTGGGTGTGGCCTTCGAGAGAAAACGTCGTCTTGTTCTGCGACTGAACGTATGGCTCTCCGATGCCCATGCGCTCGTACACCACATCCAGCGCCAGATCGAACGCCAAGACGTAGAACGCCACATTCATGTGGCCGTTGTAGTCGATCCATTCCTTGCGAACGCGACCGCCGTCGGCAACGATCAGGGGGGCTTCGAATTCCATGGGGGGGCGATCATAGTCAGGGACCCGGTCCCTGTGAACCTGCGTTGCATGCCAGTCTGGCCGAAAGCTAGACTTCCCCGAACTTCCTAGAGGTCAATGATGCTTGAAGCGCCCGCCCGCACCACCCGGCCGCAGGACTTTGCGGAGGCGTTCGGGGAACTGTCGACTCTTCTCGGTGACCGTTTTTCGACGGCGGAGGCCGTGCGCGCCCACCATGGCCGCGACGAATCCTACCACCCCAATCGGGATCCTGACGGGGTGGTTTTTGCCCGCACGACCGATGAGGTGGCCGAAGTGGTCAGGATTTGTGCCCGGCACAAGGTTCCGATCGTGCCGTTTGGGGCGGGGACATCGCTCGAAGGGCACGTCGTCGCGATCGAAGGTGGGGTTTCGATCGACATGACGCAGATGAACCAGGTGCTGAAGGTTAACGCCGAGGACCTCGACTGCACCGTCCAGGCAGGCGTCACCCGCAAGCAGCTCAACGGGCATCTGCGCGATACCGGCTTGTTCTTTCCGATCGACCCGGGTGCGGACGCCACGCTGGGCGGCATGGCCGCGACCCGGGCCTCCGGCACCAACGCCGTGCGGTATGGGACCATGCGGGAGAACGTCCTTGGTCTGACCGTCGTCTTGCCGGACGGTCGCGTCGTGAGAACGGCGCGTCGTGCCAGGAAGTCTTCGGCTGGGTATGACCTGACCCGTCTGTTTGTCGGATCGGAGGGAACCTTGGGGGTCATCACCGAGGTTACGGTGCGTCTCTACGGCATTCCCGAGGCGATCTCGGCGGCGACCTGTTTCTTCGACACCGTTCAGGGCGCCGTCGACACCGTCATTCAGACAATTCAACTGGGCGTTCCAGTAGCGCGGATCGAGTTTGCCGACGAAATCCAGATGGATGCGACCAATCGCCACTTCGGCATGAAGCACCCGGTCAAACCGACGCTGTGGCTGGAGTTTCACGGCACCGAGGCCGGGGTTGCGGAGCAGGCAGAGACGGTCCAGGGCATCGCCACCGAAAACGGTGGTGGCGGATTCAGTTGGACGACCAACGAAGAGGAACGCAACAAACTCTGGCATGCGCGTCACAACGCAGCTTATGCAGCGGCAGCGCTGCGTCCGGGCAGCAAGTTCTGGGCCACTGACGTCTGCGTCCCCATTTCGCGTCTCGCCGAGTGTATCGTCGAGACCAAGAAGGAACTCGACGCCTCATTCCTGCCTGCGCCGATCGTAGGTCATGTTGGCGATGGCAACTTCCACGTCTCCTTCGTGCTTGATCCGTCGCGGCAGGAGGAAGTCGACGAGGCAAATCGTCTGAATGGCAATCTCGTGATGCGCGCCCTCGCCATGGAGGGAACCTGTACCGGTGAACATGGCGTCGGCTACGGCAAGATTGACTTTCTCGTCGCCGAACACGGCGATGCCCTGGCGCTCATGCGCACCCTGAAGCGGGCGATCGATCCCGACAACATCATGAATCCGGGAAAGATCTTGCGCCTTTAACGCAGGCCCAATCCGTCGAGGCTGATCTCCGGGCGCCGGCCCCGGATCAGGTCGGCGACAACACGTCCGGAGCCGCAGGCGAGCGTCCAGCCATGGCTCCCATGCCCGGTATTCAGCCATAGCCCGTCGACATGTGTTCTGCCGATCACCGGCATGCAGTCGGGCGTCATCGGCCGAAGGCCGGCCCAGAATTCCGGCTCGCCGGTCCACCGGAGGTCGGGCAGCAGCGTCTCCATCGCCTTGAGCAGCGTGTCGGCCCGCCGCCGGTCGAGGCGGTTGTTATGGCCATCCAACTCGGCGGTGCCTGCCGCGCGCAGCCGGTCCCCGAGCGGCGTCAGGGTTACCTTGCGTTGCGCATCCTGCAGGGCGTGTCGCGGAAGGATGTCAGGGTTCCGAGACCGCACGGTGACGGAATAGCCTTTCACCGGATACACCGGTAGACGGATGCCGAAGGGAGCGGCAAGCCTCGCGCTTCCGGTGCCGGCGGCAAGCACGACCGCATCGACGTCAATGCGTTCGCCAGAAGTCGTGTTGATGCCGGAAATCCGGTCGCCGGTGACAACCAGGGAGTCAACCTCGACCCCAAAGCGGAAACTGGTGGCTGACCCCGCCATTGAGGCGAGAGCCTGGGTGAAGAGCCGGGCGTCGCCCGTTTCGTCCTGGTCGTAGAGCAGGGCGCCCGCGAAGGAGATGCGGGCTCGGGCCAGCGCGGGCTCCACGGCGGCGGCTTCGTCCAGGGTCAGGCGTCTAGGGCGGCTGCGCAAGTCCGGGTCGCTTTCGGCGGTGCTTGCGGCAGCATTCAATCGGGCCGTATCGCGGTAGAGGTATATCAGCCCGGAGGTGCCGCAATCGTATTTCACAGCCTCGCGCTGGCGGATGTCGCGAAGCAATGCCAGGTTGTATGAGGAAAGGCACCGCAGGGTCTTCTTGATCTCTTTGGTGCGAGCGGCGGTGCAGTTGCCGAAGAAGCGTGCGATCCAAACCGCCATCGCCAGGTCGGCACGCAATCGGACCCGGTAGGGAGCGTCGTCACGCCAGAACTCCCGCAACACGGTCGCGGGAATGCCAGGGGCGGACCATGGCGAAGCAGTCAGACCGTTGACGAGGCCGGCATTGGCATAGCTGCACCCAAGTGCCGGTGCGGCCTCACGCTCGAGGACGGTGACCTCGTGTCCGTCCTGCGCGAGGTAATAGGCGGTAGCGACGCCGACGACGCCGGCACCCAGGACCACGATATGCATATGACAAAAGTTGCGGCGCCGGGCCGCCCGTTGTTGCGACTAGATCGTAAAAGCGAGCTCGCCGAGGCGCTTCGTCATCTTCCTGTTCTCGGCGTAGTCCACCGGAACGGCAATCAGCGCCGGCCCTTTTTGTTTGAATGCTTCCTCGAGGGCCGGTTTGAGTTCGTCCGCCGATTTCAGTGTCTTGCCCCAGACGCCAAACGACTTCGCAAACAGCTCGAAGTCGGGGTTATTGAACGCGAGGTTCGAGTGTTTTCCGTCGAACGCGTTCTGCTGCTTCCACTTGATCAGGCCATATTCGCCGTCCAGCCACACCATCGCGACGATATTGACGCCTAGCCGCGCTGCCGTCTCGATGTCCTGGGCGTTCATCAGGAAGCCCGCGTCGCCGTTGATCGAAAGGACCCTTCGGTCGGGATAGGCGAGCTTGGCGCCGATCGATCCCGGGAAGGCGAAGCCCATGGTGCAGAAGCCATTTGAGATCAGACACGTGTTGGGCTCGTCGCACTGGTAGTAGCGCGAAATCCACATTTTGTGGGCGCCCACATCGGACAGCAGGATGTCGTCCGGGCCCAGGCATTCGCGAACATCCCACAGGATCTTCTGCGGTTTCATCGGGAAGGACGTATCGTCCTTCTCCATGGCAAAGTCGTCGAGGATCGTTTGTCGCAGTTCGGCGCGGTCCTTGACGTTGAACAGCGGCAGCTTGCCCTCGTAGCGCTGGTTGATCGCTTCATTGAGCTGCCACAGCGCATCGGCTACGTCGGCCACGATATCGACGGTGACCGGATAGGACAGGTCGACCTCTGCAGGCCAGAAGTCGATGTGGATGATCTCCTTGCCGCCCCGCTTGTTCCAGTGTTCCGGCGAATACTCGACCAGGTCGTAGCCAACGGCGATGATCAGGTCCGCCTTGTCGATCGCGGCGTTGATGTGGTCGCGCCCCTGAAGCCCGAGCGTGAACAGGCAATGCGGGTCGTTTCTTGGAACGGCGCCTTTGCCCATGAAGGTATTCACG
>JAYQVF010000038.1:0-20328 GCA_038148335.1 Alphaproteobacteria bacterium | reverse complement strand
GGACGGTTCGGACCCTGCCTGGTCACCTCTGTTCTCCGAAAGTCGATAGAATCCCCCCTAAACCTCTGGGAGATAGGAAAAAAACTAGCAGCGCCCCCTAGACAATGGAACTGGGTCGCCTTAGTTTTCGCACACGCGTTAGGGGACTTTTTTTTGAACGGGGCCGATTGTCGGTTACGACCGGTGATTGGTGCCGCTATGATGCGATACCTCGGGCCAAGCTATTGAAACGCCGAGAACTGTCGCTACGGAGAGATCGATGCGCTTGAAGTTTACTACCTTGATCGCCGCGCTGTTTGTTGTCGCCGCGTGCGCGACCGCCGCTGAAGAAGATGCCGGGACGAGCGGCGCGGGCGGAGGCAGCCAGGCTGCAGCGTCCTCCCGGGTTGAGCAGTCCACACAGCAGGCAGCCCGCACGGCGCCGGAAATTACGCCGGGCAGCCAGCAGGACCTCGTCGCCAACGTCGGCGACCGTGTGTTCTTTGATTTCGACAAGTCCGACCTGCGTCCGGCGTCGCAGACGACGCTGGAGAGGCAGGCCTCTTGGCTTAAGCGTTTTCCCGACCTGAATGTGACCGTCGAGGGTCACTGCGACGAACGGGGGACGCGTGAATACAACCTCGCGCTGGGCGAGCGTCGCGCCAACGCGGTGAAGGACTTCCTGATTGCCCAGGGCATCGACCCGCGGCGGATCCGGACGATCAGCTACGGCAAGGAACGTCCGGTGGCTCTCGGTTCGAACGAAGCCGCCTGGGCGCAGAATCGGCGTGGCGTGACTGTCATCAACTAGTCGCGCGAACCACCAAGAACGCAAAGCGCCCGCCAATGGCGGGCGCTTTCGATTCCGGCTTGCTTCGCAGTTCTGCCATAATTGCTTGCTCTATTCGCCGAATCCAAACGGGAGTTCAGCGATGCGCCGCATGACAAGCCGATCGGCCCTATTTGTTGTCGCTCTGACGGTTGCGGCACAGGCTATGCCCGCTCTCGCGCAGCAGGGCCGCGACGCTGCGGTCTCCCAACGTCTAGACTCGATCGAGCGTACCCTGCGCGACCTCCAGCGCGCCGTCTATCGTGGCGAAGCGCCACCGCCGGTCGTGGGCGCGTCGCGGCCAGCCACCGGCGGCGTTCCGCCCGAGGCGCTAACCCAGCGTCTTGTTTCCAACGAGCAACGCATGTCTGACATCGAGGCGGAGCTTCGGCGCCTCACGTCAGCCATCGAGACGGCAGTGCACGACGTCGACGTGATGAAGGCGCGTGTGGACAAGCTGGTTGCAGATGTCGATTTTCGCCTGACGGCGCTCGAGCGCTCCGTCGGAGACCGGCCAGCGCCCATCGCCGATTCGGCGCCCCAGCTTCCCGGCCAGCAGGGTATCGCCCGTGCGACCGAGAACGCCGGCGGCGCAGCCACTGCGCCGCAGCAGCAGGCAGCTGCGACGGCGACCGACGAGCAGGCTTTGCCCGACGGGACACCTGTCGAGCAGTACGAACGCGCTCTGTCGCTTCTGATGATCACGGCCCGCTACGACACAGCGGAACGTGCGTTCAAGGCGTTCCTCGCTAGTCATGGCGAGCATCCGCTTGCGGCCAACGCGCAGTACTGGCTCGGCGAGACCTACTACGTCCGCAAGAACTACGCAGATGCTGCCGCAGCTTTCATCGAGGGGTATACCCGCTATCCCAAAGGACCGAAGGCTGCTGACAATCTGTTGAAACTCGGGATGTCCCTTGCGGCTCTCAAGAACGTGGACGATGCCTGTGCATCGTTTGCCGAACTGAAGACGCGCTTCCCGGCCGCGGACGGACGCCTGATCGAACAAGCCGATCAACAGCGCACAAAACTGGAGTGCAAATAGGGGGCGCTCCATGATTGTGGCGCCCACGGTTGGGCACTCCCAATCAGGGTGGCTCGACCGCAAGTTCGAGCGGGCGATGGCCTGCTTTGCGCCCTTCGAGGAGTCTCCCCATCTTGCCGTCGCGGTGTCCGGCGGCGCCGATAGTACGGTGCTGGCCATGCTGGCTGCTTCCTGGACGAAGGCTCGTCAGGGCCGTCTAAGCGCCTTGATCGTCGATCATGGATTGCGCCCGGAGTCGGCAGACGAGGCGCGCCGGGTGCACGACCGAACCGAGGCGCTGGGAGTGACAGCCGCGGTCCTCAACTGGCGGGGGGACAAGCCGCACAGCGGAATCCAGTCGGCCGCGCGAGCGGCTCGGTACGATCTCCTCGCGTCGTGGTGCCGAAGTCAGGGCGTCCTTCATCTGCTGGTCGGTCATCATGCTGACGATCAGGCCGAAACCGTCGCCATGCGCGCGGCGCGCGGGAGCGGGTCGGTCGGGCTTGGCGGGATGTCGGCGATTGTCGAAAAGCCTGATTTCCGGCTCCTGCGCCCTCTGCTTGGCGTGACCAAGGCCGACTTGCAGGAATGGTTGCGGCAACGCGGCGTTGACTGGCTCGAGGACCCGAGCAACCGTGACTTGCGCTTCGCGCGCGCGCGTCTGCGATGCGACCAGACATGGCGCAAGGAGGCGCTCCGGCTGCCCGACCAGGTGGCGCGCAATGCAACGGTCAGGAGAAAAGCGGAAGCTGCGCGCCTGCAGGTACTTGCTCGCGCTGTCACCCTTGATCCCCTCGGTTTCGCGCTGGTCGATCTCGCGCCCCTGTTGGCAGCCCCTGTGGATGTCGCCGAAGCGGCATTGGGGGCCGTGCTAACATGCGTTGGCGGACGCACCTATGGGCCTGCATCGGGTGCTTTGCAGGATGCCTGGTACACATTACGAGAGGCGCCTCCCGGCAAGGCCCGAACGCTCGGCGGATGTTTGATTCAACGCCGCAGCGAAACCCTGGTGATCGCACGGGAGACGGCGCGGTTGCCGGCGCGGGCGCCATTTGGTCCCGGCGAGACCCGTCTTTGGGACGGGCGTTTTGCCGTGCACCTCGGAATCGCGGCGCCTCGGGGCGCCGAAATCGGTCCTCTTGGACGGGATAGGGGAATCGCCCTGGGCAGGACAGGCAGCGGCATCCTGGCTCCGTGGCCGGCACTGGCGGCCTTGCCCGCGCTGTGGGTAGCCGAAAAGCCTGTCAGTGTTCCAATTCCGGGCAGTGAAGCCCGCGGAGTCTGGCCATTCTCTGCGGTCTTCCGGCCGCATCGTGCGCTGGTTTCACCGACCTTTGCGGTTGCTTAACCGCCGCCGATCACTATCTAATCGTTGTCGTGCGGGAAAACGGCCTGCACGTGTCGTTTTTCGGTTGGTTTCAGGGAACTCGTGGGTTGAACAATCTCGGCAGGAATCTGGCGCTGTGGGCGATTATCGCGTTGCTCATCATCGCCCTCTATGAGCTCTTTCAGAACGGCTCCAACACCGGCGAAGCGCCGAACGAGGTCGCCTACTCCGAATTCATCGCGGACGTCGATGCCGGGCAGGTCCACGAGGTCACCATCAAGGGCGATGAGGTCAGTGGTGCCTACCAGAACGGTCGCAGGTTTAAGACATTCAAGCCCGATGACCCGACGCTGGTGCAGCATCTGACCGAGCGTGGCGTCGTGATCCGGGCAGCGCCGGCAAAGGAGGAAACCTCCTTGCTGATGAGCGTGATCATCTCCTGGTTCCCCTTCCTCTTGCTGATCGGCGTGTGGATCTTCTTCATGCGCCAGATGCAGTCCGGTGGCGGCAAGGCCATGGGGTTCGGCAAGTCTCGTGCGCGTCTGCTGACCGAACGCCACGGCCGCGTCACCTTCGAGGATGTCGCCGGCATCGACGAGGCGAAGGAGGAACTCGAGGAAATCGTCGAATTTCTGAAGGATCCGGGAAAGTTCCAGCGCCTCGGCGGCAAGATACCGAAGGGTGCGCTGCTTGTCGGTCCGCCAGGTACGGGCAAAACCTTGCTTGCCCGCGCCATCGCCGGCGAGGCCAACGTTCCATTTTTCACTATTTCGGGTTCGGACTTCGTCGAGATGTTCGTTGGTGTCGGCGCCAGCCGTGTGCGCGACATGTTCGAGCAGGCCAAAAAGAACGCGCCTTGCATCATCTTCATCGATGAAATCGACGCCGTCGGCCGTCATCGTGGCGCCGGGCTCGGCGGCGGCAATGACGAACGCGAGCAGACCCTCAATCAGTTGCTGGTCGAGATGGACGGCTTTGAGGCCAATGAGGGCGTGATCCTCGTCGCGGCGACCAACCGGCCCGATGTACTTGATCCGGCGCTGCTACGCCCGGGCCGCTTCGATCGGCAGGTCGTCGTACCCAATCCCGACATCCTGGGTCGCGAGAAGATTCTCAAAGTGCACATGAAGAAGGTGCCGCTCGGCCCCGACGTCGTGGCACGCACCATTGCACGAGGCACACCGGGGTTTTCCGGTGCCGATCTTGCCAATCTTGTGAATGAAGCCGCGCTGCTTGCTGCCCGCAAGGGGCGCCGCGTGGTGACGATGCTCGAGTTCGAGGAAGCCAAGGACAAGGTCATGATGGGTGCCGAGCGCCGCTCGATGGTCATGACCGACGACGAGAAGCGCCTCACCGCCTATCACGAGGCGGGGCACGCGCTGGTCACCGTGCATTGCCCGGCATCCGACCCGATCCACAAGGCGACAATCATCCCACGCGGCCGAGCGCTCGGCCTGGTTCAACGTTTGCCGGAGCAAGATAGGTACTCGCAGTCCCGCGAATATTTAAAGGACGCGCTGGCGATAGCCTTCGGTGGTCGTCTCGCTGAAGAACTGATCTTCGGTGCGGACAAGGTCACAACCGGAGCCTCCAGTGACATTCAGCAGGCGACAGCATTGGCGCGTCGCATGGTCACCGAATGGGGAATGAGCGAAAAGCTTGGTCCGCTGCGCTACATGGACAATGAGGAAGAAGTGTTTCTCGGTCACTCGGTGACCCAGCGCAAGAACGTCTCGGAGGCCACGGCGCAGATCATCGACGAGGAGATTCGCAGCATTGTCGACGAGGCGAACGGCCGGGCTCGGCGCATTCTCACCGAGAATCTCGACGATCTGCACAAGTTGGCCAACGGGCTGCTCGAGTTCGAGACTCTGACCGGCGATGAGATCAAGGCGCTGTTGCGTGGTGAGACCATCGTTCGCGAGGACATCGAGATGCCCAGCGATCAGGGCGGGAGCGCCGGATCGCCAATTCCAACAACCGGCGGCAAGGTCCGCGGCCGTGAGGCCCCAGGCGGGTTCGATCCGACGCCGCAGCCGGAAGCGTGAACGAACGGCCTGTCTTGGCCCTGAATGACCCCGCGCTTGCGCGGGGTTTTTCATCTTTGGGGGTCCGCCTCGTCCCCGAAGGCATCATTCCTCGTGGCGCCGCCGGCGCCGTGATTGCCGGAGGCGAAGCGGTGGCCCTGGCCGGTGGGCCGCTGGCGTTCGACCGCGTACGGCTTGTTTGGCGCCAGGACGAAGCCGCCAAGGAATGCGTCGCCTCGCTGGCGTCGGTCCGCGATTGGGCGGAACGCACCGGTGATGCCGCGGCGTTCGAAGTGGCGCTTGGTGCCATAGCGCGAGAGCGCGCGGCCTTTGCCGGGTTCGACCCGGGACGTCCGGCCATCGTTGGGGTGCTCAACGTCACGCCCGACAGCTTCTCAGATGGCGGTTGCTTCGACACGGCGCGCAAGGCGATCGACCGAGGCCGCGCCATGATCGACGCCGGTGCGCAGATGATCGATGTTGGCGGCGAATCGACGCGGCCTGGCGCTGACCCGGTGCCGATCGCCGAGCAATTGCGCCGGGTGCTGCCGGTCATCGATGCGCTGGCTCCCCACACGGTGATATCGGTCGACACGCGCAGCGCTGAGGTGTTGCGGGCTGCGTTGGCGGCAGGCGCAAAGGTTATGAACGACGTTTCGGCACTCACGGCCGATCCGGTCGCCCTGGAAACCGTTGCGGAAACCGGGTGCCCGGTCATCCTGATGCATAGCCGGGGAACGCCGCGGACGATGCAGCAGAATCCCCGGTACCGCGATGTTCGGCTCGATATCTATGATTTCCTTGAGGCGCGGGTAGCCGCGTGCATCGAGGGCGGCATTGCGCCGAACAAGATTGCGGTCGATCCCGGGATCGGCTTCGGCCAGAACGACGTCCACATTGGCCTTCTAATGCGCGATGTCGCAATTCTCCACGGGCTCGGTTGCCCGGTCATGCTCGGCGCCTCCCGCAAGAGTTTCATCGGCAGGATTGATCGGGAAGCCCCCGCTGACAGCCGTCTCCCTGGCTCGCTGGCCGCAGCGCTGCATGGCGTCGACCGAGGCATCCAATTGCTGCGGGTGCACGATGTCGCCGAGACTCGCCAGGCGCTGGCCGTGTGGTCTCATCTCGGTCGCTGAAATACTTCGCAGCAACTGTTGATGGCTTGGAAAGCGAGACTTCGGCCGGCGAATGTGATTCCATGAGGCTGGAAACAGAACGGCCACATCGGGATGCAACGCAAGTACTTCGGCACTGACGGCATACGCGGCACTGCCAACGAGGCGCCGATGACCGCGGAAATGGCGCTTCGCCTCGGAATGGCCGCCGGTCGCGAGTTCTACCGTGGCGACCACCGTCACCGGGTCCTGATTGGCAAGGATACGCGCCTCTCAGGCTACATGCTCGAGCCAGCTCTGACGGCCGGCTTTACGTCGGTGGGTATGGACGTGATTCTGGTCGGTCCGATGCCGACTCCGGCGGTGGCCATGCTGACACGCAGTTTGCGTGCCGACCTTGGCGTTATGCTGTCAGCCTCGCACAACCCATTCGAAGATAACGGCATCAAGCTGTTCGGTCCCGACGGTTACAAGCTGTCCGACGAGGATGAACTTCGCATCGAGCGGCGTATGGAAGGGGTGCCTGACCTCGTGTCCTCTGCGCGGCTCGGCCGCGCCCAACGGCTTGAGGACGCTGGCGGGCGCTATATTGAGTTCATCAAAGGTACCTATTCGAGCAGCCGGACGCTCGACGCCCTCAAGGTCGTCGTCGACTGCGCCAATGGCGCGGCCTACAAGGTTGCGCCCACCGTGTTGTGGGAACTGGGCGCCGAAGTCGTTTCGATCGGGGTTCGTCCCGATGGGATGAACATCAACAAGAACTGCGGATCGACTTCTCCGGGCGCGCTTTGCGAGCAGGTTGTGGCCCACGGCGCGGACATCGGCGTCGCGCTCGACGGCGATGCCGACCGCGTCGTCATTGTCGACGAAAAAGGGCAGGTGTTGGACGGCGATCAGGTCATGGCGATGATCGCAACCCGGCTACATGGCAGTGGCAGGCTGCGCGGCAACGCCGTCGTCGCGACGGTCATGTCGAACCTTGGCCTGGAACTCTTCCTCAAGGAAAAGGGCCTTGCCATGCACCGTGTCAAGGTGGGCGACCGCTACGTGCTGGAGCAGATGCGCGCGGCCGACATCAATCTTGGCGGCGAACAATCCGGCCACATCATCCTGTCGGATTACGCGACCACCGGCGACGGCTTGCTCGCCGCGCTGCAAGTCCTGGCCCTGGTCGCCGATGCTGGCCGTCCGGTCAGCGAAGTCGGCAGGTTGTTCGAGCCCGTGCCGCAGCTTCTGCGCAACGTTCGCGTCAAAGGCTCAGTGTTGCTGGAGAGCGGCGGCCTCCGGGATGCCATTGCGGAAGCCGAGAGCCGACTCGGCGACAAGGGCCGCGTCCTGGTTCGCAAGTCCGGAACGGAGCCCGTCGTGCGCGTCATGGCTGAGGGCTTCGATCCCTCTCTCGTCGCCAGTGTGGTCGACGATCTGAGCGCGGCGGTCGAGCGCGCTGCGACATAGGTTCTGATGAAGGGCCGGGTCTTGGTCATAGCCGGATCGGATTCCGGTGGGGGTGCCGGCATTCAGGCCGACATCAAGGCAATCACCGCCCTCGACGCCTTTGCCATGACGGCAATCACCGCACTCACTGCCCAGGACACGCTTGGCGTGCATGGCATCTACGAGGTGCCGCCAGCCTTTGTCGCGCAACAGATGGAGGTCGTCCTAGAGGATCTTGGCGCGGACGCGGGCAAGACGGGCATGCTCCACAACGCCGCGATCATCGAGACGGTGACTGGGGTTCTGTCCAAGCGTGCGCCAGGGTTGCCGCTGGTCGTCGACCCGGTCATGGCGGCAAAAAGTGGCGATGCCCTGATCTCCGACGATGCGGCAGCGACCCTGCGGACCCTGCTGGTGCCTCGCGCGACGGTGCTCACCCCGAATCTGCCCGAGGCGGAACTACTCGTCGGCCGCCCAATCCGCACGGTGGAGGACATGGCGGCCGCGCGCGACGACCTGATGGCGCTGGGCGCCACCTACGTCCTTCTCAAGGGAGGACATCTCCCAGGAGATCATCTGCTGGACATGCTCTTCGGTCCGAACGGTGACGAGACCTTCGAATCGGTGCGGATCGCGACCAAACACACCCACGGGACAGGATGTACGTTAGCTTCGGCCGTTGCGGCCGGCCTGGCGCAGGGCATGACCGTTCCGGCGTCCGTTGCCCGAGCGCGCGACTATGTTGCCGCTGCAATTCGCACAGCGCCTGGTTTCGGCGCAGGGCATGGGCCTCTCGATCACAGCCACACGGTGCGGCACTAGAGAACAAGAACCCCGCGCGCGGCGGGGCTCAAGTAGGTCGTTCAGTGCGTGGTGCCTAGCTCGTCTGGTCGTCTTCGCCCGGAATATGAGAGAAGGCCGAGGCCGGCACGAACTCGAAGCTGCTGGCGTTGGGTGGCTGCCAGTGCATCTCCAATGTCGAGGTGCTCTTCTTTTCGTAGTAGATCATGCGGACTGGGTACCAACCGGGCTCGGCCACATCGACCTCCAGATTTGGCGACCACAGGTCCGGCGTCACGTAGGGAGAGTCATAGATCATTGTCTCCCCAATCCAAACGCGCACCCCGTCGTTGTGCTGGACGGTGAACAGATAGGTGCCGGTCTGGTCGAGCTTGATGTAGCCCTGGATCAACGCGCCAACCAGATCGTCGTTCTTGTTGGTCAGGACCGGCCCGGCGCCGACATTGTAGTTGAGCATCGGCAGGGGTTCGCCGCGCACGGGCTTCATCCATGTCGATGCGTTGATCACTTCGTCAATATGATTGAAGCGGTCGATGAAGTACTTGACGGCCAAGCCACTCTTGAGCGCCTCGGCGGCGGGTTGCGGCGATGCAATGGCGACCTTCTCACCGGCGCGTGCCGGTGCGGCGCCTAAGCCGATGACGACCAATGCTGCGGCCAGGTACCCCGCAAAAGTCTTTCGCGGCATGAGTTGCACTACCTATTTTATGTCACGCCCAGCCCTGTCAGGAGATGATTCCATCAGGGCGCGCCCAAGACAACAGCGATTCTAGCAACCTTTGATGAACCTGCGTTGACAACGCCCGCGCCGAATCATATACCCCGCGGCGGGCCACGACCCCCCAACGGGTTGCGCTATTCTGGAAGGGATAGGTAAATGACTAGCGCACTTTCGCGTCCCAATGGCCGTCCGGCCAACCCCCTCTTCTCATCCGGTCCTTGCGCCAAACGTCCCGGCTGGTCCGTCGACGTTCTGCGTGATGCCTGCCTTGGCCGTTCCCACCGCTCGAAGGCCGGAAAAGCGCGCCTCCAAGCTGTCATCAGGCAAACCCGGGAGCTTCTCGGCGTACCGGAGGGCTATCGCATCGGCATCGTCCCGGCATCGGATACCGGCGCGGTCGAGATGGCCTTGTGGTCACTGCTCGGCGCCCGCGGTGTCGACCTCCTGGCTTGGGAAAGTTTCGGGCAGGGCTGGGTCACCGATGTCGTCAAACAGCTCAAGCTGACCGATGTCCGTACATTGGAGGCTGGCTATGGCGCGCTTCCCGACCTGGGCGAGGTCGACTTTGGTCGCGATGTTGTGTTCACTTGGAACGGGACAACGTCTGGCGTCTGTGTTCCTGACGGAGACTGGATCGCGGCGGATCGTCAGGGGTTGACAATTTGCGATGCCACCTCGGCCGTCTTCGCCTACGACCTGCCCTGGGACAAGCTCGATGTCGTCACCTACTCGTGGCAAAAAGTGCTAGGCGGCGAGGCGGCTCACGGCATGCTGGTCCTGTCGCCACGCGCCGTTGAGCGCCTGGAAAGCTACAAACCGGCGTGGCCGATGCCGAAGATCTTCCGGATGACCAAGTCCGGGAAGCTCGATGAGGCGATCTTCGAAGGTGCGACGATCAACACACCGTCGATGCTGTGCGTCGAGGACGCGATCGATGCCCTGAACTGGGTTGCGGCGATCGGTGGTCTCAAGGAGCTGATTGCACGCACCACGCGCAATCTTGGAGTTCTGGAGGACTGGGTCGCCAAGACCGATTGGGTCGAATTCCTCGCCGAAACTCCGGCGATCCGGTCGCGTACCTCGGTATGCCTCAAGATCGTCGATCCATGGTTCGCGGCACTTGACGAAAAGAGCCAAGCCGCGGCCGCCAAAAAGGTCGCTGCTTTGCTCGAATCCGAAGGCGTGGGTTTCGATGTCGATGCCTACCGCGACGCGCCGCCGGGCCTGCGTATCTGGTGTGGCGGGACCGTCGAGAAGAGCGATCTTCAGGCACTCACCCCATGGCTCGACTGGGCCTTTGCTTCTGTCAAATCTGCCGACGCCTAGGAGCGTTTCATGCCGAAAATCTTGATTTCCGACAAACTCAGCGCGGAAGCCGCACGCATTTTTCAGGAGCGCGGCGTAGAGGTCGACGAAAGAGTCGGCATGAAGCCGGAGGAACTGATCGCTTGTATCGGCGATTACGATGGGCTTGCAATTCGCTCCTCGACCAAGGTCACGGAAGCCGTCCTTGACGCGGCGAAGAACCTCAAGGTGATCGGTCGCGCCGGGATTGGCGTCGATAACGTCGACGTGCCCGCAGCGACCGCGCGCGGCGTCATTGTGATGAACACGCCCTTCGGAAATTCCATTACGACGGCGGAGCACGCGATTGCGATGATGTTGTCGCTTGCCCGCCAGATTCCTGCGGCGAACACGTCCACGCATGCGGGCAAGTGGGAAAAATCCCGCTTTATGGGCGTCGAGGTCTACGGCAAGACCCTCGGCCTGATCGGTTGCGGCAATATCGGTTCGATCGTGGCCGATCGCGCCCAGGGATTGAAGATGAAGGTCGTCGCCTACGATCCGTACCTGTCGCCAGACCGCGCCGCAGACCTCGGGGTCGAAAAGGTCGACCTTGAGGACTTGCTGGCACGCGCCGATTTCATCACGCTTCACACACCGCTGACCGAGGCGACGCGCAATCTCATTGACAAGGATGCCATCGCGAAAATGCGAGACGGCGTTCGCATCATCAACTGCGCGCGTGGTGGTCTCGTCGTAGAAGAAGATCTCAAGGCGGCCATCGAGGCGGGCAAGGTAGCTGGCGCCGCCCTCGACGTGTTCCTCGAGGAGCCGGCGCGCGAAAACAACCTGTTCGGCATGGAAGAGGTGATCGCGACACCCCATCTCGGGGCGTCGACCAATGAGGCGCAGGAAAACGTCGCGATTCAGGTTGCGGAGCAGATGGCCGATTACCTGACAGTTGGCTCCGTTACCAACGCCCTCAACATGCCGTCGATCAGTGCCGAGGATGCGCCAAAGCTGCGACCCTACCTGAAGCTTGCGCAACAGGTTGGCAGCTTCCTGGGCCAGCTCGTCGACTCCGGCATCAAGAAGGTGAGGATCGACTACGAGGGCCAGGTGTCATCTCTCAATACGCGTCCGTTGACTGCCGTCGTCCTCGAGGGGTTGCTGCAACCGCAGATGGACAGCGTCAACATGGTAAATGCGCCCGTGATCGCCCGGGAGCGTGACATCGACGTCACCGAGGCAACCAACGAACGCAGTGCAGAATATCATTCGCTGATTCGCTTGACGGTGAGCAGCGAGGAGTCCGAGCAGATCGTGGCGGGAACGCTCTTCGCCGACGCCAATCCACGCATCGTTCACGTCAACGGGATCGACATCGAGGCCGAGCTCGCTCCGAATACGCTGTTCGTGACCAACGACGATCTGCCCGGCTTCATCGGCCGGTTGGGCTCCGAACTGGGAGAATCCGGTGTCAACATCGCGACCTTTCACCTGGGTCGCAAGGCGCCGGGGAGCGAAGCGATGTCGCTGATCGCCACCGACGAACCGGTGGCGGAAGCCGTCCTGGCCAAGATCCGGGCGCTCCCCTTGGTCAACGCCGCCAAGGCGCTGCGCTTCAACTAGGAGTCTCGCCGTCCGGACAAACGGCCGGGCGCGCTGTAGACTTCGCCCGCCATGGCATCTGATTCCAACAAGGCGCTGCTGCCCGCGGGGCTGGCCGACGACCTGCCGCCGCACGCGGACAACGAGGCCGCCGTCATCGACAGTCTCATCGCAGTCTTTCGTGCCTACGGCTACGAACGCGTGAAACCGCCCCTGATCGAGTTTGAGGCCAGTCTCCTCGACGGCCCGGGTGCGGCGCTTGCGCAGCAAACCTTCCGCGTCATGGACCCGCAATCGCAGCGCATGCTCGGCGTTCGTGCCGACATGACGGTACAGGTCGCGCGAATCGCCGCGACGCGGTTGCGCGACTGGCCGCGGCCGCTTCGTCTTTCCTACGCCGGTCAAGTACTGCGTACTCGCGGCACCCAACTGCGTCCGGAACGCCAATTCGCCCAGGCGGGTTTTGAACTGATCGGGTCCGACAGTCTTGACGCCGATCTCGAGGCGATCGTTCTTGCGGTGGAAGCATTGCGTGGTGCCGGGGTCAGGGACCTTTCCGTCGATATCACCCTGCCGCATCTCATGGGTACGGTAGCCAAAGATCTCGGTATCGATACCGGCCGACTTGAGCGCTTGCGCGACGCGCTGGACCGCAAAGACGCGGCCGCGCTGGCACCTTTCGAAGATGTTGACCGTCAGGGATTCCTCACCCGGATGCTCGACGCGACCGGTCCGGCCGATACGGCGCTGAAAAAGCTGAAAGCACTTCGGCTGCCAAGCGAAAGCGCCGGTCTGGTGGATGCGGTCGCCAATTTGGTCGACATAGTGCGCGAAACGTTGGACGACGTGGCGCTGACTCTCGACCCCACGGAATATCGCGGCTTCGAGTATCACAGCGGCATCAGCTTCTCGGTGTTTGCCCGCAACGTCCGTGGCGAACTCGGCCGCGGGGGCCGCTACACCCTGGAAGGCGGCGAGCCGGCGACTGGCTTTTCGGTCTATCTCGATTCCTTGCGACGTGCAGTACCGCGGCGTGACGCCGGGCCATTGGTCTACGTCGCCGCGTCAGAGGGCTTCGACGCCTGCCATCGTCTGCACGTTGAGGGTTGGCGGACATTGCGCGGCTTTGATGCCGGTGACGAGTCGGCAGCGCGCCGCCTCGGCTGCACCCATATTTTGCGCGGCGCCGAAGTGGTGTCGCTCGGTCACGACAACGAAAAGAAACGCGGGCAGGACTAATGGCGAACGTCGCGGTGGTGGGCTCTCAGTGGGGCGACGAGGGCAAAGGCAAGATCGTGGATTGGCTCTCGCAGCGCGCCGACGTCGTGGTGCGTTTTCAGGGTGGACACAACGCCGGTCATACGCTTGTCGTTGACGGGGTTACCTACAAATTGAGCCTGCTGCCCTCGGGTGTCGTTCGCGGCGGCAAATATTCGATCATCGGCAACGGGGTCGTCCTCGACCCCTGGGCTCTGCTTAAGGAGATCGAGACTCTGCGCGGACAAGGCGTCGAGATCAGCCCAGCGAACCTTGCGGTTGCCGAGAACACAACGCTGATTCTGTCGGTGCATCGGGAACTCGATGCGTCACGAGAGGACTCGAACTCCGGGACGAACATCGGCACGACGCGCCGTGGCATCGGTCCCGCCTACGAGGACAAGGTGGGGCGCCGGGCGATTCGTGTCTGCGATCTCGCGGACCCGGCGGTGCTTGACGACAAGATTCGTGCCCTGCTGGTACACCACAACGCGTTGCGCGCAGGATTCGGCAAGCCCGAAGTCGACGAAGGAGAAATCCGCGCCGCCCTGCACGAGGTCGCACCGAAGATTCTGCCGTTCGCCAAACCGGTCTGGCTTGAGCTCGAGAAGTTTCGCGCCGAAGGTCGCCGGATTCTCTTCGAAGGCGCGCAGGGAGCGCTGCTCGACAACGACCACGGCACATATCCGTTTGTCACTTCGTCCAACACGCTGGCCGGTCAGGTTGCGGTTGGATCGGGCGTTGGTCCAGGTGCCGTTGGCTACGTTCTCGGCATCACCAAGGCGTACACCACTCGCGTCGGGGCCGGGCCCTTCCCGACGGAACTGGACGATGCGGTTGGAAAGCTCCTGGGCGAGCGCGGGCACGAATTCGGCACCGTTACCGGGCGGGCGCGTCGCTGCGGCTGGTTTGATGCGGTGCTGGTCCGCCAGGCCGTGAAGACGGGTGGGATCGACGGGATTGCACTGACCAAGCTGGACGTTCTCGACGGTCTTCCCGAAATCCGGATTTGCGTCGGCTATCGTCTAGAAGGTGACGAACTGTCGCACTTTCCGGCGGGAATGTCCGCGCAAGCGAACGTGGAGCCGATCTACGAAACGCTGGAAGGCTGGCAAGAGTCGACTCGCGGCGCGCGCACCTGGGCGGCGCTGCCGGCGACGGCGATCAAGTACATCCGGCGGGTTGAGGAACTGATCGAGGCGCCTGTGGCGCTCCTGTCTACCAGTCCCGAGCGCGAGGATACCGTCCTCGTGCACGATCCATTCCGGGACTGACGCTGCTACGAGGTCTAGTCGGTCGGGCCTACGGCAAGGCGCTGCTCGATCGCGGCATTGCGCATCGCTTTTTGCAGCTTCTCGAAGGCGCGAACCTCGATCTGACGGACGCGCTCGCGGCTGATGTCGTATTCCTGCGACAGTTCCTCAAGCGTTGACGGTTCATCCTTGAGCCGGCGTTCGGTCAGGATGTGCTGTTCTCGCTCGTTCAACGTCTTCAGGGCGTCCTGCAGCAGCACGCGACGGTTTTCGAATTCCTCCGATTCCGCCAGCATGGTCTCCTGGCTGGGCGAGTCGTCCTCGAGCCAGTCCATCCATTCACCGTCGCCGTCGATTCGCATCGGTGCATTGAGGGAATGATCGCCAGCCGACAGGCGTCGGTTCATGTTGATGACTTCCTCCTCCGAGACGTTCAGTCGATCCGCGATCGTCTTGACGTTGTCCGGGTGTAGGTCGCCTTCCTCTAGCGCGTTGATCTGTCCTTTGATCTTGCGGAGGTTGAAGAATAATTTCTTTTGCGCGGCAGTGGTGCCCATCTTTACGAGCGACCAGCTGTGCAGGATGTATTCCTGGATCGAGGCGCGGATCCACCACATGGCGTAGGTCGCGAGGCGGAAGCCGCGGTCGGGATCGAACCGCTTGACGGCCTTCATCATGCCGACATTGCCCTCGGAGATCAGCTCGCTGACCGGTAGTCCATAACCGCGATAGCCCATGGCGATCTTGGCCACCAGACGCAAGTGGCTCGTCACCAGTTGGTGGGCCGCGTCGGTGTCGCCGTGCTCCCGCCAGCGCTTTGCCAGCATGAACTCCTGATCGGGGTCCAACATCGGGAACCTGCGGATCGCCGCCAGATACGAGGAAAGGCTCCCCTCGCCGGCGACGGTCGGAATTGTTGACATTCTTGCAGTCATTTTCCCCTCATGCATCGCCGCACTCCTCCCAAGGGGTACGGCACCGTGTACTTTAAATGGGAACGCCAATAACCAAGTTCAATACTCGGATATTACATTTTGGCAATGTTCCAGCCAATCCAGCAACCCTTTGAAATCACTGGGAAGTTCGCTCTCGAAGGTAAGGCTCTTGCCGGTCGAGGGGTGCTGGAAACCGAGGATTCCGGCATGCAGCGCCTGGCGGGCGATCGGCGGTTTTAGCCCACGGCTTCGGCCATAGGTCGTGTCCCCGATGATCGGATGGCCGATATGGCTCATGTGGACGCGGATCTGGTGCGTACGGCCGGTCTCAAGACGGCACTCCACCAGCGCAGAGGTACTGTCGAAACGGCGCAGTGTACGGTAGTGGGTCACTGCAACCTTGCCCCGGCCTTCACCGACGACTGCCATTTTTTTGCGGTTGCGTTGGCTGCGCCCGATGTTGCCGCGGACGGTACCGTCCTTGGGCCGGGGGATGCCCCAAACAGCCGCCCTGTACGCACGTGTTACGGTGTGCGCCGAGAACTGTGCTGCCAGCCCGTTATGTGCAGCGTCGTTCTTGGCGGCGACCAGGAGGCCGCTGGTGTCCTTATCGAGGCGGTGCACGATGCCGGGTCGTTTGACCCCGCCAATACCGGACAGACTGGCACCGCAATGAGCTATCAGGGCGTTGACCAGCGTCTGATCGGCGTTGCCTGCCCCGGGGTGTACAACCAGGCCGGCCGGCTTATCGATGACGATCAGGTCTGCGTCTTCATAAACGACCGCCAGTTCCATGGCCTGACCGGGCGGCGTTGCTTCGGCGGCTGCCGGCACGGCAAGCGACAGCGCGGTTCCGGCGCGGACTCTGGCAGCCGGATCGCGCTGCACGACGCCCTCCACGCGAGCATTGCCTTCGACAATCAGGGTCTTGATGCGCGAGCGCGACAGGTCGTCGAACACGATGGCCAGGACCTGATCGAGCCTCTTGCCCTCGGCTTTGGGCGGCACAACACACTTGCGTTGCCTGGCCGATTCGGAAAAGGTCTCAGCGCGCATATTTTTTTTCATTCCAGGTCGGGAACTGTCGATCCGTGAGAGCGCTGAAAGCCCTCGTCATCATCATGGGCGTCATGATCGTCGCTGCGGTCATCGTCATCGTGGTCACGATCATAAACCGTACGCAAGACATGGCGCAGCGGGCGAAGCCCTATGAGGTCGAGATAGATGTACCGGCAGGCGAAGTTGTCGGTATGGCCGCCGACGGCGATCAGGTGATCCTGCGCTACCGGTTGCCGGACGGGCGCGAGCGGCTCGTGATCGTCGATGCCTCACGTGGCCGTATCCGCGGGGCCATCGACCTCGTCCAGCCATGACCGTCAAGATTGCACCTGCACTGCTGCGTGATATTGAGGTGGCAGCGGCGCGCTGTGATCCGGATGAAGCCTGTGGGCTGCTGGTCGGGCGAAAGCAAGGCGCGTCGCTCACCGTCACCGAAGTGCATGTAAGCCGCAACATTGCGGCGGAACCGAGACGTAGATTCGAAGTCGATCCAGGCTTGCGCTTGCGTTTGCAGCGGCAGACCCGCGAGCGCCGCGAGCGCGTCATTGGCGTGTTTCATTCTCACCCTGGAGGGGAACCGTCACCGTCGGAAACAGACCGCGCCTCGATCTGGGAGCCCGACCTGATCTGGCTGATTACCGGAGTGCATGATGGGGTTGCCGGTCGAACGATGGCATTCATGGTCGACCCCGTCGGCGCCGGCTTTCGCCCCCTCAAGATGCTCGTCGTCTGATGGACTTTCGCAGCGATAACGTCTCGGGCGCCTGCCCCGAAGTCATGGCCGCAGTGGCCGAGGCCAACATCGGGGCTGCCGCAGCCTATGGTGACGACGAATGGACGATTCGCGTGCAGCGGGCATTTGCCGACCTTTTCGAACGCGAGGTCGTTGTCTGGCCGGTGGCTACCGGAACGGCGGCGAACGCACTGTCGTTGGCCAACGTGGTGCCACCTTATGGCGCCCTGTATGCCCATGCCGCTGCCCACATCGCTGTCGATGAGTGTAACGCGCCAGAGTTCTTTACCGGGGGCGCCAAGGTAGTTGCCATGCCCGGCGTTGACGGCAAGATTTGGGCAGAGGATCTCGAGGCCCGGCTGGCCCATGCCACGCCGCATGGCTTCCACAACGCCCAACCCGCCGCAGTGTCGGTGAGTCAGGCGACGGAGGTTGGCACCGTTTACTGCATCGATGAACTGCGGGCCATCGGCGATCTGAGTCGCCACTATGACGTCCGGTTTCACGTTGACGGTGCGCGGATCGCCAATGCCGTCGTCCATCTCGGGTGCAGTTTTGCCGATGCGACCTGGCGTGCCGGCGTTGACGTGCTGTCGTTCGGCGCCACCAAGAACGGCGCCATGGCGGCCGAAGCGGTCGTGTTCTTCGACTCGGCGCTGGCCGAGCGAATGCCCTTCCTGCGCAAGCGTGCCGGACACCTGTTTTCGAAGATGCGATTCCTGTCGGCGCAGCTCCTGGCATACGTGTCCGACGACGTGTGGCGTCGCAATGCGGCCCGGGCCAATGCGACTGCGGCGCGGCTGGTCGCCGGATTGGAGGACCTGCCTGGTGTGGCGCTACTCCATCCGCTGCAGGCCAATGAGATCTTCATCCGGCTGCCGAAACAGGTGAATGAGGCGCTTCGGGCCGACGGGTTCCTGTTCCATCCGTGGGGCGATCCGCAGGATGGGGTCGTGCGCTTGGTGACCGCTTTTTCCACCAAGGATGCGGATGTCGATCGGTTTGTTGCCTGCGCGCGTGGCGCGGCTGACTCGACGCGGGCGACAGGCAGCGCATAATCGACAACGCAGGGGAGGGACGTCATGACCGTCAAACGGGGATTCGTCGACATCGACGAGGGCCAGGTTCACTACCGCCACAAAGGGGCACCGGACGACGTACCCCTTGTGATGCTTCATCCAGGGCCGACGTCGGCGCACTCGATCGTGCCGCTCATCGACATTCTGGGCGAAAGGCGCCAAATCGTTGCGCCCGACCTGCTCGGCATGGGGGACTCGGCGGCACCGGCCCATGACGAAACCGATATGGGCTATTTCGCCGATGCGGTACTGCGGACGCTCGACGCGTTGGGCATCGGCAGTTTCGATCTATGGGGGTCGATGACGGGCGCTCACTGCGCGATCGAAGTGGCGATCAAGGCGCCGGAGCGTGTCCGCGCCCTCTATGTCGAGATGCTCAACGAGTACGACGAAGAAACCGAAAAGGCGCTGCAGGAGCATCACGCGCCCCGCATCAAGGTCGACCAGATCGGAAGCCAGTTGAACATCCTGTGGCATCTCGCCCGCGATCAACATCTGTTCTTTCCGTGGTTCACGCGCGATGCGAAGCACGCCCGCAACAACGGCTTGCCGACCGCCGATCAGCTTCACGACAAGACGGTGGAGCTGCTCAAGGCGTGCCGCACCTATCATGTCGCGCTGAACGCCGCGTTGAGGCACGACAGCGGTGCCCGGGTTGCCAAGGTCCAGGTGCCGGTGATCGGACCGGAGTGGTTCCAGAAGTTTCTGCCATCGGCCAAGGCGCGAGGCGACTTCTGTGTAGGTCCCGGCACGGCGCCACCGGCCCAGGTCGCAAAGGCCGCCGCGGAGATTCTTCGCCATCTGGGCTAGTGCCGTGCCCGTGCTCTCGGCGCCCTTGACAGCAGCAGCCGCGCATTCCACTTTGGCGCCCGTGCCGCCGCTGTCCCCATCGTCTAGCGGTTAGGACGCTGGCCTCTCACGCCGGAAACAGGGGTTCGATTCCCCTTGGGGACGCCATTCCTTCCCTGCGGTGCACGACCCCCCTACCATAGCCGCATACCGAGACGGCCCGACGTTCGGCGCGGCCGCAAAGGCCATCAGGGAGGATCGTATGAAGATCGACGGCAGCATTGCAGTGGTTACCGGCGCGGCAGGGGGCATCGGGCGCAAGCTATGCGCGAGCCTGCTCGCGCGTGGCGCAGGAAAGGTCTACGCCGCCGATCTGCCCGGTGCGGACATGTCGGGCCTTGCGGGTGTCGAACCAGTCGCTGTCGATGTAACCGACGAGGCCGCAGCGGCTAAGGCGGCACGTGCGGCATCCGATGCAACCCTGCTCATCAATTCTGCAGGGATCTTCGGGCTGGCCGGTCTGATCGCCGCGCCCGACCTCAGAGCGGCGCGGCGTGAAATGGACGTCAACTATTGGGGCTCGTTGATCATGTGCAGGGCCTTCGCGCCAGTGCTCAAGGCCAACGGTGGCGGTGCGATCGTCAATGTCCTGTCCGAAGCGGCCCGGGTCTGCGTGCCTTTTGCCGGCTCCTACTGTGCGTCGAAGTCGGCGGCCTGGATCATGACCCAGGGCGTGCGGGCCGAGTTGGCGGCCCAGGGGACGCACGTGATGGCGGCGTTTCCCGCAACCACTGATACGCCGATGGTTGGCATGCTCGATATGGACGATAAACTCGATCCGGCCGACGTCGCCGACGGCATTCTTGACGCGCTGGCCGCAGGCAACGATGACATTTCGATCGGCGAGCACGCGATCTACATGGAACGGCTGATGTACAGCGACTACAAGGCGCTGGAAAAGGAGTCGGCGGCAATCCTGCCCGGCGCGACCGCCGTCGCCGACATGCAGGATTAGCTAGTAGACGAGTTCGTCGCCGCCGCCGTCGTCGGCGATCACGATCTCGCCCTTGT